>CAIJPE010000139.1 GCA_903822435.1 uncultured beta proteobacterium | reverse complement strand
GGGCGAGGTACAGCGTTGCGCTGACGCTGTTCGCCGTGGCGCTGAGCGCCCGTTTGCTCTTGCTGCCAGTGGAGGCGCGACTCGCCTTCTCGACGTTCTTGCCGGCTGTCGTGGTGGCGCTCTATCTGTGCGGCTTAGCGCCCGGTTCCCTGATCGCCGTGTTGAGCGCGGTGGCTGGCATCTACTTCTTCAGTCCGCCCTACCACGTCTTTGATGCCGACGTGGCCAGCCTCACTGCCGCGCTGGCATTCCTGGGCGGCTGCGGCGGCTTAAGGCGATTTACACAACATGCCGAGGCTTGCCCTGGCCGAGGTCGGGAAGGGCCAGCGCGGCTGTCGAGGCATCGTTCGGCGCCCTGACAGACTGCACGGACTCGCCGCGATTCGCCTCCCCGAAAGGGGTCTTCAGCGCCGTAGACTGCAGCGGCATGCCAATCCGCACTGCCGAACTGATTGCAGCCCAGGCACTGGCCTACGCGACGTCCTTCCCGACGGTGACAGCCTTAAAGGTGCTAGATGCCGTCATGAAAGATCACGAGCTGACGGCACCGCACCACGGGGCAAAGAAGTCGGCGCCAATGCCGGATTGGTTCAAGGCCTTGATAGTACGAGGCTGTTGCGTCCATCCTCCCGGGGCGGGGTGTGCCAAACGAGCAGGTTGATGTGAGCCAGTTCGGTAAGCAAGACCGACCCCGGATCAGGGTGCCGGGCGAAGATGGCCTTCATCCGGCGGGCGCTTTCCTGCGCCTGCTGCGCTTGTCCCGCTCCGATCTGAGCCTTCGCCAAAGAGCCTAGGACCTTGGCAAGTTGCAGGCTTGCATGGCGATCGACCACCGGCTCCATTAGAGCCAGGGCCTGCTGCAGTGACGGCAGGGCAGCCGCGGGCTTCTGATCTCCCAAAAGAGCGCGGCCTCGGGTCCAAAGCACACGGGCCTCGAGGTCGGCCAGCGCGGGGCGCTGGCTGGCCCCTCCGATGGCGGCTAGCGAACGCTCAGACGACTGCAAGGCGGCATCCCAACGCGCGGACTGTAGATCGGCCTCGGCCAGCAACTGCTCGGCAATCAGCCGCTCCTTCAGCGAGACGGTAGGCTGCTTCAGACTCTGCCAGGTGATGACCAGCTGCCTAGCCTGTTCCGGGCGGCCCCATGCAAGGGCCAGCTCCGCTTGCGAAAGCAGCAATGCCCCTGGTGGCAGGGTGCCTCCCCAATGTAGGGCCGCCGCTTGCATATATTTTTCGGCTTCGTCCAGGTGACCCAGCCGCATAAGCGCAACCGACATCCTCACCTCCAGGCGACTGCGGGTAGTCGGCTGGGTACGCGTGTGCTCGAGCAGCTTTGTTGTCAGTTGGAGGGTAGCCAGGGCTTCTTCCTCATGACCGAACTCGGTTTGCGCCTGGGCAAAGGCGCCGAGCAGCAACAGTTGTTCGTAGGACTGCGCGTCCGGGCTGCTGTCCGGTAAGTGCCAGGTGCGGTTCACGAAGTCAATCGCCTCGCCTGGGCGCGCGGCGCCCATCAGGGCATCAACCAACGCGGCGCTCTGCCGCCGGGCAAAATGATCGCCGCGTTCATGGAGGGCCAGCGCCGAGTCGACGGCCAGTCGTGCATAGTCGATGGCTGCCGCAAAATCGTCCATCAGCGTGGCGGATCGCGAGAGTTCCTTGTACAGGCTGGCCTCGCGCGGCCGCATGCCGCGTCCTTCCTCGGTGCCCTTGTCGCGAGACACGATCTGCTGAGCCTCGAGCGCGCTCGCGCGTGCGACTTCAGGTTGGCGCAGCAGATTGGCTGCGTTGGCCTTGTAGAACAGGGCCTCGACCAGCAAGCGGTCTGAGGGCGAGCGCCGCAGCATCCCAATCGCCTTGTCGATGTGCGGGAGCGCTTGGGTTGGCGACCGCAGGAGCAACAGGCCGCTATAGCCGACCTCGATTTGAGCCAGCGCTCTGGGATCTTCGATGCGCAGTTCCTTGGCAAGTGCGGCCTGCTGCTGCAGGGCCTTCTCCTGCTCATCGAGCTTCAAGCCAAAGGACAGGGCGATCGCGTAGTTCCCGAGGCTGTCAAACAGCGCCCTGCGCGGCAGCCCCGGCTCTGAAGCGGCAGTGACCGCGCGCTGCCCGAGGTCGATGGCGACATCGAAAAGGCCAAGCTCCACATAAATCTCGCTGAGCAGAATCAACATCCGGACCCGCGCGACGGGGGCTGCGGGCATCGCTCCGTCGAGCCTGTTGAGGGCTAGATTGAGCAATTCCTGTGCGGTCGTTCGTCGGGCCTTTTCGGGGTCGGGGTTGTCGGTCGAATTGGCTCGGAAGATACCTTCCATGAACCCTTGTACGGCGGCCGACGTGCTGGCCTCTTCGCGCGCGGCTCGTGCCTGCTCTAAGGCTTGCTGGTATTGCCAGGCCGCCACTCCCAGGCCATTGCCCAGGGCCAGCGCCACGGCCAGTCCACTGCCGACGATGAGCTTGTGCCGGATGACGTACTTGCGGGCCCGATATCCCCAGGTGTCTGGCCGTGCCATCACTGGCTCACCATTGCGCCAGCGCCGCAGGTCTTCAGCCAGTTCCGCCACCGTCGCGTAGCGGACCTCCGGCCGCTTCTTCAGGGTCTTCAGCACGATAGTGTCCAGCTCGCCGCGCAGCGCGCGCCGTAGCTTGTCAGTGCTCGTGCCGCGCGCCTGCGCGGCATCGGCCTCGACCCGGCTGCTGGGTGGCGCCGGCTCGGCCTCCAGGATGGCTTGCTCCAACTGGACGGCGCTGTCGTAGCGCAGTTGGTAGGGCCGTTGTCCGGACAGCAATTCGTACAGCACAACGCCGAGCGAGTAGACGTCGCTGGCGGTGCTCAGTGTCTCACCGCGCACCTGCTCGGGGCTGGCGTAGTCGGGCGTGAAGGCGCGGCCCGCGAGTCGGGTCAGTTCGGTGCGTTCGGTGCCGTCCTCGGCCTGCAGCAGCTTGGCCACGCCGAAGTCGAGCAGCCGCACCTGCCCATCCTGCGTGACCAGGATGTTGGCTGGCTTCAGGTCGCGGTGGATGACCAGCCGGGTGTGGGCGTACTGCACCGCGGCCATCACCTGCTCGGCCAGCGCCACGCGCTCGGAGACGCCCAGGCAGTGTTCGTCGCAGTAGGCGGTCAGGCTGCTGCCTTGCACATATTCCAAAGCCAGATAGGGGCGCCCGCCGCCAGGGCCACCGGCCGCCGACAGGCCGGCGTCGTACAAGCGTGCGATGTGCGGGTGCTCGAGCCGCGCCAGGATGTCGCGCTCGCGCTGGAACCGCTCGGCAAGGCCTGGGCGCCATGTGAACTGCTGTGGCAGCTTCAGGGCCACTTCGCGGGCCAGCGCGCCGTCGCTGCGCTCGGCCAGCCAAACCACGGCCATGCCGCCTTGGCCCAGCGGGCGCAGCAGTCGGTACGGGCCGATGGAGTCACCGGGCTGCAGGGCCGGCTCGTTTTCATCGGGCAAACCTGCAGCGATTTGCGGACCCCGTTCGAGGAAGTCGTCGGTTTCCCGGCTTTCGTGTGCCCACAGCAAGGCCTGCACGGCCGGCGCCAGCGCGGGCTGCGCGGTGGCTAGGCGTGCCAGCCAGGCCTCCCGTTGGTGTTCGGGCAGGTCCAACGCCTCGTCGAAAAGCCGTGAGATGGCCGGCCAACTGTCGTCCGGGATCAAGGTCAATGACACGAAGGGCTTCCTCAGATCGTTGCTGCCGAGGCACGCGAACGATTCTGCCCAGCGGTAGCCCACCGCGCGTTCTCTTCACGCGCGAGACGACAGCGAACCCACTGAAATTGCACACGCATTCTGGTTCGAAGACCGGACATCGACTGTGACCAAAAAAATGCGAATGAGCCTGACCAGTCCCTCACTCACTCACGATTCGAGCTAGTCAATCTGCGGCCGCGAAGTGATGCACTACACCCCAAAGAAAGTAGCCCCCTACCGGTCAGGCCGGCCGTTCATCGCCGGGAACCTGTCGTTCAGAGGCTCGAAGCTGCCGGTCTTTGGTGCCCGGGGCGACCGGACGCTTTTGGCCGGCTGCTGTCCCTCACCGAACGCGAGGGCCCCCCTCGGCCGCCCCACGCCAGGCCTCCAGCAACTGCCGCTCGCGCTCGGGGGCAAGGCCCACCGCGGGCCGCATGGCGCCTTCGGCCAGGGGCGGCCGGCTCAGGTCCCAGGCCGCGGTGTCGGCCAGCGTCTGAACCATCGGCCGGCATTGCAGCCCGGTGGCCAGCGCGCGGGCGATGGACACCTGGTGCATGGCGGATGAGGCCTGGGGCAACCACAGGGGCAGGTCACTCCAGGGCGCCACGCCCTGGGCCAGCAAGAAGGCTTCGCCCACCCAGCTGAGCCGGGCTTGCGGGGCGAGCGCGGCGCGTGCGGACTCCAGGAAGGCGCCCATGGTCGTGGGGTCTGCGGGTCCGTCGAGGTTGATGGTGCCCGTGGTGCCGCGTTCGGCCTGCAGCAGCATCCAGGCCGCCGCGTCCCGGCAGTCGATGCATTGCACCGGGGCAGCCGGATCGCCGGGCGCCAGCACCTCGCTGTCAGCAGCTTGGGCCTGCGCCCGGAGCATCCGCCGGACCCACCACGTGCAGCGGTCCGTCGGGTCGTGAGGGCCCACCAGCAGACCCGGGCGCGCCACCAGGCAACGGTCGCCGAAGTGCTCGCGCGCGGCGGCTTCGCACAGCACCTTCAGGCCGCCATAGGTCTCGCCCGTCACCGCTTGCACCTCGGGCTCGGCCAGCGTGGCCAGCGGCGCCGTTTCGTCCTGGCCGGGCTGGGTGAATTCGGCGTAGACGCTGATGGTGGACACCAGCTGATAGTGGCCCACCCGGCCCGCCAGGGCCGCCCCCAGAGCGCGGACCTGGCGCGGGAAGTAGGCGCAGGTGTCGATGGCAGCATCCCAGTGACGGCCCGGCGTGGTCAGCGCGGACAGGTCGGCATCGCGGTCGGCCAGGATGTGCTCGGCCTGCGGGTACAAGCCCGGGTTGCTGCGGCCGCGGTGCAGCAGCGTCAGCTCGTGGCCCCGGTCCATCGCTTGCTGCGCCAGGTGGCGGCCCAGGAAGCGCGTGCCCCCGATGATGAGCAAGCGCACGGGTTGGGATCCTCTCAGCCGACGAAGACCGTCTTGTGCAGCTCGCGCAGCCGCGCCTTCTGCACCTTGCCCATGGCGTTGCGCGGCAGGTCGCTGTCGACGAAGACGATCTTGGGCACCTTGAAGTGCGCGATCTTGGCCTTCAGGCTGGCCACGATGGTGGCGCCGTCCACGGTGGCGCCGGCCTTGGGCACCACCACCGCGACGACGGCTTCGCCGAAGTCCGGGTGCGGCACTCCCACCACGGCCGACTCGGCCACGCCGGGCATCTCGTTCACGTATCCCTCGACTTCGGCCGGATAGACGTTGTAGCCGCCGCTGATGATCAGGTCCTTGTTGCGCCCGACGATGGTCAGGTAGCCGTCATCGTCGAGCGTGCCGAGGTCGCCGGTCTTGAACCACAGGTCGGTGGTGAATTCGTCGGCGGTCTTCTCGGGCATGCGCCAGTAGCCCTTGAACACGTTGGGGCCCTTGACCTCCACCCCGCCGATCTCGCCGGCCGGCAAGGGGCGGCCCTTGGGGTCGTGCACGCGCACGCCCACGCCGGGCAGGGCCAGGCCCACCGTGCCCGCGCGCCGAGCGCTCTCGGGGCTGTAGGGGTTGGACGTGAGCATCAGCGTTTCGCTCATGCCGTAGCGCTCGAGGATGGTGTGGCCCGTGCGCTCCTGCCACTGCCTGAAGGTCTCGGCCAGCAAGGGCGCGGAGCCGCTGATGAACAGCCGCATCCCCTGGCAGGCCTGGCGCTTGAGGCCTGCTTCGGCCAGCAGCCGCACGTACATCGTGGGCACGCCCATGAACACCGTGGCTTCGGGCAGGCGGGCCACGATGGCCCGCGGATCGAAGCGGTTGAACCACAGGGTGCGGCTGCCGCCCAGCAACGCCGCGTGCGAGGCCACGAACAGGCCGTGCACGTGGAAGGTGGGCAAGGCGTGGATGAGCACGTCGCCGCCCCCGGCGCGCTCGGCAGCCTTGCCGGTGCCCGGGCTGCGCCAGCCCCAGTAGGTCTTGAGCACGCGGGCGTTGGACGACAGGTTGCCGTGCGTGAGCATCGCGCCCTTGCTGCGCCCGGTGGTGCCGCTGGTGTAGACGATGGCGGCCAGGTCGTCGGCCTCGCGGTGCGCGGGCGTGTGCTCGTCGCTGTGGTGCGCAGCTCGCGCCAGCAGGGTGCCGCTGCGGTCGTCGTCCAGCGTGTACACATGCTGGGTGCCCGAGGTGAAGGCCAGCTTGCTGATCCACCCGAAGTTGCGGCTGCCGCACACCACCACCGCCGGCTCGGCGTTGCCGATGAAGTAGGCCATCTCGCTGTGCTGGTAGGCCACGTTCAGCGGCAGGAACACATGCCCGGCGCGCAGCACCGCCAGGTAGAGCATGAGCCCTTCGACGCTCTTGTCCACGTGCACGGCAATGCGCGATGCCGGCGGCAGCGCCAGACTGCCCAGCAGGTTGGCCAGCATGGCCGCGCCGCGCTCCAGGTCGCGCCAGGTGTAGTGCAGGGCCACCGGGCTGTCGCCGGTCTCGATCGCCGTGGAGTCGAGGTCCGCCGGGAAGGCGGCTCGCAGCGCGGTGTAAAGGTTTTGATTCGTCATGAATGAGTGACAATGCCCGGGCGCAGCGTTGATGCTGCAGTGCGTCAGACAGGCATCGTAGCGAGGTCGCCCGAGATGCACGGGCAGTGCGAACCCCAAGCCTGACGACTATGTGCGGTGCAAAGCGGGGTGTGTGCCGTTCTCGCCCCATCGATGAATTAAGGGTTAGCCCTGAGCGGGGCCGCCCCGACGGAGCCCTTTCATGAAATTTTCCCTGGCTGCGCTGTTGGCCATCAGCACCACCTGGGCCGCCGCCCAGGGCACGGGCGAGATCCGCATTGCCCACATCTACAGCCAGACCGGCCCGCTGGAAGCCTATGGCAAGCAGACGGCCACAGGCTTCCGCATGGGGCTGGACTACGCCACCGGCGGCACCATGACCGTGGCCGGCCGCAAGCTGGTGCTGATCGAGAAGGACGACCAGGGCAAGCCCGACGTGGGCAAGGGCCTGCTGGCTGCAGCCTATGGCGATGACAAGGCCGACATTGCGGTCGGCCCCACCAGCAGCGGCGTGGCCCTGGCCCTGCTGCCCGTGGCCGAAGAGTACAAGAAGGTGCTGCTGGTGGAGCCCGCCGTGGCCGACAGCATCACCGGCGAGAAGTGGAACCGCTACATCTTCCGCACCGGGCGCAATTCCAGCCAGGACGCCATCAGCAACGCCGTGGCGCTGGACAAGCCCGGCGTGAGCATCGCCACGCTGGCGCAGGACTATGCCTTCGGGCGTGATGGCGTGAAGGCCTTCAAGGACGCGCTCAAGCACGCGAAGATCGTCCACGAAGAGTACCTGCCCACGGCCACCACCGACTTCACGGCGGGTGCCCAGCGCCTGATCGACAAGCTCAAGGACGCCCCGGGCCGCAAGGTCATCTTCATCATCTGGGCCGGCGCCGGCAACCCCTTCAAGATCGCCGACCTGGACCTCAAGCGCTACGGCATCGAGATCGCCACCGGCGGCAACATCCTGCCGGCCATGGCGGCCTACAAGAACTTCCCGGGCATGGAAGGGGCCACCTACTACTACTTCGGCATCCCCAAGAACCCGGTGAACGAATGGCTGGTGGCCAACCACTACACGAAGTTCAAGACGCCGCCCGACTTCTTCACCGCCGGCGGCATGAGTGCGGCCATCGCCGTGGTCGAGGCGCTGAAGAAGACCAAGGGCGACACGGGCACCGAGAAGCTCATCGCGGCGATGGAAGGCATGGGCTTCGACACGCCCAAGGGCCGCATGACCTTCCGCAAGGAAGACCACCAGGCCATGCAGTCGATGTACCACTTCAAGGTCAAGGTCGACCCGGCCTTCGCGTGGGGCGTGCCCGAGCTGATCCGCGAGATCAAGCCTGAGGAGATGAACGTCCCCATCCGCAACAAGCGCTGAACCCGCGTGCTGGAAACCCGGGGGCTCACGGTCCGCTTCGGCGGGCACGTGGCGGTCGATGGCGTGTCGTGCCGCTTCGAGGCCGGCACGTTGACGGCCATCGTCGGGCCCAATGGCGCGGGCAAGACCACCTTCTTCAACCTCGTCTCGGGCCAGCTGCCGGCCACCGCGGGCTCGGTGCTCCTTCAAGGCGAAGACATCACGGCGCTCAGCGCCCCGCTGCGCACCCGGCGCGGCCTGGGGAGGGCTTTCCAGCTCACTCAGCTGTTCCCGCAGCTCAGCGTGCAGGAGAACGTGCGACTGGCCGTGCAGTCGCGCGAGCAGGGACGGGGCCGCGCGGGCCTGGGCCTGTTCGGCGTGTGGAGCGACTGGCGCGAGTGGATCGACGAGGCTCGGCAGCTCTTGGAGCAGGTGCAGCTCGGGGGCAAGGCCGATGCCATCGCCGCCAGCCTGCCGCATGGTGACCAGCGCAAGCTCGAGGTCGCGCTGCTCATGGCTTTGCAGCCGCGCGTGTACATGTTCGATGAACCCACGGCCGGCATGAGCCTGGACGATGCCCCGGTGGTGCTGGACCTGATCCGCGCCCTGAAGACCCGCAGCGATTGCTGCGTGCTGCTGGTGGAGCACAAGATGGACGTGGTGCGCGAGCTGGCCGACCGCATCGTGGTGCTGCACCATGGTGCGAAGGTGGCCGACGGCGAACCCGCGGCGGTGATCGCCTCGGCGGTGGTGCAGCAGGCCTACCTGGGCGTCTTCGAGACACCGGCCGAGGAGGCCGCGCATGCCTGAGACGCTGCTGGCCCTGCAAGGCGTGCACACCCACATCGGGGCGTATCACATCCTGCATGGCGTCGATCTCTCGGTGCGCGCCGGAGAAGTCACCATGCTGATGGGCCGCAACGGCGCCGGCAAGACCACCACCCTGCGCACGATCATGGGCCTGTGGGCGCCCACCGAGGGCGAGGTGCGCTGGAAGGACCGGTCCTTGCGCGGCCTGCACACGCCCGGCATCGCCCGGCTGGGTATCGCCTACGTGCCCGAGACCATGGGCATCTTCGGCGACCTGACGGTGCAGGACAACCTCGTGCTGGCCGCCCGCGGCGCGGCCCGCGCAGCCGAACTCGACACGGGGCGCCTGGACTGGATCTTCGGATTCTTCCCGGCGCTGAAGAAGTTCTGGCTGTACCCGGCCGGCAAGCTCAGCGGCGGCCAGAAGCAGATGCTGGCCATTGCCCGCGCCATCATCGAGCCGCGCGAACTGCTGCTGATCGACGAGCCCAGCAAGGGCCTGGCGCCGGCCATCGTGCAGAACCTGGTGCAGGTGCTGCGCGAGCTCAAGGCCCAGCGCACCACCATCTTGCTGGTGGAGCAGAACGTGGCGGTGGCCAAGGCGGTGGGCGACACCGCCGCGGTGATGGACGATGGCCGCGTGGTGCACGCCGGCCCGATGGCCGAGCTGGCCGATGACGAGGCGCTGCAGCAGCGCTTGCTGGGGCTGTCGCTGGGGGCGCACGCGTGAGCGCCCCTGCTGCTGTCGCCTCCAACCCCGCCGCCACCGCGGCCGTGCCCCGCGCGGCTTTCGACCTGCGACCGCTGGCCCTGCTGGTTGCGCTGGCCCTGGTGGGCCTGCCACTGGTGGGATCGGTCTCCACCTGGGTAACGTTGAGTCTGGCGGGCCTGGCCATGGGCCTGATCGTCTTCATCATCGCCTCGGGCCTGACCCTGGTCTTCGGCCTGATGGACGTGCTGAATTTCGGCCATGGCGTGTTCATCGCCGCCGGGGCCTTCGTGGCGGTGAGCGTGCTGGGGCAGATGCCCGCCTGGACCACCTCGGCGCACCTTGCGCTGAACCTCGGCGCCATCGGCGTGGCGATGCTGGCGGCCATGGCCGCTGCCGGGGCCCTGGGCCTGGCCTTCGAGCGCGTGATCGTGCGCCCGGTGTACGGCCAGCACCTCAAGCAGATCCTCATCACCATGGGCGGCACCATCGTCGGCGAAGAGCTGATCAAGGTGTTGTGGGGCCCGCAGCAGCAGCCCCTGCCGCTGCCCGAGGCGCTGCGCGGCGCCTTTGTGTTCGGCGACGTGGCGGTCGAGAAGTACCGCGTCCTGGCGGTGGCCATCGGCCTGGCGGTGTTCGCGCTGCTGGCCTGGGTGCTCAACCGGACCAAGCTCGGCCTGCTGATCCGCGCGGGCGTGCAGGACCGCGAGATGGTCGAGAGCCTGGGCTACCGCATCGACCGGCTCTTCGTGGGCGTCTTCGTGGCCGGCTCGGCGCTGGCGGGCCTGGGCGGCGTGATGTGGGGCCTGTACCAGCAGATCGTCACGCCGCAGATCGGATCGCAGGTCAACGTGCTGATCTTCATCGTCATCATCATCGGCGGGCTGGGCAGCACGCTGGGCTGCTTCGTCGGGGCGCTGCTGGTGGGCCTGCTGGCCAACTACACGGGCTTCCTGGCGCCCAAGGTGGCGCTGTTCTCCAACATCGGTTTGATGGTGGCGATCCTGCTGTGGCGGCCCCGGGGCCTTTACCCCGTCACCAATCGATGAGCCGCCTGCTCTCCCACGACCTGCCGCGCAGCCGCTGGCTGGCGGTTGCGCTGGTGCTGGTGGTGCTGGGCCTGGCGCTGGCGCCTTTCCTCTTTCCCGGCAGCAAGGCCCTGGGCGCGGCAGCCAAGATGCTGGTGTTCATCGTGCTGGTGGCCAGCTACGACCTGCTGCTGGGCTACACCGGCATCGTGAGCTTCGCGCACACCATGTTCTTCGGCATCGGTGCCTACGGCGTGGCCATTGCCAGCACGCGACTGGGCGCTGGCTGGCCGGCGGTGGCGGTGGGCCTGCTGGGGGCGCTGGGCGTGTCGTTGGCCTTGTCGTTGCTCATCGGCCTGTTCAGCCTGCGCGTGAAGGCCATCTTCTACGCCATGATCACCCTGGCCGTGGCCACGGCCTTCCAGACGCTGGCCTCGCAGCTCTCGGACCTGACCGGCGGCGAGGACGGCCTGAGCTTCAAGACGCCCGAAGCCCTGGGGCCCTCCTTCGAGCCGCTGGCGGGTTGGTTGGGCCCCATCCTGGGCCGCACGGTGGATGGCAAGCTGCTGTGCTACTACCTGCTGTTCGGCGCGGCGGTGGCGCTGTTCCTGCTGTTGCTGCGCATCGTCAACTCGCCCTTCGGCCGGGTGCTGCAGGCCATCCGCGAAAACGACTTCCGCGCCGAGGCGCTGGGCCTGCGCACGGTGGTCTACCGCACGCTGTCCAACGTGATCGCGGCGCTGTTCGCCACCCTGGCGGGCGCGCTGCTGGCGCTGTGGCTGCGCTACACCGGGCCCGACACCACCCTGAGCTTCGAGATCATGCTGGACATCCTGCTGATCGTGGTGATCGGCGGCATGGGCACGATGTACGGCGCCGTGCTGGGCTCGGTGATCTTCGTGCTGGCCCAGAACTACCTCCAGGACGTGCTCAAGCTCGGCGCCGGTGCGCTGGACGGCGTGCCGGTGCTGGGCGCGCTGGTCTCGCCCGACCGCTGGCTGCTGTGGCTGGGCGTGCTCTTCGTGCTCTCGGTCTACCACCTGCCCTCGGGCATCGTGGGGCGGCTGCGCGCGCCGCTGCCGGGCCGCCCGCCCGCAGGCTGAAGGCCGAAGGCCCGCCATCGGTGCGGGTGGGCGGCGGCTCCTAGAATGGTCGTTTGTCCTTCGGGGCAGACCCAACTCCTGTGCCGCGCATGCCGTCCCGAGACCCCTATCCCAGCGAAGACCGGCCCGGTGACGAAAAGCCCGAGGGCGAAGCCCCGGGCGCCGGCCTGATCCGCATCCGCGGTGCCCGCCAGCACAACCTCAAGAACCTCGACCTGGACATCCGCACCGGCGAGCTGACGGTGGTGACGGGCCCCAGCGGCTCGGGCAAGTCCAGCCTGGTCTTCGACACGCTGTTCGCCGAAGGCCAGCGCCGCTACGTCGAGACCTTCTCGGCCTATGCGCGTCAGTTCCTCGACCGCATGGACCGCCCGGCCGTGGACCGCGTGGACGGCGTGCCGCCGGCCATCGCCATCGACCAGACAAACCCGGTGCGCACCTCGCGCTCGACGGTCGGCACGATGACGGAGCTCAACGACCATCTCAAGCTGCTGTTCGCCCGCGCCGCACGCCTGTATGACCGGCAGACCGCTCTGCCCGTGCGGCACGACACGCCCGAGACCATCCACGCCGACCTGCAGGCCCGCGCCCAGGCGGCCGGCGACCCGCGGCTGGTCTTCACCTTCCCGGTCGAATTGCCCGCCGACACCACACCCGAGCAGCAGGAGCAGTGGCTGGCCGCCAGCGGCTTCACGCGCGTGCATGCCGAGTCCGTGAGCGGCAACCGCAAGGTGCTGGAAGTGGTGGCCGACCGCCTGCGCCTGGGCACCGCCGAACGTGTCCGTGTGATGGAAGCCATCGAGTTGGCGCTCAAGCGCGGCAGCGGGCGCCTGACGGTCTATGCCGGCGAAGACAACGCGCCCTGGCGCTACAGCACCGGCCTGCACTGCCCCGAGAGCGACCTGCGCTACGCCGATCCGCAGCCTTCGATGTTCAGCTTCAACTCGGCCTACGGCGCCTGCGACACCTGTCGCGGCTTCGGGCGGGTGATCGGCGTCGACCTGGGCCTGGTGATTCCCGACGAGCGCAAGACCCTGCGCAACGGCGCCATCAAGCCGATCCAGACGCCCGCCTGGCACGACAGCCAGGACGACCTCGTCAAGTACGCCGGTGAAGCCGGCATCCCCCGCGACACGCCCTGGGCGCAGCTGACGTCCGCGCAGCGCGCCTGGGTGATCGACGGCTCGCCCAACTGGACGGGCCAGTGGAACAAGCAGTGGTACGGAGTGCGCCGCTTCTTCGAGTACCTCGAGAGCAAGGCCTACAAGATGCACATCCGGGTGCTCTTGTCCAAGTACCGCAGCTACACGCCATGCCCGGCCTGCGGCGGCGCCCGGCTGAAGCTCGAGGCCCTGCTGTGGCGCATGGGCGAGAAGGCAGGCGCCGACGCCGTGCTGCCGCCCGCGCTGCGGCACCTGCCGGTGGGCGTGGGTTGGTCGCGCGCGCAGCTCGAAGCGCTGCCGGGCCTGAGCCTGCACGACCTGATGCAGCTGTCCATCGAGCGGCTGCGCCGCTTCTTCGACGAGCTGACCCTGCCCAGCAGCCTGCTCGACGACGCGCTGGAGCTGCTGCTGGACGAAGTGCGCATGCGGCTGAAGTACCTGTGCGACGTGGGCCTGGCCTACCTCAGCCTGGACCGCCAGAGCCGCACGCTTTCGGGCGGCGAGGTGCAGCGCATCAACCTGACGACCGCACTCGGCACCTCGCTGGTCAACACCTTGTTCGTGCTGGACGAGCCCAGCATCGGCTTGCACCCGCGCGACATGAACCGCATCGTGGTGGCCATGCAGCGCCTGCGCGATGCCGGCAACACGCTGGTGGTGGTGGAGCACGACCCCGCGGTGATGCTGGCCGCCGACCGCCTGATCGACATGGGCCCGGGCCCAGGCGAACGCGGCGGGCAGATCGTCTTCGATGGCACGCCCGAGGCGGCGCGCGACGCCGACACCCTCACCGGCGCCTACCTGGGCGGCCGCAAGCAGGTGGGTTCGGGCTTTCGCCGCCTGGTGGCCGAATCCACGCCCAAGCTGCTGCTGGAAGGCGTGCGCGAGCACAACCTGCGCAACATCAGCGTCAGCCTGCCGCTGCAGCGCCTGGTGGTGGTGACGGGGGTCAGCGGCTCGGGCAAGAGCACGTTGATCCAGGACGTGCTGTACCCGGCGCTGGCCCGCCACTTCGGCAAGGCCACCGAAGCGCCCGGAGTCCACGAGCGCCTGCTGGGCGCCGACCTGCTGGCCGATGCCGTCTTCGTCGACCAGTCGCCCATCGGCAAGACCGCACGCAGCAACCCGGCCAGCTACGTCGGCGCCTTCGACGAGTTGCGCAAGCTCTTCGCCGACCTGCCCTTGGCCCGCGAGCGCAGCTACACCGCCGGCACCTTCAGCTTCAATGCCGGCGACGGGCGCTGCCCGACCTGTGGCGGCTCGGGCTTCGAGCACGTCGAGATGCAGTTCCTGAGCGACGTGTACCTGCGTTGCCCCGATTGCGACGGCCGCCGCTACCGCGCCGAGATCCTGGACGTGAAGATCGTGCGCGGCCCGATGCAGCTGTCCATCGCCGACGTGCTCGACCTGACCGTGGCCGAGGCCGCGCACTGGTTCCAGAACGACCGCGAGGTGGTGGCGCGCCTGCAGCCCATCGTCGACGTGGGCCTGGACTACGTCCGCCTGGGCCAACCCGTGCCCACGCTGAGCGGCGGCGAGGCGCAGCGCCTGAAGCTGGCCGGCTTCCTGGCCGAGGCGGCGGCCACCACGCGCAACTTCACGGCGCCGCGCGTGGCCCGCCACGGCACGCTGTTCCTGTTCGACGAGCCCACCACCGGTCTGCACTTCGACGACATCGCCAAGCTGATGCGGGCGCTTCGCAAGCTGCTGGACGCGGGCCATTCGCTGCTGGTCATCGAGCACAACCTGGACGTCATCCGCGCAGCCGACTGGATCGTCGACCTGGGCCCCGAGGGCGGCGAAGGCGGCGGTGAACTGGTGTGCGCCGGCACGCCCGACGATGTGCGTGCGCATCCCACCTCGTACACCGGTGCGGCACTGCGCGACTACGACGCGGCACTGGGCTTTGCCACGCCCAAGGCCGAGGAGGGCCGCGCCCTTCAGAGCGTGCTGCGCGCCCAGCGCGCCGCAAGGCAGGCCAAGGACCACAGCATCCAGATCGTCAACGCCCGCGAGCACAACCTGAAGAGCCTGAGCGTGGACATCCCTCGCGGTCGCTTCAACGTCGTCACGGGCGTGAGTGGCTCGGGCAAGAGCACGCTGGCCTTCGACATCCTCTTCAACGAGGGGCAGCGCCGCTACCTGGAAAGCCTGAATGCCTACGCCCGCAGCATCGTGCAGCCGGCCGGGCGGCCCGAGGTGGATGCGGTCTACGGCATCCCGCCCACGGTGGCCATCGAACAGCGCCTGAGCCGCGGCGGGCGCAAGAGCACGGTGGCCACCACCACCGAGGTCTGGCACTTCCTGCGCCTGCTGTGGGTCAAGCTGGGCCTGCAGCACTGCATCCACGACGGCGCGCCGGTGAAGGCGCAAAGCGCTGAAAGCATCGCCGCACAGCTGCTGCGGCCGGTCAGCGAAGGCGGCCACCGCGGCCAGCACGTGGGGCTGCTGGCGCCGCTGGTGGTCAACCGCAAGGGCGTGTACACCGACCTGGCCAAGTGGGCCAAGGCCCGTGGCCACACGCACCTGCGGGTGGACGGCGAGTTCATCGCGCTGGACCCGTATCCGCGGCTGGACCGCTTCAAGGAACACACGCTGGAGCTGCCGGTCGGCGACCTGGTCGTCTCGCCCGCCCACGAAGCCGAGCTGCGCACGCTGCTGAGCAAGGCCCTGGACCTGGGCAAGGGTGTGTTGCACCTGCTGCATCCGCTGGATGGGCTCCGGGCCGCGATGGCGGCCCCGGGCGGCGCCCTGCGTGCCGGGCTGGGCATCGGGGAAGTCAAGGTCTTCTCCACCAAGCGTGCCTGCCCGGTGTGCGGCACGAGCTACGCCGAGCTCGACCCGCGGATGTTCAGCTACAACAGCAAGCACGGCTGGTGCACGAGCTGCGTGGGCACGGGACTGACGCTGACCCGTGAACAGCGCAAGGCCTACGACGACTCGGTGCGCGACGACGACAACAAGGGCCGCGAACAGAGCTTCCCGGCCGAGGAAGCCGAGGTCGAGGGCCTGGCCGACACGCCTTGCGCCGAGTGCGGCGGCGCGCGCCTGAATGCCTCGGCCCGCGGGGTGACCTTTGCCGGCCGGGCGATCAGCGAGATCGCCCGCATGTCGGTGCACGAGAGCCGAGGCTGGGTCGAAGCGCTGGCGCTGCACGGGCGGGAGGCGGGCATCGGCCGCGACGTGGTGGCCGAGATCGCCAGCCGCCTGCAGTTCCTGGAAGACGTGGGTCTGGGCTACCTCACGCTCGACCGCGCGGCCCCCACGCTGAGCGGCGGCGAGGCCCAGCGCATCCGGCTGGCGGCGCAGCTGGGCAGCAACCTGCAGGGCGTGTGCTACGTGCTGGACGAGCCGACCATCGGCCTGCACCCGCGCGACAACGGCGTGCTGCTCGATGCCCTCGCGCGGCTGGGTGCGGCCGGCAACACGCTGGTGGTGGTCGAGCACGACGAGGACACCATCCGGCGCGCCGACCACCTCATTGACATCGGCCCCGGGGCCGGCCAACGTGGCGGGCGGCTGGTGGCCCAGGGCACGGTGGCCGAGCTGTCGGCGCAGCCCGATTCGGTCACGGGCCGGCTGCTGGCCCACCCGCTGCAACACCCGCTGCAAGCGCGGCGAAGCATCGACTGGAAGGCGCCGGCGCTGCTGCTGCGGGGCGCCAACCTGCACAACCTTCAGGACGTCGACCTGCGGGTGCCGCTGGGCCGCCTGGTGGCCGTGACGGGCGTGAGCGGCTCGGGCAAGAGCACGCTGGCGCGCGACGTACTGCTGGCCAACGTGCAGTCGGCCCTGGCGGCCAACAAGCATGGCATCAAGGCCTGGAGCGGCTGCCAGAGCCTGGAAGGCTGGCAGCACATCGACCGCGTGCTCGAGGTCGACCAGACCCCCATCGGCAAGACCCCGCGCTCCTGCCCGGTGACCTACATCGGTTTCTGGGACCAGATCCGCAAGCTGTTCGCCGAAACGCTGGAAGCCCGCGCCCGCGGTTATGGCGCCAACCGCTTCTCGTTCAACACCGGCGAGGGGCGCTGCCCGTCCTGCGAAGGGCAGGGCCTGCGCACCATCGAGATGAGCTTCCTGCCCGACGTGAAGGTGCCCTGCGACACCTGCCACGGCGCGCGCTTCAACCCCGAGACGCTGGCCGTCAGCTGGCGCGGCAAGAGCATCGGGGATGTGTTGCGCATGGAAGTGGACGAGGCGGTCGGCTTCTTCGCCAGCATGCCGGCCATCAGCCACCCGCTGCAGCTGCTGGCCGATGTGGGTCTGGGCTATCTCACCCTGGGGCAGCCCAGCCCCACCCTGTCGGGCGGTGAGGCCCAACGCATCAAGCTCGTGACCGAGCTCAGCAAGGTGCGCGACGACGTCACGCGCCGCGGCCAGCGGCCGCCGAAGACCTTGTACGTGCTGGACGAGCCCACGGTGGGCCTGCACATGGCCGACGTGGAGAAGCTCATCCGCGTGCTGCACCGCCTGGTGGAAGGCGGCCACAGCGTGGTCGTGATCGAGCACGACCTGGACGTGATTGCCGAGGCCGACTGGGTCGTGGACCTGGGGCCCGAGGGAGGAGCGGCAGGCGGCCGCGTGGTGGTGGCCGGGCCACCCGAGGCGGTGGTCGCGTCGGGCTCGCACACCGGCGTGGCGCTGGCGCCGGTGCTGGCGCGGGGTGGCGGACAGGGGTGAGGGGCGAGCCCCGTCCCCGATGGCCGATCCGGCCCGGGAGCGCGCATGCAAAATGCAAGGCCGTCAGCGTCCACCCGGAGCCCCTTTCATGCGCATCATTCGCCGTCCCCTCATGGCCTTCCTCGGCACCCTGGCGTGCACGGCGCACGCCCAAGTGGTGCTGACTGCCTCGTCCTGGGTGCCGCCCAGCCACCTGCTGTCGGAAACCCAGAAGGCCTGGTGCGCGCAGCTCGAAGCCAAGACCGCCGGCCAGGCCAGGTGCAACATCCTGCCGCGCGGCGTGGCCGCGCCGCCGGCCACCTTCGACGCCGTGCGCAACGGCCTGGCCGATGTCTCGTTCACGGTGCACGGCTACACACCCGGGCGCTTCGTCACCACGCAGATCGCCGAATTCCCCTTCCTGGGCGACCACGCCGAGCCGGTGTCGGTGGCATTCCAGCGCCTGTTCGCACGCACACCCGCCATGCAGGACGAGCACAAGGGCGTGAAAGTGCTGGCGGTGTTCACCCACGGCCCGGGCAGCGTGTTCAACACCAAGCGGCCCATCGCGAAGGTCGACGACCTGGCCGGCCTGAAGTGGCGCGTGGGGGGCGGCGTGGTCAACGACATCAGCAAGGCGCTGGGCATGAACGTCACGCTCAAGCCTTCCACCGAGAGCTACGAACTGCTGTCCTCCGGCGTGATGGACGGCACCCTGTTTCCGGCGGAATCGGTGGAGGCCTTCAAGATCGACAAGGTGGTGCGCTACGGCACCACCGTGCCGGGCGGGCTGTACAACACCAGCTTCGTGTTCATGATGAACCAGGCCAAGTACGACAGCCTGCCGCCCGCCGTGAAGAAGGTGGTGGACGAGATCTCGGGCGAGCCTGCCGCCCGCGCCTTCGGCCAGGCCTGGGACAAGGCCGATCGCCGTGGCCTGGCCTTCATGCAGGCCAGCGGGGTACAGATGAGCCGGGCTGATGCCGCTTTCGTGAAGACGGTGGGCGAGAAGACCGCCCCGCTCATCGACACCTGGGCCAAGGCCGCCGAGGCCAAGGGCATGGCCGACCCCAAGAAGGCGCTGGCCGGCTTCCGCACCGAGATCGCCAGGCTTCAATGAACGCCCGGCCGCCGGTGGGCGCCCGGCCATGACGCGCACCTTGTCGGCCGCGTGCGGTGTGCTGGCCGGCACGGCGCTGCTGGCGATCATGCTGCTGACCGGTGTCGACGTCGTGGGGCGCAAGTTCTTCGACGCGTCGCTGCCCGGCGCCCTGGAGCTGACCGAACTGTTGATGGTCGTGGTGATCTTCGCGGCCCTGCCGCTGGTGTCGTTGCATGCCGAGCACGTGGTCTTCGATTCGCTGGACGGGCGCCTGTCGCCGGGCGTTAGAAGGGTCCAGCAGATCGTGGTGGACGGACTGTGCGCGGCCTCCTTGGCCGGCCTGGCCTGGCTGATGTGGTCCAAGGGCGTCCAACTGGCCTCCTACGGCGACATCACCGCGCAGCTGAAACTGCCCCTGCATCCCTTCGTCAAGGCCATGGGCGTGCTGTGCGCGCTCACGGCGGCGGTGCATGCCGTGCGGGTGCTGCGACCGCAGCGCAAACCGGCATGACCGACGCCCTGATCGGCTTTGCCGCGGTTTTCGTGCTGGCCCTGTTGCGGGTGCCGCTGGCTTTCGCCATGGGCCTGGTGGGCCTGGTGGGCCTGGGCCTGCTGCGCGGCTGGCCCCCCACCTTCGCCAGCGCGGCCCAGGTGGTCTACGACACCGGCTTCGCCTACACCTTGAGCGTGGTGCCGCTCTTCATCCTGATGGGCAACTTCGTGGCTCGGGCGGGGCTGGCGCACGAACTCTTCCGCGCGGCCACGGTCTGCGTCGGGCATCGCAAGGGCGGGCTGGCCCATGCCACCGTGATGGCCTGTGCCGGCTTCGGGGCGATCTGCGGCAGTTCCATCGCCACGGCCGCCACCATGAGCAAGGTGGCCTATCCACCCATGAAACAACTGGGTTATGCCGACTACCTCAGCACCGGCGTGATCGCCGCGGGCGGCACCTTGGGCATCATGATTCCGCCGTCGACCATCATGGTCATCTACGGCATCGTCACCGAGACGAACATCGGCAAGCTGTTTGCCGCGGGCGTGGTGCCGGGGCTGATGTGCGCGGCGCTGCTGATGCTGGGCGTGGCCTGGATCATCCACCGCGACCCCGCCGCCGGCCCGGCCTCCACCCCGAGCACCTGGCCCGAGCGCCGCCGCGCGCTGCGCGACATCTGGGGCGTGCTGCTGCTGGTGGCCGTGGTGCTGGGCGGCATCTACGGCGGCGTGTTCACCGCCACCGAGGGCGCGGGCATCGGCGCGCTGGGGGCCTTCGGCTTCGCGCTGGCCCGCCGCACGCTCACGCCCCGCCTCTTGCTGGACGTGCTGGTGGAAAGCGCGCGCACCACGGCCATGCTGTTCACCATCCTGATCGCCGCGACGATGTTTTCCAACTTCGTCAACTTCACCAGCATGCCGGGCGACCTGAAGGACGGCATCACCCACCTGGGCCTCCCGCCGCTGGCGCTGATCGGCGCGATGATGGTGGTGTACGTGGTGCTGGGCACCATCATGGAAGAGCTGACGATGGTGCTGTTGACGCTGCCGGTGTTCTTCCCGGTGGTCACGGCGCTGGGCTTCGACCCGGTGTGGTTCGGCGTGCTGATCGTGCTGGTCGTTCAGGTCGGCCTGATCTCGCCGCCCGTGGGCATGAACATGTTCGTGATGAACGCCCTGCTGCCCGAGGTGGGCATGGGCCCGATCTTCCTCGGCTCGGCCCTGTTCTGCGTGCCGCTGGCGATCGGGCTGTTGCTGGTGCTGCTGTTTCCTCAGCTGGCACTGTGGCTGCCGGGCTTCATGAAGTAGCCGCGGACGAGAATTTCGGCTTGAGGGCGCGCCACAGGCGCCAGCCCAGCAGCAGCGCCATCACGGCGGCATACACCGACCACTCGGCGAAGTTGTGCTTGGCCGCCCGCATCCAGAAGAAGTGCAGCAGGCCCAGCAGCGCGGTGCCATACACCAGCCGGTGCAGCATCTGCCAGCGCGGCGCACCCAGGGCCTTGATGGCACGGTTGAAGGACGTGGCGGCCAGCGGTGCCATCAGCAGCAGGGCGGCCGTGCCCACCAGGATGAAGGGCCGCTTGCCGATGTCCTTGACGATGGCCGCAAGATCGAAGCCCATGTCCAGCCAGGCAAAGCCCAGGAAGTGCAGCACGCCGTAGAAGAAGGTGAACAGCCCCAGCATGCGCCGCAGGCGGGCCAGTGCGTGCCAGCCGGTGAGGTTGCGCAGCGGCGTGACGGCCAAGGTCAGGCACAGGAAGCGCAGGGTCCAGTCGCCGGTCGAGCGGATCAGCGCCTCGGCCGGGTTGGCGCCCAGCGTGTTGGCGAAGGCACCGTAGAAGAGCCACGCAAAGGGCAGCAGGGCCGCCACGAACAACAGCGGCTTGGCAACCGGCCTGAGCAGCCAGGCGTTGACCTTCGCGCCCTTGCGGGCAGCCGGGGCGGGCTTGGGCACGGGCATGGTCCGGGAGGCGGTCAGCGTCATGGCTGCGCGCCTAGTAGTACTTCTTCAGGTCCATGCCGGCGTACAGCTGGCCCACCTGTGGCTCGTAGCCGTTGAACATCAGCGTGGGGCGCTTCTTGGCGAACAGCCCGTCCTCGCCGATGCGCCGTTCGGTGGCCTGGCTCCAGCGCGGGTGGTCGACCTTCGGGTTCACGTTGGAATAGAAGCCGTATTCGCTGGCGATGGCGGTTTCCCAACTGGTCTTGGGCTGCTTTTCGACGAAGCGGATCTTGACGATCGACTTGGCCGACTTGAAGCCGTACTTCCAGGGGACCACCGCCCGTACCGGCGCGCCGTTCTGGTTGGGCAGTACCTCGCCGTAAAGGCCGAAGGCCAGCAGGGTGAGCGGGTGCATCGCTTCGTCCATGCGCAGCCCTTCCACATAGGGCCATTCCAGCACCGGGGCGCTCAGGCCGGGCATCTGCGCCTTGTCGGCCAGCGACACGAACTGCACGTACTTGGCGTTGCCCGTGGGCTCCACGCGTTTGATGAGTTCCGCCAGCGAATAGCCGATCCAGGGAATCACCATCGACCACCCTTCGACACAGCGCAGGCGGTACAGGCGTTCCTCCAGCGGGCTCAGCTTGAGCAAGGCGTCCAGGTCGAAGGTGCCGGGCTTCTTGACCTCGCCTTCGACCACCACGGTCCAGGGGCGGGGCTTCAACGTGCCGGCCGTGCGCGCCGGGTCGGACTTGTCGGTGCCGAACTCGTAGTAGTTGTTGTAGGAGGTGATGTCGGCGTACGACGTGGGCTTGTCGGTGGCCGTGGCTCCCGCGACTTCGCTGCGGTTGGCGGCCAGGGCGGCGCCCTTGCCGGGCCGGCCGCCCTGGGCCAGCGCGGGCCAGGCGGACGAAGCGGCGGTGGCCGCTGCGCCGGCCAGGCCCTGGATCAGCGTCCGGCGGTTGAGGTACGTCGCCTTCGGGGTGATCTCGGACGACAGCGGGTGGACAAAGCCACGGTCCTTGAGCAGATGCATGGAAGCTCCGGTGGATATGAGCGTGTGGTCGGGCCCGTGGCCCGCTTCTTACACGCCCGCCACCGGTCCCGTGCGGGGCGGTGACCTCAGTGCAGGCCGGTCACGTAATCGGCGACGGCCTTGATCTCGGCGTCATTCAGCTTGCCGGCGATCGCCATCATCTGCACGCTGTTGGCGCGGGCGCCCGAGCGGAACGACAGCAGCTGGGACTCGGCGTACTCGCCGTGCTGGCCGCCGATACGGGGGTACTGTGCCGGGATGCCCGCGCCGTTCGGGCCGTGGCAGCCTGCGCAGGCGGGAACCTGCTTGTTGGCAATGCCGCCGCGGTAGATCTTCTCGCCCAGTGCCACGGTGTCCTTGTTCTTGGCATAACCGTCCTTGGCCTTGAGCGAGCCATAGAACGCGGCCACGTGCTTCATGTCCTCGTCGGACAGCGTGGCGGCCATGCCGGACATGATGGCGTTCTTGCGCTTGCCGGCCTTGAACTCGGCCAGTTGCTTGTAAATGTATTCGGGCAGCTGGCCCTGAAGGATCGGGTAGGCGGGGACGCCGCGGCTGCCGTCCTGCACATGGCAGGCACCGCAGGAGGCGGCCAGCTGCTGCCCCTTGGCGATGTCGGGCTTGAAAGCGGCTTCGGCTTCGCTGGCATGCGCCGTGGTGGCACCGGCCAGGACAGCCAACGGCACCAGGGCCGACAGGATCAGAGCGACGGGCGACTTCATTCGGGGCCTTCTCGAAGGTACTGCGGGGGGCGTGGAGCCAACGATTTTACAATGCCTGATGAACGCTGCGCTTCGTCCCAGAACGACCCTGCCCGGACCTGCCGCAAAGGCAGCCCTTGCCTGGGCCCATGGCGCCCGGTTTCTGACCACGGCAAGCCAGCTCCACCAGCTGCCGGGCACCGAGCTGCCCGAGATCGCGTTCGTGGGTCGCAGCAACGCGGGCAAATCCACGGCGATCAACACGCTGGCCCAGCAACGCAGGCTGGCCTTTGCGTCTCGAACACCGGGACGAACGCAGCATATCAACCTCTTCGAGGTTGGGCCCAAGGACGCCGCGGATACCCTTTTCGCCGACCTGCCCGGCTACGGCTACGCCGCCGTCGAGCGCTCGGCCAAGCTGCGCTGGCAGGAGGTGATGTCGCAGTACCTGCAGCTGCGCCGGCCCCTGCATGGGGTGGTGCTGATGATCGATTCGCGGCTGGGCTTCACCGACCTGGATCAGCGCCTGCTGGCCCTGATGGCGCCGCGGCTGGCCAATGGCGAGGTGCGGCTGCTCGCGCTGCTGACCAAGGCCGACAAGCTGAACAAGCGCGAGGCCCAGGCCGCGTTGGCCGGGGCACAGGGCGCCCTTGCCGAGGTCACCACCGAAAGCGCCGACATCAGCGTGGCGCTGTTCTCGGCGCTGTCCAAGCAGGGCCTGGGCGACCTGGCCGAGACCCTGCACGGCTGGACGCATCCCGCATGATCCGCACCTTCGACCTGGCCTTGCCGCACGGCATCACCCTGGCTTGCCGCGGGGTGGGGGAAGGGCCGCCGTCGGTGGTGCTCCTGCACGGCTTTCCCGAGGCGGCCTTTGCCTGGGACGAGGTCATGGAACGGCTGCACGCGCAGACCGGTGCGGTCTGCGTGGCGCCCAACCTGCGCGGCTACCCGGGCTCATCGGCGCCGGCCGAGATGGCCTCTTACCGCGCCAAGGGGCTGGTGTCCGACGTGGTCGCCGTGGTGCAGGCGCTGGGGGCGCCGGTCGAGGTGCTCGTGGCGCACGATTGGGGCGGCGCCGTGGCCTGGGGCGTGGCGGCCGCGCACCCGGAAATCATGAGGCGGCTGCTGATCCTGAACGCCCCGCATGCGGCCACCTTCCTGCGGGCCCTGCGGGACGACCCGGGTCAGCAGGCGGCCAGTGCCTACATGAACTTCCTGTGCCGGCCCGATGCGGCCCGGCTGCTGTCCGACAACGGGCACGCCCGCCTCTGGGGCCTGTTCGGATCGATGGCGTGGATGACGCCGGACCAGCGTGCCCGTTACGTCGCGGCCTGGGGGCCGCAGGGCCAAGGGCTGGAAGGCCCGCTGAATTACTACCGCGCCTCGCCCTTGCGGCCTGCCACCGGCCCCGACGATGCGATCAACCGGCTGGAACTGCCCGATGCCGCCGTGACCGTGCGCGTGCCGACCACCGTGCTCTGGGGCGAAGCCGACGTGGCCTTGTTGCCCTGCCTGCTCGATGGCCTGGAGCGCTGGGTGCCGGGCGTGCGCATCGAGCGCGTGCCCGGGGCCAGCCACTGGGTGGCGCACGAAGAGCCCGCACGCGTGGTGGCCGAGATCGCGGCCCTGTTGCCGCGGGGCTGAAGGCCCGCCGGGCGTCCCCGGACGCTCAGGCCGAGGCCGAGGCCACCTGCTGCTGCACCTTGCTGGCTGCCGAGGCCACGATGGAACGCTGGCGCAGCGACTTGGCCAACCGCTCCCGGTTCATCAGGATCAGCGCACCCCGGCGCATGGCCCAGGTGGCGTCCGACGCGCCGTCGCCGAAGAGCCAGACTTCGCGCCGCTCGCCCGGCCACAACAGCCTGGCGCGCACCCACCGGCCCTGGATGAACATGCGGATCCAGTCGCCCGGCACCAGTTCGTCCAGCCAGCGCTCGATGCTGCTCGGCGTGGGCGGCGCCATGGCCTCCGTCTCCAGGAGTTCGGCCGGCACGGTGTCCAGCCCCGGCACGTCGAGCATGCCGTGCAGCGTCGTGGGTGGGGTCAGGTTCGCGGTCAGGCGGTCCTCGAGCTTCTGCAGGGCGCCGATCTGGCTGGTTGCCGATGCCAGGCGCCGCGTCAGGCGCTTTTTCAGGAAGAGGGTGAGCCGCTCGAGCGCCCAGTTGTACAGGCTGGCGTTCTGCTCGGGCTCCGAAACCAGTTGCTGGATCGTGCTGAAGCCCAGGCGCAGCAGTTGCACGCGTTCGGGGTCACCGGGATCGGGCGCCATCTCGGCCTCGAAGACCAGGCGGTTGATGAACTGCCACAGCGGGTGGCTGTCGCGATCGAGCATGCCCGAATCGCGCAGGGTCAGCCGCATGGCCGGCCCACGCAGCCGCATGATCAACGACTTGATGTCGTCGGGCACCCGTTCATCGGCGGCCATGGCGTCGAACAGCCGGCTCACCAGTTCCACGGCCTGCCGGTCGGCACGCGTGGTGGCCTTGCGGGCGATCTCGCTCCAGTGCTCGCGGGCCGCTGCACGGATCGCCGAGGCAGCCTGGCCCTGGTAGCTGGCAGATGCGCTGTCCGGCGTGCCCGCGGGGAGTTCCGGATGCCCGCGGTCTGCGGCCGCGAGTGGCGGACCGCCCTGGTGCCAAGGCCCGTCCAGTGGCGCCGGCATGGTGGCGCGGATGTGGTGCAGGTCGGTGCTGAAGATCGTCTCGCCCGCACGGCCGCCGCGGCGCGAGCCTGCCGGCAGGATCAGCGTGCGGTGCGCGGCGGGCTCGATGCCCATGGAATCGAGCCGGGACGACGAGGCCGCGTAGCTGCGGCGCAGGAGCTGGGCCAGCGGATCGCCCGCATGGCGCAGGAAGGCCACCTGGTGCGATCGCGACATGGTCAGGGTCTGGGCGGCGGCCCAGGTGGCTCGGGCATAGGTCTCGGCCCGAAACGGGTTGTGGTCGCAGGTGACGTCCATGTCGCCGGCCAGAGCCGAGATGAAGGTCTGCAACTCGCGCAGTTCGTACTCGGCCACGCTCTTGATGGACTCGATGGCACGCGACAGCTCCACGTCCATGGCCACCGACTCTTCGTCCACCAGGGCCAGCGATGCCGACTTGAACGGAGCGGGCTGCGTGGGGGGGTGGGCCGCGACGCGCTGCGTGCCCTGGCTCAGCTCCTGGCTCACCTGTTCGCGCAGCGAGCGGATGAAGGCATCGGCCAGGCGCGGGCGGTGCGCCTTGATGGACAGGATCATGTCGCCCAGCGCCGAGCGCTGCAACGGTGACACCGCGGCACCGGCCTTGCCCGCGTGCTCGACGATGCCGTCGACCAGTTGATCGAAGAGCAGGGGGGCGCGCAGCATTTCGTCGTCGACGAATTGCCGCATCGCGGGGGATACGCCTCGGGTTGCCATCTGAAGCCGATTGTCGGGTGGCAGGTCGCGCCGAGAACGCTGGAAATGGCGGGCCTTTGGCTGCCTGGCAGCCGTGGCAGCCGATGCACCAAGAGAAAGGCCCCTGCCCGCCTTGCGGCGAGAGGGGCCCTTCGGGGCGTGCCGGCGGCCGAGGCCGCCGGCAGAAGACCTTACATGTCCATGCCGCCCATGCCACCCATGCCGCCCATGCCGCCGGGCATGCCGCCGCCGGCCGGCTCTTCCTTCGGCGATTCGGCCACCATGGCTTCGGTGGTCAGCATCAGGCCGGCCACGGAGGCGGCGTTCTGCAGGGCCGTGCGGGTCACCTTGGTCGGGTCCAGGATGCCCATTTCGATCATGTCGCCATAGGTGCCGTTGGCTGCGTTGTAGCCAAAGTTGCCCTTGCCGTTCAACACGGCATTGACCACCACGCTCGGCTCGTCGCCGGCGTTGTAGACGATTTCACGCAGGGGCTGCTCGATGGCGCGCAGCACGATCTTGATGCCGGCTTCCTGGTCGTGGTTGTCGCCCTTGATGGCGCCAGCCGCCTGGCGGGCACGCAGCAGAGCCACGCCACCACCGGCCACGATGCCTTCTTCCACCGCCGCACGCGTGGCGTGCAGGGCGTCTTCGACGCGGGCCTTCTTTTCCTTCATCTCGACTTCGGTCGCAGCGCCGACCTTGATCACTGCCACGCCGCCGGCCAGCTTGGCCACGCGCTCTTGCAGCTTTTCACGGTCGTAGTCGCTGGTGGCTTCTTCGATCTGGACGCGGATCTGCTTGACGCGCGCCTCGATGTCGGAACCGGCGCCGTGGCCGTCGATCAGCGTGGTGTTTTCCTTGCCCACTTCGACGCGCTTGGCCTGGCCCAGGTCGGTCAGTTGCACCTTCTCGAGCGTCAGGCCCACTTCCTCGGCGATGACCTTGCCGCCCGTGAGGATGGCGATGTCTTCCAGCATGGCCTTGCGGCGGTCGCCGAAGCCCGGCGCCTTGACGGCCACGACCTTCAGGATGCCGCGAATGGTGTTGACCACCAGGGTGGCCAGCGCTTCGCCTTCGACTTCTTCGGCGATGATCAGCAGCGGACGGCCGCTCTTGGCGACTTGCTCCAGCGTGGGCAGCAGGTCACGGATGTTGCTGATCTTCTTGTCGTACAGCAGCACGAAGGCGTTCTCGAGGATCGCGCTCTGCTTTTCCGGGTTGTTGATGAAGTACGGCGACAGGTAGCCGCGGTCGAACTGCATGCCCTCGACGATGTCGAGTTCGTTGTCCAGGCTCTTGCCGTCTTCGACGGTGATGACGCCTTCCTTGCCGACCTTGTCCATGGCCTTGGCGATGATCTCGCCGATGGACTCGTCGGAGTTGGCGGAGATTGAACCGACCTGGCTGATTTCCTTGCTCGTCGTCGTGGCCTTCGAAGCCTTCTTCAGCTCTTCGGTCAGGGCCGTCACGGCCTTGTCGATGCCGCGCTTCAGGTCCATCGGGTTCATGCCGGCGGCCACGTACTTCATGCCTTCGCGGACGATCGACTGGGCCAGCACCGTGGCGGTGGTGGTGCCGTCACCGGCGTTGTCGCTGGTCTTGGAAGCGACTTCCTTGACCATCTGCGCGCCCATGTTCTGAAGCTTGTCCTTCAGCTCGATTTCCTTGGCGACCGACACGCCGTCCTTCGTGACGGTGGGGGCGCCGAACGAACGCTCGAGCACCACGTTGCGGCCCTTGGGGCCCAGGGTGACCTTGACTGCATTGGCCAGGATGTTCACACCCTCGACCATGCGCAGCCGTGCATCCGCACCGAAAATAACGTCTTTAGCAGCCATTCAAAACTCTCCGAATTTGGTTTGCGAGGGGACAAAGGCCATGCACGGAACTGGCTTTGCCAGGCCGTCGCATGGGCCCCCTCGGGGGGTGGAGATCGCGGCTTCAGCCGCGACCGCAGCCTGGGGGCCTACTTTTCGACAACGGCGAAAAGATCTTCTTCGCGCATCACGAGCAGTTCGTCGCCATCGACCTTGACGGTCTGGCCGCTGTACTTGCCGAACAGCACGCGGTCGCCGACCTTGATGTTCAGGACGATGAAGTCACCCTTTTCGCTGCGCTTGCCCGGGCCCACGGCCAGGACTTCACCCTGGTCGGGCTTCTCGGCGGCGTTGTCGGGGATGACGATGCCGGAGGCCGTCTTGGTTTCTTGCTCAAGGCGCTTGACGATCACGCGATCGTGCAACGGACGAAGCTTCATAACATCTCCTTTGGAGTCAGTGTTGGCACATTGCGAGCGCTGGGTAAGCCAGTGCTCGCTAACATACGGATTGGGCTGGGCGCGGAGCCCTGGCGCATCGTTAGCACTCAACCAACGCGAGTGCTAGCAATCCGATTATAGGGCCCGGTCCGGGCACTTCAAGAGGTTTTGTTGAGGACAGGCCCTGACCGGCACCACGCCTGTCGCGCCGGTCAGCGCTCGGGCGGCGCGTTGTCCTCGTCGGTGGGTGCCTCCGCCGGCACGCGGAATCGCTCGCTCGCCCAGGCCCCGAGATCGCCCAGCCGGCAGCGCTCGCTGCAGAAGGGCCGCCAGCGGTTGGCTTCGCTGTACTCGGCGGGACGGCCGCAGCCGGGGCACGTGACGGTGCGGCAGGGCGGCGGGTTCACGGCCAGGCGGGCGGACAGCGCCGCGCCCTCAGGCGCAGAGCGCCAGGTCAAAAGGGGTGTCGGCCGCGGCGTTGCGCAGCCGGCCTTCGGCGTCGGGCTTCATGAAGCGGATGGACACCATCAGCCGATGGCCGGTGATCTCAGGCACGACGCCACTTTCGGCGTCGACCCGCACGCGCATCAGGTGATAGGTCTTGCCCGCCGGCAGGCTCTGCTGGAACTGCCCGCCGACGGCCATCATGCGCTGCGGCGCCCCGCTGTCGCGCAGCAGGCCGAGCAGCACCTGCAGCGCCTCGGCCATGGGCAACAACGTCTCGAGCCAGCCTTCCAGGTCGGCACGCCGGCGCGCCGGCTCATGCTGCTGCCATGCGTAATACGCCGGCAGGTCGAATTCGCAGGTGCCGCCCGGAATGTTGATGCGGCTGCGGATGCTCATCAGCCAATCGTTGGACGCCAGGGCCTGTCCCGCCTTGCCTTGCAGCTGGTTCAGGCCGTTGAAGGCATGGTCGATCTTCGCCACCACCTCATCCAGCGCCGCTTCGGAGATACCGGGGTGGCCGCGATACCCTTGCAACTGGGCCCGG
>CAIJPE010000138.1 GCA_903822435.1 uncultured beta proteobacterium | reverse complement strand
GCGCTCGATGCCATCGCGGGGGCCTTCGATGCGGAAGCTGGCGTCTCGACGGGCCAGTGTCACCCCCAGCGCGGCCTCGATGGCGCGCAGGTGGGCGTCCAGCGGGCCACACAGGTGGGCCAGGCGACGGTTGTCGGCGGGTTCGAAGGTGTGGCGTCGGATCAAGGATGGATCAGGGACTGCAGGCAATTGCGCACGGCCGGGCATTGTCGCAGCGCCGGGCGGACGGCGGCGGAATGCACAATGGCCCGTGACATGACCCTTCCCCCCCCATTCCGGATTCCCGCCTGGCTGCTGCCGTGCCTGCTCGTGCTGCTGCTGGCAGGCGCCACCGCCGGCGTGCATGCGCAGACGCAGACGCTGGACATCCTCTCGGCCACGACGGCAATCGGGGAGCCGTCCAGCACGCAGACGGTCGTCAGCCTGCCCGACGAATGGGCACGGACGCGGCCCGGTTTCGCGGGCCCGCTGTGGTACCGGGTGCACTTCGAACCCCTGACAGGCCTGGACCGCGACGACCTGATGGCGCTGTTCATCGAGCACGTCTGCAGCAACCTGGAGGTGTATCTCAACGGCCACCTGGTGCACAGCGGGGGCCGGATGACCGAACCCATCACCAACAATTGCAACCATCCTCAACTGGTGTCGCTGCCTTCGGCGCTGCTGGTCACGGGCGGCAACACCCTGGACATCCGGGTGGCCGGGTATGCGCAGGGCGAGGTGGGCTCACGCCAACGGGCTGGCGCCCTGTCGAACCTGAAGATCGGCCCCCAGTCCGAACTGGCCGCCGTGCACGCCCGGATGACCGCCCTGCAGGTCTGGGCACCGCAAGCGGTGAGCGCCACGTTGCTGCTCATGGGCGGCTTCATGTTCGTGCTGGGCTTCATCAACCGGCGCGAAAGCCACCTGGCCTACTTCGGGGTGCTGTCGGTCGGCTGGGCCCTCATCGACGCCCGCCTGTGGCTGAGCAGCCTGCCTTTCTGGGGGCTGGGCCACGCGGCGGCGGAGTTCCTGATCTGCGTGCTGGTGGGCATCATCACCTGGGCGGCAGTCCAGTTCCTGCTGCGCTATGCCCGGGTGCGCCTGCGCCTGGCCGATGTCGGCCTGCCTGTGCAGTGTGCGCTGCTGGCATTGTCGCTGTCGTTGGCCGGGCCCTCGCACCTGTACCTGGCTTGCAGCATCTGGTACGTGGTGCTGGCCCTGGAGGTGGTGGCTGCTGCCATCTGGCACGTGCACCACCTGTGGCAGACGCGCTCGGTCTGGCTGATGGCCACGCTGCTCTCGGCAGCCTCGGTGGCCGGGCTGATCGAATTCGCGGCGCAGTGGACCGGCGCCCGGCCGCTGGCCGCCCACGTGGCCCAACTGGTGGTCCCGATCATCTTCGTGCTGGTCGGCCTGCGCCTGGTGCAGCAGCACGGCCGGGCCCTGCACAATGCCGAGCAGGGCAAGGCCCAGCTCGAACAGCGGGTGCGCGAGGCCACGGCCGAGATCGAGCGCAACTTCCGCCAACTGGCCGAACTGCGGGTCGAGCAGGTGACCGAGCGCGAGCGCAAGCGCATCGCCGCCGACCTGCACGACGACCTGGGCGCCAAGCTGCTCACCATCGTGCACACCAGCGATTCGGAACGCATTTCCACCCTGGCGCGCGAGGCGCTGGAGGAAATGCGCCTGTCGGTGCGGGGCCTGACCGGCAAGCCGGTGCGGCTGGCCGATGCCCTGGGCGACTGGCGGGCCGAAGTGGTGTCGCGGCTGGGCCAGGCCGGCATCGACGGCGAATGGGACGCCCCCGAGGACCTGCCCCAGACCCTGAGCGCCCGCGCCTACGTGCAGACCACCCGCATCCTGCGCGAGGCCACCAGCAACGTCATCAAGCACAGCGGGGCCACCAACTGCTCGGTTACTGCGGGTATCACCGACGGCGATTTCCTGCTCGTGGTGCAGGACAATGGCGATGGGATTGCCAGCGAAATCGATGGCCGGCTAGACCGCGGTCACGGCCTTGCAAGCATGAAGAACAGAGCCAAGCAGTTGCAGGGCCAGTGCCTGGTGGAGTCGGGGCCGGGCTACGGAACCGTGATACGCCTCACGGTTCCCCTCGATCGCGCGATGCAGGCCTCATGATGCAGGCCGCCGTCGCCGATATCTTCGACATCGTCACCCGCGCAAGCCTTTCATGAAAACCATTCTGCTGCTCGAAGACCTGCCCGAAATCCGGGCTTGGCTGCGCAAGCTGGTGCTCCAGGTGTTCCCCGGCGCCACCATCTCGGAAAGCGCCCGGGTGCACGACGCCATCGAGCTGGTCTCGGCCGTCAAGTTCGACCTGGCGCTGATCGACCTGGGCCTGCCGGACGGCAGCGGCGTGGACGTGGTGACCAAGCTGCGCGACGTGCAACCGGATGCCCAGTCGGTGGTGGTGACCATCCACGACGACGACGAACACCTCTTCCCGGCCCTGCAGGCGGGCGCCTTCGGCTACATCCTGAAGGAGCAGGCGCGCGAGCTCATCACCGAGCAGCTGCAGCGCATCAGCCAGGGCGAACCGCCCCTGTCTCCCAGCATCGCGCGGCGCGTGATGGCCTATTTCAGCGCCAAGGCCAAGCCGCAGCCCCAGGCCAACATGATGCCCAACGTGAGCCTGACCGACCGCGAGAGCGAGGTTCTGCTGCGGGTGGCCAAGGGCTATACGCTGCCCGAGATCGGCGTGCAACTGGGCCTGTCGCGGCACACCATCGCCGACTACGTCAAGCAGATCTACCGCAAGCTCAACGTGAGCTCGCGTGCCGAGGCCGCGCTCGAAGCGCAGCGGCTGGGCCTGTTCCGCTAGGCAAGCGGCAGGTATTTGTCGGCAACCGCCCTTAACGGGTGCTCCCCAAAAACCATATAGCGAAGACGCTCAGAAGAATTTCGCAGATCACCCAACGGCCTTGTTACTCATAATGCAGCATTCTTATAAGTATGCTGTTCAGGATGGGTGAGGCTTGAACTTCCAGCAATTGCGTTCCGTGCGTGAGGCCGTCCGTCAGGGCTTCAATCTGACCGTGGTGGCCGAGGTACTTCACACCTCGCAGCCCGGCGTGAGCCGCCAGATTCGCGAACTCGAGGACGAACTGGGTATCGAGCTCTTCGAGCGAGCCGGCAAGCGCCTGACCGGCCTGACACCGCCGGGTGCCACGGTACTGCCCATCGTCGAGCGCCTGCTGCAGGAGGCCGAGAACCTGCGACGCGCCGGCCGCGAGTACGCGCAACAGGATCGCGGCACGCTGACCATAGCGGCCACCCATTCCCAAGCCCGCTATGCCCTGCCGACCGCCGTGCGCGATTTCTGCGCGGCGCACCCCGGGGTGGAGTTGCGGCTGCAGCAGGGATCGCCCAAGAACGTGGCCGAGTTGCTGCTCACCGGTGAAGCCGACATCGGCGTGGCCACCGAGGCGCTGGCGGAATACCCCGAGCTGGTCGCCCTGCCGTGCTACCAGTGGACGCATGTGGTCATCGTGCCGCACACCCATCCCTTGGCCCAGGACCATCGGGAGGGCCGGTCGCTGACCCTTGGCCGCCTCGCCGCCTTCCCCATCATCACCTACGAGGGCGGCTACACCGGCCGCAGCCAGATCGACGGCGCGTTCAAGCGGCAGAACCTGGCGCCCAACATCGTGCTGGCGGCCATGGACGCCGACGTGATCAAGACCTACGTCGAGCTGGGCATGGGCGTGGGGATCATCGCGGCCATCGCCCACGACGAGCAGCGAGACCCACAGCTCACCGCCATCGACGCGCGGCACCTGTTTGCCAGCAACATGACGCGCCTGGCCGTGCGGCGCGGCGCTTTCCTGCGCAGTTACGTGTACGAGTTCATCCGCACCTTCGCCTCGCCGCTCACGCGCGAGGTGGTGATGCAGGCCATGGCCTCTTCGCCGGGCTCGAGCTTCGAGATCTGAACCGCGGGGCGCAGCGCTTCAAGTCGTCGACGGCGCCTCGAATCGGGTGATGCGGCGTGGCCGAAGGTGCACGCGGGCGCCCGGTTCCAGCCGCAGCTGTTCACGCAGGGCCGTGAAAGCGGCGCGCGGCAGTTCGACTTCGACAAAGCCTTCCGCCCCTTCCCGCTTGAACTCGATGCGGGTGTTCGGCCCCACGGTGAGCGTCTGGCTCAGCGTGACGGGCCAGGTGTCCGCGCCGGCGCTGCCCACGATCTCCAGCTCGTGCGGCCGAACGTAGCTCACGTCGCTGTCGGCGCCCGAACCGGCGGCCAGGCGGCCATGGAAGAGGTTCACGTCGCCCAGGAACTGCAGAACGAAGGGCGTGGCCGGGTGGTCGTAGACCTCGTCAGGGGTGCCCTGCTGCTCGATGCGGCCGTGGTTCATCACCACCACGCGGTCGGCCACCTCCATCGCCTCTTCCTGGTCGTGCGTGACGAAGACGCTGGTCACGTGCACCTCGTCGTGCAGGCGGCGCAGCCAGCGCCGCAGCTCCTTGCGCACCTTGGCATCCAACGCGCCGAAAGGCTCGTCGAGGAGCAGCACCTTGGGCTCCACCGCCAGCGCACGGGCCAGGGCGATGCGCTGGCGCTGGCCCCCGCTGAGCTGGTGCGGGTAGCGGTCGGCGATCCAGTCCAGCTGCACCAGCTTGAGCAGCTGCGTGACCTTGGCTCGGATGTCGGCCTCGGAAGGCCGCGTGGCCTTGGGTCGCACGCGCAGCCCGAAGGCCACGTTCTCGAAGATCGTCATGTGGCCGAACAGCGCGTAGTGCTGGAAGACGAAACCCACGTTGCGGTCGCGCACGTCGGTGTGGGTGGCGTCCTCGCCGTGGAAGCGCACGCTGCCGCTGTCGGGCACTTCCAGCCCCGCGATGATGCGCAGCAGGCTGGTCTTGCCCGAGCCCGACGGCCCCAGCAAGGCCACCAGTTCGCCATCGGGGATGTCGAGGTTGAGGTTGTCGCAGACGACGGTCGGGCCGAAGCGCTTGTGCAGGTTGCGGACTTCGATGCTCATGAACGTTTCCTATTCGGCGCGGTCGCCGACGGCGCGCTTCTGGCCCTTGACGTGCTGCTCCACCAGGACCTTGAGGACCAGGGTCACCAGCGCCAGGCCGGCCAGCAGCGAGGCCACCGCGAAGGCGGCCGCGAACTGGTACTCGTTGTAGGCGATCTCGATGTGCAGCGGCAGGGTGTTGGTCTGGCCGCGCACATGGCCCGAGACCACGCTGACTGCGCCGAATTCACCCATGGCCCGCGCGTTGCACAGGATCACGCCATAAAGCAGCGCCCACTTGATGTTGGGCAGCGTCACGCGCCAGAAGATCTGCCAGCCATTGGCGCCCAGCACCCGCGCGGCCTCTTCCTGCTCGATGCCCTGGGCCTGCATGAGCGGGATCAGCTCGCGGGCGATGAAGGGAAAGGTCACGAACACGGTGGCCAGCACGATGCCCGGCACGGCAAAGATCACCTTCAGGCCGTGAGCCTGCAGCCATTCGCCGAACCAGCCCTGCAGGCCGAAGACCAGCACGTAGATGAGGCCTGCGATCACCGGGCTCACCGAGAACGGCAGGTCGATGAGCGTGAGCAGCAGGTTCTTGCCGCGGAAATCGAACTTCGTGATGGACCAGGCCGCCGCCACGCCGAACACCAGGTTCAGCGGCACGCTGATGCCGGTGGCCACGAGCGTGAGCCGGATGGCGCTGAGCGCGTCGGGGTCGGTGACGGCCGCGACATAGACGCCTAGCCCTTTGCGCAGGGCCTCGCAGAACACCGTGACCAGGGGCACGAAAAGGAACAGCGTCATGAAGGCCAGCGCCGCGCCGATCAACGTGCGGCGCACCCAGGCACGTTCGGTGGCGGCCCCGCGGATGGCCCGCGGTGCCAGCAGCTGAGGCGCTGGCTGCGAGCCGGCCATGGGCACAGGCAGGGCGGACGCGTCGGCGCTCACAGGCCCCCCTGGCGCTTGCGGGCCCAGGCCTGCAGCAGGTTGATGGCCAGCAGCAGCCCGAAGGCCGAGACCAGCATCACCACGGCCAGGGCGGTGGCGCCGGCGTAGTCGTACTGCTCGAGCTTGGTGATGATCAGCAGCGGCGTGATCTCGCTGACCATGGGCAGGTTGCCGGCGATGAAGATGACCGAGCCGTACTCGCCCAGGGCGCGGGCGAAGGCCAGCGCGAAGCCGGTGAGCAGGGCCGGCATCAGGATCGGGAAGATGACCCGCGTGAAGGTCTGCCAGCGCGTCGCACCCAGGGTGGCCGCGGCTTCCTCGAGCTCTCGGCTGACGTCCTCCAGCACCGGCTGCAGCGTGCGCACCACGAAGGGCAGGCCGATGAACACCAAGGCCACCCACACGCCGATGGGTGTGAAGCTGACCTTGAAGGGCAGCCACTGGCCGATCCAGCCGTTCTCGGCCCAGATGGCCGTCAGGGCGATGCCGGCCACGGCCGTGGGCAGCGCGAAGGGAAGGTCCACCAGGGCATCGATGACGCGCTTGAAAGGGAAGCGATAGCGCACCAGCACCCAGGCCACGATCAGACCGAAGAAGGCATTGATCGAGGCCGCTGCCAGCGACGCGCCGAAGGTCAGGCGGTACGAGGCCAGCACGCGCGGCGTGCTCACGGCAGTGACGAACTGGCCCCAGGTCAGGGTGAAGGTCTTCAGGAACGCGGCCGACAACGGGATCAGCACGATCAGGCTCACGTACAGCAGCGCAAAGCCCAGCGCCAGGTCGAAGCCCGGCAGCACGGTGTGCTTCTTGAGGAGGGTGCGCGAGAGCAGCATCGGCGGGGCCTTCAGCGGCTCTTGGCGGCCAGGATCTGGTCGTACAGGGCGCCGTCGTTGAAGTGGTCTTTCTGGGCCTTGCCCCAGCCGCCGAAGACCTCGTCGACGGTGAAGGTGCTGACCTTCGGGAAGTCCTTGGCGTACCTGGCCTGTACCGCAGTGCTGCGGGGCCGAAGGTGGTGGCGGGCGGCGATCTCCTGGCCGGCATCGGAGTAGAGGTATTGCAGGTACGCCTCGGCCACCTTGCGCGTGCCGCGGCGGTCGACCACCTTGTCCACCACGCTGACCGGGTTTTCGGCCAGCAGCGTGCTCGAGGGGTAGATGACCTCGAAGCCGCCGCCGAACTCGCGCTCGATCAGCGGGGCCTCGCTCTCGAAAGTGACCAGCGCGTCGCCGAGCTTGCGTTGCGCGAAGGTGGTGGTGGCCGCACGGCCGCCGCCATCGAGCACGGGCACGTTGGCGAAGATGCGCGCCAGCAGCGCCTTGGCGGCGTCAGGGCTGACACCGTTCTTGATCGCCGCACCCCAGGCCGCCAGGTAGGTGGCGCGGCCGTTGCCGGTGACCTTCGGGTTGGGGATGATCACGCTGACGCCGGGCCGGCCCAGGTCGCTCCAGTCGCGGATGTTCTTCGGGTTGCCCTTGCGCACCAGGATGATCTGCACCGAGGTGGTGGGCGCGCTGCCGAAAGGCAGTCGGCTGGCCCAGTTGGCCGGCACGAAGCCGCCGCGCTCGGCCAGCACGTCGATGTCGATGGCCTGGTTCATGGTGATGACGTCGGCCTCCAGGCCTTCGATCACGCTGCGCGCCTGGCGGCTGCTTCCGCCGTGGCTCTGGTTGACCGTGAGGTCGTCGCCGGTCGTCTTTTTCCAGTGCGCCACGAAGGCGGCGTTGTAGTCCTTGTAGAACTCGCGCGAGACGTCGTAGCTCACGTTGAGCAGTGTCGTCGCGGCGGCATGGGCGGGGCGCCCGCCGGCCACGGCGCCGGCCAGAACCGCCACCAGCAAGAACGACGGCAAAGCGCCGCGGCGCGACAGGAAGGACCGAAACACAAGAGACAGCATGCGGGAAAACCCAGGGACGGTGGCGGGAGGCGCATCCTATGCACGGCCTCCCCGAAGGCAAAAGAACGAAAACACGCTTGTTTATGCAAAAAACCAATATCAAGTGCCAGCTGCGCTACTTCCTGGCATAGATCTGATCGAACACGCCGCCATCGTTGAAGTGCGTCTTCTGCGCCGCTGTCCAGCCTCCGAACACCTCGTCGATGCTGAACAGGCTGATCTTGGGAAACTGCTTGGCATGGGCCGCGGCCACCGCGGGCGAGATCGGGCGGTAGAAGTTGTGCGCCGCGATCTCCTGGCCTTCGGGGCTGTAGAGGTACTCCAGATAGGCCTGCGCCACCGCCCGGGTGCCCCTGCGGTCCACGTTCTTGTCCACCACGGCCACGGGCGGCTCGGCCAGGATGCTGGAGGCCGGATAGACGATGTCGAACTTGTCGGCGCCGAATTCCTTGAGCGCCAGATGAGCCTCGTTCTCCCAAGCCAGCAACACGTCGCCGATGCCGCGTTCGGCGAAGGTCACGGTCGATCCGCGCGCGCCCGAATCCAGCACCGGCACGTTGGCGTAGACCCTGGAGATGAAGGCGCGGGCGGCCGCATCGCTGCCGCCCGGCTGGCGCAAGGCATGGCCGTACGCCGCCAGGTATCCCCAGCGGGCGCCGCCCGAGGTCTTCGGGTTGGCCGTGAGGACCGACACACCCGGCTTGACCAGGTCGTCCCAGCCGCGGATGCCCTTCGGATTGCCCTTGCGCACGAGCAAGATGTAGGTCGATGAATAGGGCGTGCTGTTGTGCGGCAGGCGCTTCTGCCAGTCGGCCGGGATGAGCTTGGCCACGGCGCTGAGTTCATCGATGTCGTAGGCCAGGGCCAGCGTGACCACGTCGGCTTCCAACCCGTCGATCACCGAGCGGGCCTGCTTGCCGGAGCCGCCGTGCGACTGACGCACCGAGACGACGTCGCCGGTCTTGGTCTTCCAGTAGGCAGCGAATGCCTTGTTGAACTCCACGTAGAGTTCCCGGGTGGGGTCGTAGCTCACGTTGAGCAGCGCCACGTCCTTCGCATACACGTGGCCCGCCAGGCCCGAGGCGGCAGCGGCGGTGAGGAGATGGGCCAGGAGTTGTCGGCGGTTCATGAATGGCAATCGGCTCAGGCCGCGGTAGACGCAACGCCGGCATCGTAGGGAGCACCCCACCTGCAAGTAACGAAGCATCGCGCGGTTGCTTATCTGTTTTTCGATGAAAGACCGCCCAGGTCACGGACCCTGCCAGCCACCGCCGCCGCCGCCGCCGCCGGGCACTGGCATACCATCTGAGGACCGGAGCCGCCGCACATGAGCGAACCCACACCCATCCCCCTGACCGTCCACGTGGCCTGCTTGTGCGCCGCGTGGTGCCGTACCTGCGATGGGTACGCCCCTGTGTTTGCCGCAGCGATGGCCGCCCTGCAGGTGCCCGGGGTGGAAGTCCGCAGCCACTGGATCGACATCGAGGACGAATCGGAACTGGTGGGCGATTTCGACGTCGAGACCTTCCCCACCCTGGTCGTCGCCGATCCTCGCCAGGTGCGCTTTGCCGGGCCGCTGACCCCGCAGCCCGAAACCCTGGCGCGGGTGCTGCGCTCGGCGCTTGAAACGGCGCGGGCCGGGGGCGCCGGCGCGCCGGCGGCGCGCGAGGTCGAGGCCTTCGCGGTGCGATTGCGCGGACAGGGCAGGAAAGGAGCAGGGGCGGTATAAGGCGGGTCTACCCTGGAAAGCACAAGCCCATGAACGTGACCCTTCGACGACGCACTGCCATGGCCCTGTGCCTGAGCGCGCTGACCGGCATGGCCGCCGCGCAGGCGCCCGCTGCACCTGCCGCGCCAGCCCCGGGCCCGGTGCGTCTGCGCGCCACCATCGAGAAGATCGACCTGCCACGCATCACCGTGCGCGAGCGCAGCGGCGAGGTGATCACCCTCACCCTTGCGGACAACCTGGCCATCAACGAGGTGGTGCCGATCGAGATCGCGGCCATACAGCCCGGCTCCTTCATCGGCACCGCCGCCCTGACCAAGGCCGACGGCACGCTGGAAGCCCTGGAAGTGCTGGTCTTCCCAGAGGCCGCACGGGGTTCCGGTGAGGGCCACTACCCCTGGGACCTGATGCCCCAGAGCACCATGACCAACGCCACGGTGTCGGGCCTGGCGCAAGTGCCCAAGGGCCGCGAACTGACCCTCCGCTACAAGGACGGCGAGAAGAAGGTGGTGGTGCCCGACGGCGTGCCGGTGGTCACCTTCAAACCGGGCGATCCAAGCCTGATCGTGGTGGGCGCACGCATGTTCGGCGCGGCCGTGATGCGCGACGGCGTGCCCACGTTAAGCCGCATCACGCTGGGCCGCAACGGGTTTGCACCGCCCATGTGAGGCTGCGGCTCAAGGCGCCGAAGCGGGCAACTGGCCCAGGGCGATGGCCGCCTGCGGCCAAGCCGGCTGCAGCCTGGCCAGTTCAGCCAGCAGAGCGCGCGCCGCGGACGGGTCGCTCCGGCCCAGCGCGCGGGCCATCTGCAGCAGCGGGTCGTAGGCCGGGCGGAAGTCCGGGCTGGTCTTCAAGACGTCCAGCAAGGGCCCGCCCACTTGTGCCAGCATGCGCCGCACGTCGGCGGTCGGGCGCACGTTCAGGCCCGCGGCCAGGAAACGGCTGCGAGCCTGCCAGTATGCGGCCAGGCGTGCCGCGCCGTCGGGGTCGGCCGCCACGTCCAGCACGTCGGCGGGGGCCACCCGCAGCGCGGCCAACAACGCCATGAGGCGCTCGCGCGGCAGCGAATCGGGGGCATAGGTGATGCGGGGCGCGCCATAGGCCACCACCGGCAGGTCGTCGGTGTTCATCCGCGCCGGGGCAGCGAATTCGGCCAGCGCCGCAGGGCCGGCCACGAAACTGCCCAGCAGGGCGTAAGCGTCGCCGATGCCGTGCGCCGGCAGCGCGGGCTTCAGCGCCGAGGCATCCAGCCGTTGCTGGGTGTCGGCCAGGTGGAAGGGGCCGGGCCCGGCCTGTGCCACCAGGCCCAGCACCGGTGTCTCCAGGCTGTAGGTGGCCAGCATCGCGCGGCCTTGCGGGTACACCGCCAGGAACGACCGCACGATGCTGCGCAGGGTCTCCAGATCCAGTTGGTGCAGGGGCAGCCACTGGCAGAACAGGCCGCCCGGCGCCAGTGTTTCCCGCACGGCCCGGAAGTGTTCCACCGTGTAGAGCGACCCCGCGCCGCTGCGTGCCGGGTGGAAGTTGTCGGCCACCACCACGTCATAGCGCTGCAGGGTGGTGCGCACGAAGCGCCGCGCGTCCGAGGCCAGCCGGTGCAGGCGCGGGTTGGGATGGCCGCCGGACAGGGCCGACGTGAAAGCCGCCGACGAATCGATCACTTCGGGCAGCAGCTCCACGGCATCGACCTCCAGGGCCGGGTCCTCGGCGGCCGAAGCCGCGGTCATGCCCGTGCCCAGCCCCAGAAACAGGGCCCGGTGCGGTGCGGGGTGCAGCAGCACCGGCAGCAGCGCCTGGCGCGCGTCGGTGAAGCGCGTGCCGCTGCTGCCTTCCTGCTGGCGGTTGTCAATGCGCAACCGCAGCACGCCCTGGGAATCTTCGACCACGCTCACGGCGGCCGTGGCCCCTTCGCGGTAGCTGACGATGCGGCCGCCTTCGGGGACGTCGACAAACGCCAGGCGCGGCGCCAGCAGGGCCGTGGTGCACACGGCGGCCGCGGTCAGCCAACGGGCCGGCTGCACAAGACCCATGGGCCCTGCGAGGGCCAGGTAGCCGGCGCACAGCATGAGCAGCGCGGCCTTGGGGCCCACGGCCGGCACCAGCCAGACCCCGAAGACAAGCGGTGCCAGGGCGGCGCCGCCCGTGTTGGCCGCCACCGCCCGGCCGAAGGACACACCGGCCTGGCCGGCCTGCACGCACAAGTGGCTGAAGAGTGCCCCCATGACCACCGTGGGCAGGCCAAAGGCGGCCAGCGCCAGGGCCGCTTCGGCAGCCAGGGCCGCGCCCATGCCCGGACCCAGGGCCCGTTGCACGGCATCGCGGATGAACTCGGCTGCCCAGAGGCTGCCCGTGCCCAGCAGGCATGCGGCAGCCAGCGCGGTGATCAAGTGTTGACCCAGCCGCCCGACCGCGGGCCCCGGCAACCGGGCTGCAGCCCGCTGATAGGCGGCAGCCCCGAGCCCGCTGCCCACGAGGTAGACGGCCAGCAGCAGGGCAAAGGTGTAGACCGTGTCTTCGGCGACCTGGCTGAGCACGCGCACCACCAGCACCTCGAAGCCGATGCCCAACAGCCCCGTGAGGGCCAGGCGCAACATCGCCCGCCGCGCATCCGCGGCGTGGATGACCGCGGCTGGCGCAGCCGTGGCCTGGTGGCCCCACAGCCCGAGCGCGGCCAGGCCGCAAAAGCCGTTGAGCGCAGCGCACAGCAGCGCCGTGCGGGCCAGGCCGAACTGGGGGATCAGCCAGAAGGCCGTGGCCAACACGCCGACCACCGCGCCGAAGGTGTTGCTGGCCACCAGCCCGCCGATGGAGCCGCCCTCGTGGCGCCATTGGGCGACCACGCGCTCCAGGGCCGGCAAAGTCGCCCCCATCGCGGCAGTGGCCGGCAGCAGCAGGAGGAAGGTGCCCGCGAAGGCCACCGCCCATTGCCAGGCTGGGGCGGGCTGCGCGCCTGTCAGGTCCAGCAGCCAGCCGCTGGCCGGCGCCATCAACGCGGCCAGGACCAGGCTCCAGGCGCCGATGGCGAACTCGCAAGCTGCGTAACCGCGCGCCGGGCGGGCGCTGCGGCCGATGCGTTCGCCCAACACCCGGGCACCCAATGCCAGCCCGCCGAAGAAGGCGGCCACCACCGCCAGGACCGCCGCGGTCTCGTGCCCCAGCCACAAGGCGCACTGCTGTGTCCACGCGATCTGGTAGCCCAGCCCGGCGAAGCCCGATGCGGCCATGAGCATCCACGCCGTGCGCAGGCGGCCGGCCGTGGACAGGCCCGAAGCCCGGGGTGTGGAAAGGGTGTCGGTCGACAAGCCCTGCACGCTAACCGCGGGATTTGTCAGTTTGACGACGGATGGTCCCTTCGGCTCATGCCGCCGCGAGCCCCGGCCGCCGGTTCAGCCGCTGAAGCTGATGGCGTAGCCCCACGAGTCCAGCCGGACGGGAATCGCATTGAAGGACATCGTGATGCGCTGCCCGCCCTGGTTGGGGGGAACCGCATGCATCAGGTACGAAGGGAAGAGCACCAGATCGCCGGGGTCGGGAGAAGGGCTGACCCACTTGTCGGCATTGAATTCGCCGGGTGTCGTGCCCGCATGGTCGTTCCTGAACGCGAAGTCCACGCCGCCAGGGGACTTCATGAATACGGTCTGCGCCGATGGGTGCGTGGGTGTGAGGTACACCACCCCCGAGATGAAGCTGTTGGCGTGGTTGTGCATGGCCTGGTGGCCGCCCGTGTCCAGCACATTCACCCACATTTCCTTGATCGACCAGCCCATCCGCTCGCCGAACATCAGCCCGCCGAAATCGGCCAGCTTGGGCGTGATCAGGGCTGCCGCCTGCACGAACAGCGGGCTGTCGGCGGGGCGCAGCATTTCGGTGTGGGACAGGCGCGGCGAGGTGTTGTTGTCGCGCACGGCCAGGGCTGCGAAGTGCGCCACCAGGGACCTCACCAAGGCGTCGCCCAGCACACCCTGGGCGCGCAGGAAGGGCGTCGGAAACAGGGGAATGACTTGATCCATGGCATGCATTCTCCGCGCCGATTCCGCGGCCTGTCCATGGTGACCCAGGCGAGCGCTTTCTGACATCATCGCGTCATGAACCGTCTGGCCCTGGTCGCACACGACCGCATGAAGGAAGCCATGGTGACCCTGGCGCGCGAGTTCGAGGCCGTGCTGCGCCGGCACCAGTTGATGGCCACCGGCACCACCGGTGCACGCCTGCACGAAGGCGTGGGCCTGGACGTCGAACGGCTGCTCAGCGGGCCGATGGGGGGCGATCTCCAGATCGGGGCCCGGCTGGCCGTCGGACAGGTCGACGCACTCATCTTCCTGCGCGACCCGATGACGCCGCAACCGCACGAGCCCGACATCAATGCCCTGGTGCGGGCCTGCGACGTGCACGACGTGCCCTGTGCCACCAACGTGGCCAGCGCGCGCATCCTGCTGGCGCACCTGGACGCGCGGCCGTGAAGCCCGTCACCACCGCCGGGTGACAGTCTGCAAGCGGGCTGGACAAACCCGGGGCCCAGACAGGAACATATCGGCTTTGCCTGACCCACTGGGAAGAATCCGCCTACCTTCTTCGGCCGGGCCCTCTGATGACCGAAGCATTGACCCCCACGCAGCAAGTCCAGCGCCTGGCGGGGCGGCGCGCAGGGTTGAAGGCCCTGGTGTTGTCGCCACTGGCCTGCGCCCTGGCCTGGGCACCCACCGACGCCAGCGCCCTCGAGACGTGGATCATGCCGTACAGCTTCAGGGCGCTGCCCGGCCAGCCGGTCGACACCTCGCTGTCGGACGGCAACGGTCTGACACCCCTGAGCGCACCCCAGCGCCTGAGCCTGCGGGCGCTGCAGTTGGTGGACACTTCCGGCCGCTTCGAGCCCGAGCGATGGGACCGCAAGCACCGGCTGGCCCAGGCCCGCTTCCGCGCTGCCGCGCCCGGCGTGGCCTGCCTGGTGCTGAGCACCGACGAAAGCGAGATCCGCATCACGCCCCAGGCCGTGGACGAGTACCTGGCCGAGATCCAGGCACCCGCTGCGGTCCTCCAAGCCTGGAAGCAGCAGAAGTCGCGCCAGCAGCCCTGGGTCGAGCACTACACCAAGGAGGCCAAGACCTATCTGCGCAGCGGCAACGCGCAGGCCGGCTGGCCGGCCCTGGCGCAGATCGGCCAACGGCTGGAGTTGGTGCCGCAGTCCGACCCGACGCGGCTGCAGGCCGGCGACCGGCTGACGCTGCTGCTGCTGATGGACGGCAAACCGCAGGGCGATACGGCACTGAGGCTCTTCACCGGCAGCCAGGTCGACCGGACCGCGCGCACCGATGCGCAGGGCATGGCCCGCTTCAGGCTGGACAAGGCGGGCCCGCATCTGGTGTCGGCGACGTTGCTGCAGGTGCCGGCACCGGCTGAGGATCACTGGACCAGCCACTTCGCCACGCTGGGTTTCGGGGTCGGCATCGGTGCTTCATGACCCCGCGACCAAGGCCCGCAGCGCGTCCATCGAATCGGCCTCGTGCAGCGGCTTGTCGTGGCGGATGCGCAGCATGCGCGGAAAACGGACGGCCACGCCGCTCTTGTGCCGCGGGCTGGCGTTGATGCCCTCGAAGCCGATCTCGAAGAGCAGGCTGGGCCGCACGCTGCGCACGGGGCCGAACTTCTCCAGCGTCGTCTCGCGGATCACGCGGTCCACCGCCTTGAACTCTTCGTCGCTGAGGCCCGAATAGGCCTTGGCGAAAGCCAGCAGCTGCAGCGCACCCGGCACCGCGGGCTCACGCCGGCCGATGGCATCCACCACGGACTGGGCCTCGGCCGCATCCCTTGGCGGGCGGCTCCAGACGGCAAAGGTGTAGTCGGTGTAGACGCTGGCGCGCCGGCCATGCCCGGCCTGGGCGTAGATCAGCACGGCATCCACCGACATCGGCTCGATCTTCCACTTCCACCAGGTTCCGTCGGCCTTGGTCCGGCCGCTGCCATAGCGCGACTCGAGTTGCTTGAGCATCAGGCCTTCGACCCCCCGCTCGCGAGATTGCTGCCGCAAGGCGGCGAAGGCCGGCCAATCGGCAGCCTGCAGGCGGGGCGACACCCGCAGGCCCGTGGCCTCGGCCAGGGCTTCGAGGCGGGCGCGCCGGGCCTGCAGCGGCTGCTCGCGCAGGTCCAGCCCCCCTGCTTCCAGCAGGTCATAGGCCAGCAAGGTCACGGGCGCCTCGGCCAGCAGCTTCTTGCCCACGGTCTTGCGGTTCAGCCGCTGCTGCAGCACGTTGAACGCGGCGGGCGCAGGTGCCCCGTCGGACCAGGCCAGCAACTCGCCATCCACCACCGTGCCCTCGGGCCAGCCGGCCGCCAGGGCCACGACCTCGGGGAAGCGCTCGGTCACCAGTTCTTCTCCGCGGGACCACACCCAGGCCTGGCCCTCGCGCCGGACCACCTGCGCCCGGATGCCGTCGTACTTCCACTCCACGAGCCAGGCCCCCGGATCGCCCAGGGTCTGCGCCGGCACCGTCAGGGCATGCGCCAGGAAGAAGGGATAGGGCTGGCCGCCGGCCGAGGCCTGTGCATCGGCCGGCGCCAACAGAGCCTGGTAACGCCCGGCGGTGGGCGTGCTGCGTGCGTCCGTCCAACCCACCAGGCGCTGGGCCAGCAGCTTGGCGTCCAGGCCCGTGTGCTCGGCCAGGGCACGTTGCACCAGCAGCCGGCTGACGCCCACGCGGAAGCCGCCACCGATCAGCTTGACCAGCAGGAATCGGCCGGCGGGATCGAGTTCGTCCCAGGCCAGGGCCAGCTGTTCGGATTGCTCGACCGGCGAGAGCGCCCGCCAGCCCAGCAACCGGTCCTCGACCCAGCTGGCCAGCCCGTCGTCGCTCTGGCGCGAGGCTGGCGGCAGCACGTGGGCGATGGTCTCCGCCAGGTCACCTACCGCTTGGTAGGACTCTTCGAAGAGCCATTCATCCACGCCGGCCCTGCGGCAGGCCGTGGCCCGCAGCACCGCGGTGGGTACCACCTGCCGGGGCTTGCCTCCCGACAGGAAGTAGACCGCCCAGGCCGCATCGGCGGCCGGCGCGGCGGCAAAGTAGCGCACCAGCGCAGCCACTTTCTCGCCAGTGGCCGTGCTGGCATCCAGGGCCTGGTAGAGCTCGGCGAATCGGCGCATGTGCCGATGATGCACGGCCGAGCCGATGTGCGCGCTACGCCCCGGCCGGCGGAGGCGCAACGGGGACGTCGGCCGCTTCCTCGGCGACGTCGCCGTACTCGGTGCTGAAACTGCCGGCCTGCAGGCCCTGCTGACGCAGCCAGCGAACCATCACGGCCTCGTAGCCGTGGGTCACGATGACGCGGCTGGCGCCCGTGGCAGCGATGGCCCGCTGCAATCCGGGCCAGTCGGCATGGTCACTCAGCACGAATCCCCGGTCCACGCCTTGCCGGCGGCGGGCCCCCCGCAGTTGCATCCAGCCGCTGGCAAAGGCGTCGCTGAAGTCGCCCAGGCGGCGCGCCCAGGCACTGCCCAGTACGGCAGGCGGCGCGACCACCAGGGCGCGCCGCAGCAGGCTGCGGTCGGTGACTTCTTCCAGCCGCAGCGTCGGCGGCAAGGCAACGCCGGCGTCGCGATAGGCCTGGTTCAGCGGCTCCACCGCACCGTGCACGACGATCGGCCCGATGCCGGCATCCACCCCGGCCAGCAGGCGCTGTGCCTTGCCGAAGCTGTACCCCAGCAGCAAGCTGGCCCGCCCGGCCTGGGCATTGGCGGCCCACCAGGCATCGATGTCGGCCATCACCTCGGACTGCGGCCGCCAGCGGTAGATCGGCAGGCCGAAGGTGCTTTCGGTGATGAAGCAGTCGCAGCGCACGGGCTCGAAGGCCTGGCAGGTGGTGTTGGCATCGGCGGTGTGGCCGCTGACGAAGTAGTCGCCCGAGGCCACCCACACGCGGCCCCGATGCTCCAGCCGCACCTGCGCCGAACCCAGCACGTGGCCGGCGGGATGCAGGCTCACGCGAACGCCACCGATCTGCACGGCCTCGCCGTAGGCCAGCCCCTGCAGCGAGATGGGGCCCAGCCGCGAGCGCAGGACGCCTTCGCTGACCGCCGTGGCCAGGTAGGCGCCATGGCCGCGCCGGGCATGGTCGGCGTGGGCATGCGTGAGCACGGCCCGCGCCACCGGGCGCCAGGGGTCGATGTAGAAGCCTCCGGCCGGGCAGTACAGGCCCTCGGGCCGCGAGACGACGAGGTCGTCGTCCAGCTCCGCCGATGGCGCTTCCATGGCGGGCACCGGCATTGCGTGATCGGCCATGGGTCCGCGGCCTCAGTACCGCCCGGTGATGCCGGCGATGCGCAGGTACACGTTGGCCAGCCATGCCACCAGGCCGCGCCGCAGCCAGCCGCTCCACATGAAGCCGGGCGCCGGCCCGGGCACGGGGGCCGAGACCGCCACCGCCTGCTCGAAGCGCTGCGTCAGCGCCGCGGCGAAGTCGGCGTCGCGGATGACGAGATTGGCCTCCAGGTTGAGCAGCAGCGACAGCGGGTCGATGTTGGAGCTGCCCACCGTGGCCCAGTCATGGTCGACCACCGCCACCTTGGCGTGCAGGAAGGCCGGGGTGTACTCGAAGATGCGCACGCCGTGGGTGTGCAGGTCGTCGTACAGCGTACGCGCCGCCAGGCCGGCAATGCGGTAGTCCAGCTTGCCCTGCAGCAAAAGACGCACCGTCACGCCCCGGCGCGCCGCCTGGCGCAGGGCGCGCATGAAGCTGTGGCCAGGATAGAAATACGGCACGGCCAGGTCGATGCGCACCTTGGCGCGGCGGATGGCCTCGACGTAGCTGCGCTCGATGGTGCGGCGCTGGCGCAGGTTGTCTCGCACCAGGAAGGCAGCCTGCACCGGCGCCGTGGAGACCGGCACGGTCAATATGGCGGCGTTTCGCAGCTGTCTCAGCACGGCCACGGCCTGCCTGAAGGGCCGCGGGCCGCGGGCCACGCTGCGGAATTCCTTGCGCCAGCTGGTGCCCAGGTGCGCCCGGGTCCAGATGGCACGGATGCTGGCCTGCACCGATGCCGCCAGCGGCCCGGCCAAGGCCACCGAAAAGTCCAGCCGCGGGGTGTCGCCCCAGCCGTGGTTCTGGTCATGGCGGTCGTCGATGAGATTCACGCCGCCGACGAAGGCCTGCTGGCCGTCGCAGGCACACAGCTTCTGGTGCAGGCGCCGCAATTGGCCGGGTTGCAGCCAGGCGTACCAGCGGTCCAGCGGGCGGAAGACCTCCAGCTGCACGCCGCTGCCGGCCAGCAGCTGCCGCAAGGCCGGCAGCGATGCCATGGACCCGAAGCCATCGACCACCACATGCACGGCCACACCGCGGCCGGCGGCGTCCTTCAGGGCTTGCGCCACGCGCAGGGCCGCGGGGTCGGACTGGAAGATGTAGGTGGCCAGCCAGACCTCCTGCCGGGCTTCGCCGATCGCTTGCACCATCCGCGGAAAGAGCTCGTCACCACCTTGCAGCAGCTCGACCCGGTTGCCGCCCACGAAGCGCGACGCAGGCAACAGCGCCCAGGTCCGAAGGCCGTCCAGGTCGACGGCCGACATCACCCGATCTCGAGTTCGGCCACCAAGGGGAGGTGGTCCGACATCCGGGTCCAGGCCAGGCCTCGGGGCACCAGGGTCGAGCGGCAAGCCAGGCCACGCAGGTAGAAGCGGTCCAGCGCGAACATCGGCGCCACCGAAGGGAAGGTGACGCATTCCGAGCGCCGCCGGCCGGGCGCCAGGGCACGCGACAGGCCCAGCTCGCGCATGGGGCCATCCAGCCGCTCGCCCCAGTCGTTGAAGTCACCCGCCACGATCAACGGGGCCTCGGGGCCGATCTCGGTGCGGATGTAGTGCGCCAGCCGCTGGACCTGCCGCATGCGGCTTCGGTGGACCAGCCCGAAGTGCACCACGATGGCGTGCACGGTGTGGCCTGAGATGGTGACGGGCACGTGCAGCAGTCCCCGCTGCTCGAAGCGGTGATCGCTGACGTCGTGATGGCCCACCTGCCCCATCGGCCAGCGCGCCAGCAGCGCGTTGCCATGCTCGCCGAAGCGGGTCACGGCGTTGGTGCGGTAGGCCACGTCGTAGCCCTCGGGCGCCAGGAATTCCGCCTGGCCCTGCTTGGGCCACCCGAACGAGGTGCGGTCGAACTGGCGCGCCTCGCGGGTGTGGAACAGCCGGACCTCCTGCAGGAACACCAGATCGGCGTCGAAGGCCTCGATGGCCAGGCCCAGGTTGTGGATCTCCAGCCGCTTGCTGGGCCCGACGCCGCGCACGCCCTTGTGGATGTTGTAGGTGGCGACGCGCACCAGGCCGCTGCCCCCCTGGGTCGACAGCGGCGCCGCCGCCGAGTGCAGCGAGGCATGGAACGGGCCGATGCGGGTCATCGCACCCGGGCGGACAATTCGCGCAGGGCCTGCGCGTTGCTGGGCGAAAAGCACAGGCCGGCCGCTTCGTGCCAGGGCAGCCAGCGCCAGGCCAGGTGCTCGCGCGGGCTCAGCACCACGGGCGTCCCGGCTGGCACCTCCAGGCTGAAGACATGCTCGGTGTTGCGTCGCACGCCCGGCGCGTAGCGGTGCGCCCAGGTGGCGAAGATCTCGTACTCGTTGGTGTGCTGCCAGTCGCGCAGCAGCCCTTCGGTGATGCCGGTCTCCTCGCGCACCTCGCGTCGGGCGGTCTCGTCCAGCGGTTCATCCAGGCGGTCCACCGAGCCCGTCACGCTCTGCCACGAGCCGGGCCGGTCGGCGCGCTCGATCAACAGCACCTCCAGCGCCGGTGTGTGGATGACCACGAGCACCGACTTCGGGATCTTGAAGGGGCGTGCTGCCGGCGCCGCGGTGTCGGGCGTCAAGAAGCGAAACCTGCAGTGGCGGTATGGGACATGGCGGACCTGAGTTTAGCGAAGGGCTGGCCATGCCACGCCGACCCGGCGGATCACTCCGTCGAGCCGGCGCTCGCGGCGCCTACTGGGCCTGCGATGTCGGGTTGCGCAGCCGGATGTGCAGTTCGCGCAACTGCTCTTCGTCGACGAAGCTCGGCGCCCCGGTCAGCAGGCATTGGGCGCGCTGCGTCTTGGGGAAGGCGATCACGTCGCGGATGCTCTCGGCACCCGTCATCAGGGTGGCGATGCGGTCCAGGCCGAAGGCAAGGCCCCCGTGCGGCGGTGCGCCGTACTGCAGGGCATCGAGCAGGAAGCCGAACTTCAGGCGCTGCTGTTCGGGCGAGATGTTCAGCGCCTCGAAGACCTTGGCCTGCACCTCGGCACGGTGGATCCGCACCGAGCCGCCACCGATTTCCCAGCCGTTGAGCACCATGTCGTAGGCCTTGGCGATGCAGGCCCCCGGATCGGTCTTCATGAGCTCTTCATGGCCGTCCTTGGGCGCCGTGAAGGGGTGGTGGACGGCGTTCCAGCGCTTGGCCTCTTCGTCGTACTCGAACATCGGGAAATCCACCACCCACAGCGGCGCCCACTTGTCCTCGAACAGGTCGTGGCTGCGGCCGAACTCGCTGTGGCCGATCTTCAGTCGCAGCGCGCCCAGCGCATCGTTGACGATCTTGGTCTTGTCGGCGCCGAAGAAGATGAGGTCGCCGTTGCGCGCCCCGGTGCGCGCGATGATGGCGGCGATGGCCGCATCGTGCAGGTTCTTCACGATGGGGCTCTGCAGGCCGTCGCGGCCCTTGCCGGCGTCGTTCACCTTGATCCACGCCAGGCCCTTGGCACCGTAGATCTTGACGAACTCGGTGTAGGCATCGATTTCGCCGCGGGTCATCTCGCCGCCGCCGGGCACGCGAAGCGCCGCCACGCGGCCGCCGGGCGTCGTGGCCGGGCCCGAGAAGACCTTGAAGTCCACGGTCTTCATGGTGTCCGTCAGCTCGGTGAACTGCAGCTTCACGCGCAGGTCGGGCTTGTCGGAGCCGTACTTGAACATGGCCTCGCCGTAGGTCATCTGCGCGTACACCGGCAGTTCCAGGCCCAGGGTCTTGCGAAAGACCGTGCGGATCATCGCTTCGGTGATGGCGCGGATTTCCTCCTCGTTCAGGAACGAGGTCTCCAGGTCGATCTGCGTGAACTCGGGCTGCCGGTCGGCGCGCAGGTCTTCGTCGCGGAAGCACTTGGTGATCTGGTAGTAGCGGTCGAAACCGGCCACCATCAGCAACTGCTTGAACAGCTGCGGGCTCTGCGGCAGCGCGAAGAACATGCCGTCGTGCACGCGGCTGGGCACGAGGTAGTCGCGCGCACCCTCGGGCGTGCTCTTGGTGAGCATGGGCGTCTCGATGTCGATGAAGCCCTGCTCGTCCAGGAACTTGCGCACCTCGATGGCCACGCGGTAGCGCAGGATGAGGTTCTTCTGCATCTGCGGGCGGCGCAGGTCCAGCACGCGGTGCGTCAGGCGCACGGTCTCCGACAGGTTCTCGTCGTCCAGCGGGAAGGGCGGCGTGACGCTGGGGTTCAGCACCTCGAGCTCCAGGCACAGCACCTCGATCTTGCCGCTGGTGAGCGTGGCGTTCTCGGTGCCGGCCGGCCGCGCGCGGACCTTTCCGACGATCTTCAGGCAGAACTCGTTGCGCACGACCTCGGCCGTCTTGAACATCTCGGGGCGGTCGGGGTCGCACACGATCTGCACCAGGCCTTCGCGGTCGCGCAGGTCGATGAAGATGACGCCGCCATGGTCGCGGCGGCGGTGGGCCCAGCCCATGAGGGTGACGGTCTGGCCCAGCAGCGCTTCGCTGACCAGGCCGCAGTAGGTGGTTCTCATCGTTTCACTCCAGACTGAATCTTGATTGGGGGGTTGGCGTTCTGGCGCTCGCGCGAGGCACCGCGAGCCCGCACACGGGGCCCGACGGGCTCGTCAGGGCTGGCCGGTTGCCGAACCGGGCCAGCCCCGTCAATTTCGCGCGACAGCGGCGGCCTGCAAGTCGCCGCCGGGCGCAACCACCCCCATCGAGATGACGTACTTGAGCGCCTCGTCGACGCTCATCTTCAGCGCCCGGACATCGGCGCGCGGCAACATCAGGAAAAAGCCCGAGGTCGGGTTGGGCGTGGTGGGCACGTACACGCCCACCCACTCGCCGGCCAGGTGCTGGGCCACCTCGCCGCCCGGCTTGCCGGTGACGAAGGCGATGGTCCAGGAACCGGCATGCGGGTACTGCACCAGCACGGCCTCGCGGAAGGCGTTGCCGTTGCTGGAAAACAGGGTGTCGGAGACTTGCTTGACCGAGCTGTAGATGGACTTGACGATGGGGATCTTGCCCATCAGCTTGTCCCATTGGCGCAACCACCACTGGCCCACCATGTTGGCCGCGAAGACGCCAGTGAGCAGCAGGCCGCCCACCATCGCCACGACGCTCAGGCCGGGAATGTGCCGCAGCCGCTCGATGCCGGCGCGGGTGGATTCGGGCAGGACGGCCTGCGTGGCCGACAGCAGCCACGCGAAGACGCCATCCAGCGCGCCCAGCAGCCAGGACAGCACCCAGATGGTGATGGCCAGGGGCAACCAGACCAACAGGCCGGCGACGAGGTATTTCTTCACGACAGCTTCAGCGCGCGGCCGCCGGGCAATCAGCTGCCGGAGCCAGCTGAAGGCGCAGCGGGCGGAGCCGCCGGTGTGGCTGCCTTGGCCGGTGCCGCGGTGCTGGCCACCGGCGCGGCCCCCTCAGCGCCCTTCTTGTCGGCGGCCGGGGCCTCCGTCTTGGCTGCTGGCCCGTCGGCGGGCTTCGTGCCGGCCGCGGGGCCCTCGGCAGACTCACTGTCCTTCTTGGGCGCGCCCGTGTTGCCGCCGCGGAAATCGGTGACGTACCAGCCCGAACCCTTGAGCTGGAAACCGGCGGCCGTGACCTGCTTCTGGTAGGCCTCGGCACCGCAGGAGGGGCACGTGGTCAGCACAGGATCTGACAGCTTCTGCAGCACGTCCTGCGCGTGGCCGCAGTGGGCGCAGCGATAGGCGTAAATGGGCATGGGAGGACCGTGGGTGCAAAACCCCACAGTATAGGCCCCGGGCGTGAAAGGCACACGATGCGGCGTGCGCTGCTCTTCACGCCCAACCATGGGTGAGCAGCCACGTGACGACCATACCCAGCGTGAAACCGGCCACTGCCCAGAGCACCCCCTGCAGCAGGCGCCGCGTGGCGCGCTGCTCGGCCAGCAGCGCCAGCAACACGGCGTTGTCGGGGGTCAGCCCCTGCCGTTGCAGGGCCTGGTGCACCAGCCGCGGCAGTTCGGGCAGCATCTGCGCATAGCGTGGCGCTTCGTGCTCCAGCCGCTCCAGCAGGCCGCGCCAGCCCACCTGCTCGTTCATCCAGCGCTCCAGGAAGGGCTTGGCGGTGACCCACAGGTCGAGGTCGGGGTCGAGGTCGCGTCCCAGGCCTTCGATGTTGAGCAGCGTCTTCTGGAGCAGCACCAGCTGCGGCTGGATCTCGACATTGAAGCGCCGCGAGATCTGGAACAGGCGCAGCAGCACCTGGCCCAGGGAAATGTCCTTCAGCGGCCGGTCGAACTGCGGCTCGCACACGGCGCGGATGGCGCTCTCGAGCGAATCCACCCGCGTGGCCGGCGGCACCCAGCCGCTTTCGATGTGGAGCTCGGCCACCCGCTTGTAGTCGCGCCGGAAGAAGGCGATGAAGTTGTAGGCCAGGTATTGCTTGTCGGTCTCGGTCAGCGTGCCGATGATCCCGAAGTCCAGCGCGATCCAGCGCCCGAAGGACTCGGGGGCCAGCGACACCTGGATGTTGCCCGGGTGCATGTCGGCATGGAAGAAGCCGTCGCGGAAGACCTGGGTGAAGAAGATGGTCACGCCGTCGCGCGCCAGCTTCTTGATGTCCACGCCGGCATCGCGGATGCGGTCGATCTGGCTGATCGGCACGCCGCGCATGCGTTGCATGACCATCACGCCCGGGGTGCACAGCTCCCACACCATCTCGGGCACCAGCACCAGGTTCAGGCCCTGCATGTTGCGGCGCAACTGCGCGGCATTGGCGGCTTCGCGCACGAGGTCGAGTTCGTCGTGCAGGTAGCCGTCGAATTCGGCCACCACTTCGCGCGGCTTCAGGCGCTTGCCGTCCAGCGACAGCCGCTCCACCCAGCGTGCCAGCAGGTGGAGGAGCTTCATGTCCTGGTCGATGATCTCCAGCATGCCCGGCCGCAAGACCTTCACGGCCACGTCGCGGCCGTCCTTGAGCACGGCGAAGTGCACCTGCGCAATGGAGGCGCTGGCCACGGGCTCGGCCTCGAAGTGGGTGAAGACCTCGTCGATTCGGCGACCGAAGGCCCGTTCGACCAGGGCGCGCGACTGCGCCGCCGGGAATGGGGGCACGCGGTCCTGAAGGCGAGCGAGTTCGTCCGCCACGTCCAGCGGGATCAGGTCGCGCCGGGTCGACAGCACCTGCCCGAACTTCACGAACAAGGGCCCCAGGCGCTCCAGTCCCTGGCGCAGGCGCACGCCACGGGGGGCGTCCAGGCGCCGGCCGACCGTGACCAGGCGCACGAGCCCGCGCACCCAGCGCTGGCGGAACGCCGACAGCGCCACCTCGTCCAGGCCGAAGCGCAGGACGGTGACGACGATGGTCACCAGGCGACCGACCTGGTTCACATGCGGCGCGGTCGCAGCCGCTCGCCAAGCCCGGCCACCGCCTTCAGGGCTGCGCGCAGCCCCGTGGCGAGGGTGGAGCCGATGCGATGCAACTGTTCAGCGGCCACCGGGCCGAAGAGCTTCTCGAGGTCGGCAGCGACGTCCCAGCGCAGGTTCTGCAGCAGCCAGTTGACGTCGCCAGCAAGTTGCGCGTCGCCGTCGATCTGCACGGCCGGGGGCTGCCCAGCCAGCGTACGCGCCACCAGCAGTGCCGGATTGGAGGCGTCCAACTGCACGCCCAGGTCGGCCACGCCCGCACCCTCCAGCCCGCACCATTCCAGCAGGCCGGCGGGGGTCACGCGCCAGGCCAGCACCGGGGGCGGCGGCAGCAGCGTGGGCCAGCCGGCCAACGTGAGCGCCAAGGTGCGCCCGGCATGCGGCCGCAGGCGATCGGTGGCGGCAGGTTCGGCTGCCAGGACATGGTTGATGACCAATGTCAATCGCTCAGCCAGGGCGGGTCCGAGGACGGTCTGCAGACTGTGAATCATTGCTCGATTGTAGGTAGCGCGCCGCGTGCGCAGGTCACGTTGCGTTCACGGAAGCATCCGTGAATTGAGGGAGAATCCGCAGCTTGCCGTGCGGTGCGTCGAACATCGACCGTGAGGATCCAGACTTTTTTTGGGCCTTCGCCTGACGCCGCCTCGGACTGCTGCACTGCCTGCCAACGATGTTCGAAGACCGAGGATACAAGCGAACCTTTTTCAGCGCACCGCAATCGGTGACCTCGCTGATCGCTGCGTTTCTCGAGCCATCGCTCACGGTCTTCGTCTTCCTGGTGGTGTCGGCCGCATTCGATGAGCCCATCGGGCGCTCGGACCTCACGCTGTGCCTGCTGATCTTTGCGCTGACCTTCCCTGGGCGCAACCGCTTCTGGGACCGCACGCTGAACACGGCCGTGGAGGTTTTCACCTCCTGGATGAGCCTGCTGGCGATCCTGGCGTTGTGCGGTTATGCGACCCGCAGCCTGCAATTGTTCAATCCCCAGGTGCTTGTCTGGTGGGCAGTGGCGACGCCCTTGGGCCAATGGCTGGCCTTTTTCAGTGGGCGCACGGTGTTGCGCCGCCTGTCCAGCCTGCCCGAGAACCGGCGCAAGGCGGTGGTGGTGGGGGCAGGAGCCCTCGGCGTGAAGGTGTCGCGGGCCTTCCAGGCCCGCGGTGACGCCGGGCTGCTGTTTCTCGGCTACTTCGACGATCGTGCCGACGATCGTGTCGATTCCGAGGCCACGCTGTCGCGTTTGGGCAACCTCAAGCAGGTGGCCCCCTATGTGCGGGAGCAAGGCGTGCAGGAGGTCTACATCACCCTGCCGCTGGGCTCGCAGCCCCGCATCGTCGAGTTGCTCGAGCAGGTGCAGGGCACCACCGCCAGCGTGTTCTTCGTGCCCGACGTCTTCGGCATCAGCATCATCCAGGGCCGCCTGCAGGACATGAACGGTGTGCCGGTGGTGGGCCTGTGCGAGACACCCTTCACGGGCACCAACCGCCTGGTCAAGCGCATTTCCGACCTGGTCCTGGCGGTCCTGATCGTGATGCTGATCTCGCCGCTTCTCATCATCATCGCCCTGGGCGTGAGGATGACCTCGCCGGGCCCGGCCATCTTCAGGCAACGGCGCAACGGCCTGGACGGCGAGGAGATCATCGTCTACAAGTTCCGCTCGATGCGAACGCAGGACGACGGCGCGGTGGTGCAGCAGGCCACCAAGGACGATCCCCGCATCACCCCGCTGGGTGCCTTCCTGCGCAGGACCTCGCTGGACGAATTGCCGCAGTTCATCAACGTGCTCCAGGGCCGCATGAGCATCGTCGGGCCGCGCCCGCACGCCGTGGCCCACAACGAGATGTACCGGCAGCTCATCAAGGCCTACATGGTGCGCCACAAGGTCAAGCCGGGCATCACCGGCTGGGCACAGATCCACGGGCACCGCGGCGAGACCGACACCATCGAGAAGATGCAGGCCCGCGTGGAGTACGACCTCGAATACCTGCGCAACTGGTCCTTGGGGCTGGACCTTCAGATCATCGCCCGTACCATCAAGCTCGTATTCTTCGATCGAAATGCGTACTGAACCCCGGAGGCGAAACGCATGAATCCCGCCCGAAACACCCACCTCGGCGGCCCGCTGGCCGCATTGGCCCTGGCCGCTGCCGCGCTGACACCTGCGGTTTCCCAAGCGCAACAGAGCCCTTACTACATCGGCGCGTCGCTGGGTGCGTCCCACGACTCGAACCTGCTGCGCCTGGGCAACGACCAGCAAGCGGGTTCCGGCCAGACCAAGGCCGACACCACCACGCAGGCCTCGCTGCTGGCGGGTTTCGACCAGCCTTTCGGACGCCAGCGCGCCTACGCCAACGTCTCCGTGCGCGACACGCGCTACACCAACAACACGCTCTACAACAACCAGGGCTACACACTGAGCGCCGGGCTCGACTGGTCCACCATCGACCGCATCTCGGGCTCCCTGTCGGCCACGGCCAACCGGTCGCTGGCCAGCTTCAACACGGCAGGGATCGGCCTGCTGACCGAGAAGAACCTGCAGGACACGACCGGGATCGGCGCCACGGTCAACGTCGGCCTGGTCACCGAGTACAGCCTGGTCGCCAGCATCGGGCACCGTCAGGTGACGAACTCGCTGGATACGCCCTCGGTCAAGGCGCTGGATTTCGAGCAGGACAACGGCTCCATCGGCGTACGCTGGTCGCCCCGGGCCAGCACCACCTTCGGCCTGAGTCTGAGCGAGACCCGGGGCCGCTACCCGAAGTTCGTGACCAACAACGACGGCAGCTTCCAGGCCGATCGATACAAGCAGACCGGGGTCGACCTGACCGCCAACCTGCAACCGGCCGGCACCAGCGCCTTCGATGCGCGCGTCAGCCTCGGCAAGACCTCGTATGACCTGAATCAGGCGCGCGATTTCTCGGGCCTGACGGGCACGATCGGCTGGACGTGGCAGCCGGCCGGCAGGGTGAAATTCACCAGCCGCTACACGAGGGACACCGGCCAGAACTCCTACGCGGTGCAACTCTTCGGGGTCCCCGGCGCTTCCGACTACACCCAGCTCAACAACAGCGTGCGCGTGCAGGCCGACTACGACGTCAGCGGCAAGATCGCCGCCACCGCGGCCGTGCAGGTGACCGATCGGAAGCTCACGAACACCATCTCGCTCATCGACCTCAACCAGACCGGACGAGACACGAGCACGGTGCTGTCGCTGGGCGCTCGGTGGGCGCCGCTGCGCAGCGTTCTCGTGGGTTGCGACCTCAGCACCGAAAACCGGAGCGCCGGCGGCGAGCTGGGCGTGCCCCTGCGCGACAACACCATCGGCTGCTACGGCCAGTTCCAGCTTCAGCAATGAAGCCCACTGTCCTGCTGACGGGCGCCACCGGCTACATCGCGTCGCACACCTGGCTGGCCTTGCAGGCCGCCGGATTTTCGGTCGTCGGCGTGGATGACTTCTCCAACAGTTCGCCCGAGGTGCTCAAACGCCTGCAGGTGCTGTCCGGCCAGGCACCGGTCTTCGAGCAGGCCAACGTGTGCGATGCGGCGGCGGTCGAGGCCATCCTCGCGCGCCACAAGGTGGACGCCTGCGTGCACTTCGCCGCGTTCAAGGCCGTGGGTGAATCGACGGCCCAGCCTCTGGCCTACTACGCCAACAACCTCGGCGGCCTGCTCACCGTCTGCGCCGCGCTGCAGCGCCATGGTGCGCGCCGCTTCGTCTTCAGTTCGAGCGCCACCGTGTACGGCCAACCCGAGCGATTGCCCCTGCACGAAGACGCCGCCCTGTCGGCCACCAACCCCTACGGCCAGACCAAGCTCATGGGCGAGCAGATCCTGCGTGACCTGGGCCACGCCGATGCCGCCTGGCAGACCGCCTGCCTGCGCTACTTCAACCCGGTGGGCGCGCACGAAAGCGGCCGCATCGGAGAAGACCCGCGCGGCACCCCCAACAACCTGATGCCTTACGTGGCGCAGGTGGCCGTGGGCCGCCGGCCCGAGCTGTCGGTGTACGGCAACGACTACCCGACGCCGGACGGCACCGGCGTGCGCGACTACATCCACGTCGTCGACCTGGCCGAGGGGCACGTGGCCGCCTTGCGCCGTCTCTTCGACAGCCCGGGCTCCTTCACTGTCAATCTCGGCACCGGCAACGGCTGCAGCGTGCTCGACGTGGTGGCGGCCTTCGCGAAGGCCAGCGGCCGGCCGGTGCCTTACCGGATCCTCGGCCGCCGGCCCGGCGACGTGGCCGCCTGCTGGGCAGACCCTTCGCTGGCCCGTGCGCTGCTCGGCTGGAGCGCCCGCCACGACCTGGCCCGCATGTGCGAGGACAGCTGGCGCTGGCAATCCATGAACCCCCAGGGATTTACATCATGAGCAAGACCCGCGTCCTCCCCGTCATCATGGCCGGCGGTTCCGGCACGCGGCTGTGGCCGCTGTCGCGTTCGGGCTTCCCCAAGCAGTTCCTGGTGCTCTCGGGCAACAGCAGCCTGTTCCAGCAGGCCGTCACGCGGCTGCAAGGCCTGGGCGACGAGCACATCGAGGTCGCTGCGCCGCTGGTGGTGGGCAACGAGGAACACCGCTTCCTGGTGCTCGACCAGTTGCGCGAACTGAAGATCGAACCGGGCGCCGTGCTGCTGGAGCCGATGGGCCGCAACACCGCGCCGGCCGTGACCCTGGCAGCCCTGCAGGCGCAGGAAGACGGTGGCGATCCGGTGCTGGTGGTGACGCCGGCGGACCAGACCGTCACCGATGCCGCGGCCTTCACGACGGCCCTGCGCAGCGCCGTGGCGATGGCAGCCGACGGCGCCATCGCGATCCTGGGCATCACGCCAGACCGGCCGGAGACCGGCTACGGCTATATCCGGGCCGATGGCCCGAAGGTGGCTCGCTTCGTCGAAAAGCCCGACCTGGCCACGGCCACTGGCTACCTGGCCGAAGGCGGTTACTACTGGAATGCGGGGATGTTCGTGCTCAAGGCCTCGGTGTGGCTGGCCGCGCTGGAACACTTCAGGCCCGACATTGCCGCGGCCTGCCGAACCGCATGGGCCTCACGCACACAGGACGACAGCAAGGACGGCCACTTCGTGCGGCCTTCCAAGGCCGACTTCGCGCGGGTACCCAGCGAATCCGTGGACTATGCGGTGATGGAGCAGTGCCCGGGGGTCTTCGACATCCGGATGCAGCCCCTGGCGGCCGGATGGAACGACCTGGGCGCCTGGGAAGCCGTGTGGCAGGTGGCCGAGAAGGACACCGACGGCAACGCCAGTGTCGGCGACGCCATCGTCAGCGACAGCCGCAACACGCTCGTGCACGCCACCAGCCGCCTGGTGGGCGTGGTGGGCCTGCAGGACGTGGTGGTGGTCGAAACCCCCGACGCCGTGCTGGTGGCCAGCCGTGAGCGCAGCCAGGACGTCAAGAACATCGTGAACCACCTGGGTCGCGAGCAGCGCGGCGAGCAGGCGCTGCACCGCAAGGTGCACCGCCCGTGGGGCTGGTACGACAGCCTCGACAACGGCCCGCGTCACCAGGTCAAGCGCATCCTGGTCAAGCCCGGCGCTTCGCTGAGCCTGCAGATGCACCATCACCGCGCCGAACACTGGATCGTGGTCAGCGGAACGGCCGAGGTCACCAACGGCGACAAGGTCATCATGCTCACCGAGAACCAGAGTACCTACATACCGCTGGGCCAGACACACCGCCTGCGCAACCCGGGAAAGATGCCGCTGGAGATCATCGAGGTGCAGTCCGGCAGCTACCTGGGCGAGGACGACATCGTCCGGTTCGAAGACACCTACGGCAGAGTGCCCGCGAAATGACCATCCTCGTCACCGGCGGCGCCGGCTTCATCGGCAGCAACTTCGTCCTGGACTGGCTGGCGCAATCCGACGAGCCGGTGCTGAACCTCGACGCGCTGACCTATGCGGGCAACCTGCAGAACCTGGCCTCGCTCAAGGGCGACGCCCGGCACATCTTCGTGCAGGGCGACATCGGCGACAGAGCCCTGCTCGACCGCCTGCTGGCCGGGCACCGGCCGCGCGCCGTGCTGCATTTCGCCGCCGAGAGCCACGTCGACCGCAGCATCCACGGCCCGGGCGCCTTCATCAAGACCAACGTCGAAGGCACTTTCAACCTGCTGGAAGCGGTACGCGGCCACTGGAACGCGCTGCCCGAGCCCGAAAAGGCCGCCTTCCGCTTCCACCACGTCAGCACCGACGAGGTCTACGGCAGCCTGGCCGCCGATGCGCCCGCCTTCACCGAAACGCACCCCTACGAGCCCAACAGCCCGTACTCGGCCAGCAAGGCCGCCAGCGACCACCTCGTGCGGGCCTGGCACCACACCTACGGCCTGCCGGTGCTCACCACCAATTGCAGCAACAACTACGGGCCCTATCACTTCCCCGAGAAGCTGATCCCGCTGATGATCGTCAACGCCCTGGCCGGCAAGCCGCTGCCGATCTACGGCGACGGCCTGCAGGTCCGGGACTGGCTCTACGTGGGCGACCACTGCAGCGCCATCCGCGAAGTGCTGGCGCGCGGCCGGGTGGGCGAGACCTACAACATCGGCGGCTGGAACGAGCAGACCAACCGGCAGATCGTGCACATCGTGTGTGCCCTGCTCGATGAATTGCGGCCCGGCGCCGACGGCCCCTACACGCGGCTCATCACCCACGTGAAGGACCGGCCGGGCCACGACCGCCGCTACGCCATCGACGCCCGCAAGATCGAACGCGAACTGGGCTGGCGGCCCGCCGAGACCTTCGAGACCGGCATCCGCAAGACGGTGCAGTGGTACCTGGCCCATGGCGACTGGGTGGCCAGCGTGCTGAGCGGCGGCTACCGCGACTGGCTGGCCACCAACTACACCGCACGTTGACCAGGACCGCGCTGCCATGAAGATCCTGCTGCTGGGCAAGAACGGCCAGGTCGGCTGGGAGCTGCAGCGCTCGCTGGCAGTCCTGGGCGAGGTGGTGGCCTGCGACTTCGACAGCCCCGGCGCGCTGAAGGCCGACTTCTCCCAACCCGATTCGCTGCTGCCGCTGCTGCGCACCGTCCGGCCGGATGTCATCGTCAACTCGGCAGCGCACACGGCCGTAGACAGGGCCGAAAGCGAGCCCGAAGTGGCGCGGGCGCTGAACGCCACCTCGCCCGGCGTGCTGGCCCGTGAAGCGGCCACCACCGGCGCACTGCTGGTGCACTACAGCACCGACTACGTCTTCGATGGCAGCGGCGACCAACCCCGCACGGAAGACGCAGCCACGGGGCCGCTGAGCGTCTATGGCCTGACCAAGCTGGAAGGCGAAGACCTGGTGCGAGCCAGCGGCTGCAACCACCTGATCCTGCGCACCAGCTGGGTCTATGCCGCCCGCGGCGGCAACTTCGCGCGGACCATGCTGCGCCTGGCGGCCGAGCGCGATGCCCTGAACGTGATCAGCGACCAGATCGGCGCACCCACCGGGGCCGAGATGCTCGCCGACGTCACGGCGCACGCCCTGCAGCGCGTGCGGGCCGAGCCCGCGCTGGGCGGCACCTACCACTGCGTGGCGGGCGGCCACACGCATTGGCACGGATACGCCAGCTACGTCATCGAATGGGCGCGTTCGCACGGCGTGCCCATCAAGGTGGCGGCCGACGCCGTCCGCCCGATCCCCACCAGCGCCTATCCGACGCCGGCCCGCCGGCCGCTGAATTCGCGCCTGGACACCACCAAGCTGCGGTCGGCTTTCGGGCTCAACTTGCCCGATTGGCAGGCGGGTGTCGAGCGCATGCTCACCGAAGTCCTGGCCCGCTGAACCCCCTGGAAGGCTCCCCCATGCAACGCAAAGGCATCATCCTGGCAGGCGGCTCCGGCACACGGCTGCACCCGGCCACCCTGGCCATCAGCAAGCAGCTGCTGCCCGTGTACGACAAGCCGATGGTGTACTACCCCTTGGCCACGCTGATGCTGGCCGGCATGCGCGAGGTGCTGATCATCAGCACGCCGCAGGACACGCCGCGGTTCCAGGCCCTGCTGGGCGACGGCAGCCGCTGGGGCATGCAGTTGAGCTACTGCGTGCAGCCCAGCCCCGACGGCCTGGCGCAGGCCTTCATCCTCGGCCGCAATTTCGTGGCCGGCCAGCCCAGCGCACTGGTACTGGGCGACAACATCTTCTACGGCCATGACTTTGCGCAGCTGCTCGCCCGTGCCGACGCGGCGCGCAAGGGTGCCACGGTGTTCGCTTATCACGTGCACGATCCCGAGCGCTACGGCGTGGTGGCCTTCGATGCCCACAAGCGCGCCCTGAGCATCGAGGAAAAGCCCAAGGCGCCCAAGAGCAACTACGCCGTCACGGGCCTGTACTTCTACGACGAGCAGGTCTGCGACATCGCGGCGGCCATCGCGCCCAGTGCGCGCGGCGAGCTCGAGATCACCGAGGTCAACGCACAGTACCTGCGCCAGGGCGAACTCGATGTCGAGATCATGGGCCGCGGCTACGCGTGGCTCGACACCGGCACCCACGACAGCTTGATGGAAGCCGGCCAGTTCATCGCCACGCTGGAGAAGCGCCAGGGCCTGAAGGTGGCCTGCCCCGAGGAGATCGCCTACCGGGCCGGCTGGATCGACGCGGCGCAACTCGAGGCGCTGGCGACCCCGATGCTCAAGAACAGCTATGGCCAGTACCTGCGCCAGGTCCTCAACGAAAAGGTCTTCTGAAATGAGACAGCCCCGACGTCGCTTCGCTCCTGCCCCCCGAGGGGACGGTCCCTGTCTTCGGGCGGCCGGGCGCCACTGACATGAAGCTGATCGCCAGCGACCTGCCGGGCGTGGTCATCATCGAACCTGCCGTCTTCGGTGACGACCGCGGCTGGTTCTACGAAAGCTTCAACGAGCCGCGCTTCGCCGCCGGCCTGGCCGAGTTGGGCCTGCCACCGGCACCCGGCTTCGTGCAGGACAACCACTCCTGCAGCAAGGCTGGCGTGCTGCGGGGGCTGCATTACCAGCTGCCGCCGCAGGCCCAGGGCAAGCTGGTGCGCGTGGTGCAGGGGGCCGCCTGGGACGTGGCTGTCGACATCCGCCCGCGCTCGGCCACCTTCGGCCGCTGGTTCGGGCTGGAACTGAGCGCGGACAACAAGCGGCAGCTGTGGATACCGGCCGGCTTTGCGCACGGCTTCGTGGCGCTGCAGGACGACACGCACTTCCTCTACAAGACGACCGACGTGTGGTCCAAGGCCTGCGAACGCAGCCTGCTGTGGAACGACCCGGCCATCGCCATCGCGTGGCCGATGCCAGCGGGCGTCAGTGCCCCGATCGTCGCGCCCAAGGATGCGGCCGCACCCGTGCTGGCGAAGGCCGAGTTGCCGGCCGAGTGAGCGCCGGCTGCGCCAGGACGTAAAAAAACCGCAGCAACGGCTGCGGTCTTCTGGGGAGAGGCGGGCGAGCCCGCCAACCCTGAAGCCTTAGATGGCCTTGATGGTCGAAGCTTGCGGGCCCTTCTGGCCTTGCTTGACTTCGAATTCGACCTTTTGGCCTTCGGCCAGGCTGCGGAAGCCGCCGGTGCTCTGGATTTCGCTGAAGTGAGCGAAGAGATCCTTGCCACCGCCGTCAGGCGTGATGAAGCCGAAGCCCTTGCCGTCGTCGAACCACTTCACGATGCCGGTTTGCGTAGTCATATCTGAATTCCTTTCACGGTTGCTGCGCCAGCACATGCAGGCGCAGTGCAGAAGCGGGCCAAGAGAATCACCGATCAAGGAATCCGCTGACAACCCGCGAGACGCAGGCCACACCAGACACCGTCAAAGACCAATCTTGCTCAAATCTACAGGCGTAGTGTACCCGCAAAGGCAGCGGGCACGCAGATGGGGGGTGAACATTTATCCAGCATGCCCCCTCGGCCTGCTGGAACCGTGACCTCAGGCCACGGGTCGGCGGCCGATGCCGTGGTACTCGATACCTTGGAGCTTCATCAGCTGCGGGTCGTAGATGTTGCGACCGTCGAAGATCAAGGGCGCCTTGAGCGCCGCCTTGATGCCGTCGAAATCGGGGTTGCGGAATTCCTTCCACTCGGTGACCAGCACCAGAGCGTCCGCACCCACCAGCGCATCGGCCTGCGTGCGGACGAACTGCACGCGCGGCAGATCGGCCATCACCCGGCCGGCCTCTTCCATGGCCACGGGGTCGTAGGCCCGCACGGCGGCGCCGCGGCGGGTGAGCTCGTCGATGATGACGCGGCTGGGGGCCTCGCGCATGTCGTCGGTGTTGGGCTTGAAGGCCAGGCCCCAGATGGCGAAGGTGCGGCCGGAGAGGTCTTCACCGAAGCGCGCCACGATCTTGCGAACCAGCACGTGCTTCTGCCGCTCATTGGCGTCTTCCACGGCCTGCAGCACGCCCAGCGCCATGCCGGCGTCCTGTCCCGTGCGGATCAGGGCCTTCACGTCCTTGGGGAAGCAGCTGCCACCGTAACCCGTGCCCGGGTAGAGAAAGTGCGTGCCGATGCGCGGGTCGCTGCCGATGCCCTTGCGCACCATCTCGATGTCGGCGCCCACCTTCTCGGCCAGCAGCGCCAGCTCGTTCATGAAGCTGATGCGCGTGGCCAGCATCGCATTGGCCGCGTACTTGGTGAACTCGGCGCTGCGCACGTCCATCAG
>CAIJPE010000137.1 GCA_903822435.1 uncultured beta proteobacterium | reverse complement strand
TGGCCGACTACCGAAAGCCACGAGCGTCGGATACCTGGACGCGAAGCGCGCCGCGGCGAGGCTGGGCCGTCCGGCAGATTCCGGGAAGCTCGAAGGACTGCAGTGGGTCGGGCGCTCCCCATCGCGCCGAGAAGCAGCAGTCGTTCGGACTCGCCTTGCCAGATGGTGCCGACGGTTGACGCGGGTGTAGGGCGCCAGATGCCTCCACGGTCACTGGCAGTGTCCGCAGCCCCCGACCCAACCCAGTCATCCGTAACACTGGACTCATTACCTCATAGCAGCCGATCGCAATCACCCCGCCAATGCGAAATAAAGAAAGGGTTTGAATCAGGGCGGCAGCCCTGCTTTCCGCCAAAGCGGCAGCACGCGCGTATCGCGGTAGGCCCGGTAGCCAGGAGTGTCGACGCTGTTGCCCTGCTCGAAGGTCTCGAACAGCGACGTCGGTGCGCCTGCTGGGACCTGCTTGCTGAGCCACTCCTGAAAGCGGGCCTGCATCTCCCGCAGGTGGTCGGCATCGCCCAGTTCGGCGTAGGCCATCGCCAGGTAGATGTAGGACTCCGCAAGGTTAGGGTTGAGCTGCAGCGCCGTGCGCAGGTTGTCCACTGCGCGGGCACTGTCGCCGGCCGCAAAGCGCGCTTCACCCAGATTCATCTGCGTGGCGCCGTTGGGGTGGTTGGCCTCGAGTGCGGCGGCCTGCTCCATCAGCGCCAGGCCGCGCCGGGCGCCGTCGGCACCGTCGTACATGTAGGTGCCTGCAAGGTCGCTGAGCGCGCCCACCAATTTCGGCTCCAGCGCCAGGCGCCGCTCATACGCGCGGCGTGCCTCGGCCACGTCGCGTCTTTCTTCGGCGAACCGACCCAGAATGCGGTAGGCCAGCGGGTCGTCGGGTTCGGACTTGGCTGCCTTCTCGGCGAGCATGCGCGCTTCGACCATGCGCCGTTGGCGGTCGGCTTGACGTTCCGGGCCCCGGTCGAAGTTGCTGGCCCTGCGGGACAGCGTCTCGGCCAACTGCAACTCGGTCGGCGCGTTCCCGGGTTCGAGCGCCAGCGCCTGGCGAAGAAGCGCTTCCATGCGGTCGAAGTTCTCGCGCGACTGCGGCTGCAGGTTCACCGCGCGGGCCTGCAGGCGCAGGTCCGCCGCCGTGGTGTTGCCGCGGCGCTTCTCGCTTTGACGCGCGGCGTTGACCACCATCGAGTCGCCGATCCCGTCGGCCACCAAGGTCGTCACCTGGTCCTGCAGGCCCATCAGATCGGCCAGTTCGCCGTCGAAGCTGCGGCTCCAGATCTGCGCGCCTGTGCTGGTGTCGGCCAGCTGCGCGCTGATGCGCAGCTTCTCGCCGCCGGCCAGCACGCTGCCGGTCAGCACGTAGCGCACCCCGGCCGCCTTGCCGAGCTGCTGCACCGGCATCGGCTTGTCTCGGTAGGCAAAGGCGGTGGCCGTGGGCACGATGAAGGCATCGCGTATGCGCGAGAGGTCGGCAGTGATACTGGAGGTCAGCGCGTCAGCGATGTAGGCCTTCTGTGCGTCGCCGGTCTGATTGGCGAAGGGCAGCACCATGACCGACAACGCGGTGATCTCGGCCGGCGACGGGACCGCCGAAGTGCCCGTCGCCACCCGCACAGTCTGGTAGGTGTTCCACCAGCCGGCCAAGCCGCTAAGCACCGCGCCCACGCCGGCCATCGCCACCAGAGGGCGCTTGAGACGGCCGAGCCGCGCCAGCCATCCGGTGGTAGCTTGCGGTGTGGCGGGGTTGGGTTCACTCATCGAACTAGAGGTTGGCATTACGCTGGTCGGCCGCGCCACAGTCTAGCGGCAAGGCGCGAAAACTGGGGTCGACGGCCCAGGTGCAACGCTGTGGCGGCTTGGTCGCGCCGAAGGAATGACCCAAAGCCAACGCTGCACACCGCGCACATACTCTCCATGCGAGGGGGGTGTCTCTGCAGGGCTTGATCCGCCCGCGGACTCGGGGCCATCTCCTCGGCGGCCGCCGAGGGAGCACAAGGTCACAGCTAGCGGGCAGGATTCTGGGACTGCCGTCTCCTCGCAGGCCGGACTGAAAACGGCCCATCGCCACGGGCAGCTTATGGCCGGGACTGTGAGTTGGCGGGCTCGCCAGAGACTTGCCCCTGGCGTGGCCCCTTATCGGGCGTCAAGGGGCCATCACCTTGGCTTGCGGCGCCTGTACCGGCCAGTGGCGGCGCCGAAACCCTGCCCAGCAGGGTCGCCGAGAGCCTGCGCCGCACTCGGCGACAGTGATATCTTCCACCCGGTGCTACAGGCAACGCTTGTCGGAAGCCCGCAGGGCTCCGTCAGAGCCAAAAAGGAAATCACTCCGATGGACCCAGCCTCTGACGCTGATTCGGGAACGCCACCCCTCAGCGGCAACACACCTGCTCGCCTGGCGTTGATGCTTGCAAGACTTCAGGGCCTGAAGGGGCCGATCGCTGCGATTGCCGCGGTCGGCACGCTGGTAGGGGGATTGGCGGGGTACCTGAACGGCTGGCGAGCCTTGCGCTCGGGTTGGACCGAGGGACCCGCGGTGTCGGCCAAGGCCGCAGCGCCCATTGCGCCGTACTCGGCGGCCGACCGGCGCATGACCTTCGCCGTACTGCCATTCCAGGCCCCATCTGGCGATGCGGAGGGCGCGCGCCTGGCTCAGGTGTCGTTCGAGGTTGCACAGGCCGAGCAGGACGCCAATACCCTCTGGGGGCGTGTCGTGCCGCGCGCGTTGGTCGAGCAGCAGATGTCAAAACCGCAAACCGTGCTGCAGCTGGGACAGTCGCTGAATGTGCACTTCCTGGTCCGCGGCAACGTGACTCGCCGCGGTGCCGGCTATACCCTGGACATCGCAATCGTCGATGCCGCCACGGAGCGGGTCCTCGACCAACAGACCTTTAACGCCGAGGCTGTTGGCGGCACCACACCGCTCTTGGACAAATCTGTGCGGGATGCGACCCACAGACTCACCTACGCGGGGTTGAAGCAGGAGGTGGCCCGTGCCCGAGACACTCGCGATGCAGTGCTGGACGTGCGCGATCTGACGTTTCGCGCTTACGTCGACCTGGCCGGCGACAACACTGACCGTGCGGCCGTCTATGCGGCGACGATGAAGAGCCTGAACCGGGCGTTGGCAATGGCCCCGGAAGACCTTCTGGCTTTGCAAGTCACCGCCCAGGTTAATCTTTGCGAATGCATCAAGGCTTGGGCTGCCGACAACCGACCGATGGTGGACATCGGGGTGGCTGCGCTCGACAAAGGCTTGACACTGCGCCCGGAGTGGCCAGCGATGCAGAAGCTCCGCTTTTGGCAATACATGAAGGATCGTCGGTATCCAGAGGCCCTGCTGGTGACCGATGCGCTGCTGGCGAAGGAGCCTGACGACGAGGAGGCACTGTCTTACCGTATAGATGGATTGCTGGCTATGGGCCAGGCTAAGCAGGCGCTGGATACTTTGTTGAAGGCTGGCGAAGCCGTGAACCAGGGCGGGCAAGCGGCCTTGGTGTACTTCGCCAACGGCGACGATGGGCAAGCCGCTCGTCTTGCGCGCAAGGCTTTGGTGTCGTTGACGCGTGCCCAGCGCGCCGACGCAGGTGTTGGATACGTGACCTTGGTGCTGGCTGCTGCCGAGTCGCGAGCAGGCCATCAGGACGAGGCGAGCAAGGCGCTCAAGGATTTTCACGACGTCGTTCCGCAGGTCCAGACGATCAGCCAGGTGAAGGCGTGGCTTGGACCATCCTGGGTTGTAGCTGGGGCCGATGCCTTCTGGACGGCGTTGCAGCGCGCGGGCGTTTCCGGGGACTAAGCAGCTTGACCCGTTGTGGCTGGCGCACTGTCCAGAGCGACTGTGAATGAATCTTTCGATGAAAACAGAATTCAATCCTCGCGCACAGGCAACAACTTCGCTGAACAGGCTGGCCACACTCGTGTTCCAGAAGGACCCAGCCATCTTCGACGAATTCTGCGACGACGCGTTGCTGGTGGGCCCGACAAACCCACCGGGCGGGCCACTGTCGAGCGACCGGTGACGAAGCTGAAGCGGTCAATCAAGCCTGCGTCCATCGAACGACCGGTGATCGCCGCTGCCGCCGTTCGGACCGTCGGTCACAAACGACCGTGTTCAGTCTGTAACGGCAAGCGACAAACCCGTTGCCCCGCCCCGTCGACCTGCGCCTTAACTGTCACTTCCCCACGGTCATCGCAATGCAGCTGGCGACGTCACGGCTCGATGAACCGCCCCGGGATTCGCGGAGGCCCGTTGGGTTAAGTCAGGCTGCCACCTCGGTGGCCTGACTGGCGAGTAGCCGGTAATAGTTTGCCTCGGCCTCGGCGGGTGGGATGTAGCCGATGGGTTCGAGCAGGCGGTGGGTGTTGAACCAGGCCACCCATTCCATGGTTGCCAGATCCACCGCCTCCCTGGTCTTCCAGGGTGCGCGGCGATGGATCAGCTCGGCCTTGTAAAGCCCGTTGATGGTCTCGGCCAGGGCGTTGTCGTAGCTGTCGCCCTTGCTGCCCACCGAGGGCTCCACGCCGGCTTCGGCCAACCGTTCGCTGTACCGGATGCTGACGTATTGCGACCCGCGATCCGAGTGATGGACCAGGCTGCTGTCGCGTTCCGGCTGCCTTGCGTACAGCGCTTGCTCCAGGGCATCCAGGACGAAGTCGGTGGTCATCGAACTGCTCACGCGCCAGCCCACGATGCGCCGTGCGAACACATCCACAACGAAGGCCACGTACAGCCAACCCTGCCAGGTCGAGACGTAGGTGAAGTCGGACAACCAGAGCTGGTTCGGTCGATCAGCCCTGAACTGCCGATTGACTTTATCCAGCGGGCACGCTGCCTTGCTGTCGCTGACGGTGGTGCGGACCACCTTGCCACGCTTGACACCTCGAAGGCCCAGGCGTCGCATCAGACGCTCGACGGTGCAGCGTGCCACCGCCTGACCCTCGCGATTCATCTGCTTCCAGACCTTGTCTGCGCCATAGACCTGCAGGTTGGCGTTCCACACCTGCTCGACCACGGGCATCAACGCCACATCGCGCTGCGCCCTGTGGCTCAGCAGGGTCTGATCTCGGCGCCGGGCGGCATGTCGGCGATACGCCGATGGGGCAATCTGCAGCACTGCGCAGATCGGCTCGACCCCGTGGACCCCGCGGTGCACATCGACGAGCCCGTACATCACTTCAGCCGGCGGTCGAGCTCCGCCTG
>CAIJPE010000136.1 GCA_903822435.1 uncultured beta proteobacterium | reverse complement strand
TGGCCGGGACGCCGGAACTCGCAGGCGCGCCCTCGAGTGTCGAGCAGGGCGAGTTGGAGAAGGCGCCGCGCAGCCGGCGCCAGATCGCACAGAGCAGGCGCCCAGGTCCAGCCCTTCGCGTTCTGGCGAGGCAGATAGAGCGCACAAGTCATGGCGGCGACACCCGCACGGGCCATGGTGATTTCCAATGGCTTGACGCTCGGGTCTCTCAAATCGAGGCGCCCTCCCCCGCCGCTCAGCTGCGGGCACTGCTGACCCAGCTTGCTGGGCTGGATCAGGTCTTCGAAGTGATTCGCGCCGCCCAGTCCTTTGAACTCCCGATCAATCGTTTTGCCGACAAGTGGGGATCCCTGTCTGAAGCAGCGGATGCGCTTCGTGGCGAGGTCGAGGCGCTACTCGGGTCTCGACCGGCAGTGCTGGGAGAGCGTGCAGGGAGCGGCGCAACGCCCTTTGATGGAGGCAAGAAGATCAATCCTCCCGTCAGCCGGCGCAGAGCCAGTTGAATCCATGCAAAACCGATGAGCACAGAAGCAGCGCGAGCGTGGGGGTTTCCTGCACCACTGCGCACCTCGCCTTGCCGAGTGGCTACCGTTTCCAGAACGCCTCGACAGCTTTCATCCGAAGGCGCTTCTCCGTGGTGACGTAGACCGTGGTCGTGGCCAGCGAGGCGTGGCCCAGGTTCTGCTGCGCGATCTCGATCGGCATGCCGCTGGCGATCGCATGGCTGGCGTGCGAGTGCCGCATCCAGTGGGTGCTCGCCTTGTCGAAGCGCTCGGCCCCCTTGGCGTCTCCTTGCCGTCGCAACAGGTCTGCACAGTCGGCAAAAAAGGCCTTGATCTGGTCGTAGAAAGTGGTTGCAGCGATTCCTTCCCGAGGGTCTAGCGGCTGCCCGGTGCTCAGGCCCTTTGCGCGCTCGGCGGCGTCCGTTGCTTTGCCGAGCAGGAAGGCACCCTGGTTGCCGATGTTCTCCGGGTCCGGATCCAGCCCTCTTGAGTCCAGGTACCTTGCCAGCTCGGTGACGATGTCCAGCGGAAGGGGCACCTCGCGCAGCTTCTGCCCCTTGCCGATCACCTGCAGCAGCCAACCCTCCATGGGCTGATCGTCGGATGCGTCGGCGGGGTACTCCACCCACTGCAGGTCGTCGACGGTGGCTGCCACCACTTCGGACAGCCGCAGGCCCGTGGCGTAGAGCAGGTGCAGGCCGAAGGTCAAGCGTTGGTTCGCGGAGGTGGCGGGCAGCATCTCGAGCTGCGCTTCGATGAAGCTCCACTGCGCGCGGCTGAAGCTGCGCCCTGCGTTGACCTTGGGCCCGGCCGTTCTGGGCACGCCGACCGCCGACCAAGGGTTGCCCATCAGGTAGTTCTGGTCGACCAGGAAGCCATAGAGGTTTTTCAAGATCGTCACCGCGTGCCGCTGCGCCGATGGCGACAGCGGCCCTTCGAAGGGGCGCCACAGCGGCGACCAGCGTTCGCGCCCGCGGTCTCCGCACCAGCGGCTGCGCGGCTGCGGGTCGGCCAGGAAGTCGCGGTATTCGATACAGTCCTCGTTGCTCATCGAGGACAGCGCTTTGCCCTTGTGCGTGATGGCCCAGAGCAAGAAGCGCTCGGCTTCCTTGCGATACGCGCGCTGCGTGTGCGAGAGCGACTGCAGCCAGTCCAGGCCCTGCTCCACACCGGTGTCGCGCTGGCGGCGGCGGGCTTTCAGGTGGGCTTTCTGGTCGGGGGTCAGGCCGTGCTTGGAACGCAGCCAGACCAGGATGGCCTGATAGTCGTTGGTGGCCTTGAGCAGGCACTGGGCTTGAGGCCGCCGGTACAGGCCGTGGCT
>CAIJPE010000135.1 GCA_903822435.1 uncultured beta proteobacterium | reverse complement strand
GCGACGCCGCCGGCCGCAGCCGCCACGCTGGTCTCGGCCGGCAGGCCGTCAGGGCCTCCAGCCGATTGCGCCACCGGGGCCGAGGCCACGTGGATGCGCGCGCCGCCTGCGAGGGCCTGGGCGGCCTGCGGTGCGATGTCCACTGGCAACGGGGCGGATGGCGCTGGCACGGCCGAAGCCGCGGTCGCAGCGCCCGGCGCGTCTTGATTCACTCTGCCCGGGTCCTCGGTGACTTGGCTGTCCGGGGTGGTGGCGGCATCCGCGGCCGCCGTGGCCGGCGCCGGCTCGGCCGGGGTGCCATCGCCAGCCTGTGCAGGGGCCGCCGGCGAGTTGGCCGCGCCCGCCTGGGGACGTGTGGACGGAGCTCGCCCGGCCGGGCAGTGGGCGGCTTGGGCCGCCGCCGTGGCCTGGGCCGAAGCACCCGCCGCCTGGTTCGCTTTGGATGACGCGCCCTGCGCGGGCGATGGGCTCGGGCTGGGTGCAGCGGCGGGGCGCTCGGACGGCGCATCGGCGGGCCGGGCGGCCCGTTGCAGCATCTCCGAGAAAGGGTGCGCCGCAGGTTCGGCCACAGGTGGTGTGAAGGCGCTCGGCGCGGCGGCAGGCTGTGCCCGCGGAGCCGCCACCGTCATCCAGGATGCCATGGCCATGCCGGCAGCCTATTGCGGCAGCGACAGCATCGAGCCGCTGCTGCGCCAGGGGTTGCCCGCACCCATGCTGGCTGCGTCGTCGCTGCGCCGCTGGTCCTGGCGGGCGCTCAGCAGGCGCTGGTCGGCCTCGCGGCGCTCCAGGAGCTTGCGCACCGAGGCCACGCGCGTTTCCAGCACCAGCAGCGCGGCGCGGGCTTCGGTGCTGCGCGCTTCGGCCGCCTGCAGCTGCTGCTGCTGCTGCGTCAGCGCCTGCTGAAGGCGCACCATGAAGGCCTCGTGGCTGCGCAGCAGCTCGATCGGTGCGCTGCGCCCACCCATGGCCGGGTTGCGTGCGCGGTAGTCGTCTCGGTAGGCCACCAGCTGTTCGGATTGCAGGCGCATGCGCCGCACGGCCTCCTCGGCCCGCAGCAGCGTCGACAGCGCTTCATCGCGCTGTCGTTGGGCGATTTCGAGCAGGGTCGTCAGGGCTGGGCTCATCGGGGTCCTCGGGGTTCAGGATGGGATGTCGGGGGCAGGGCGGGGCCGCGTGTCACGGCCCCATCAGCTGGCAGAGCCGCTCGCAGCTGGGACCCAGTGAAGCGCGCTCGTGCATGTCCTGCTGCAGCAGGGCGTTCATCTGCGGCTGCAGGCGGACGGCCAGGTCCAGCTCGGCGTCGTGGCCCGGCTGATAGGCACCCAGCTGGATCAGGTCGCGGGCCTTGGCCACCTTCGACATCAGCTGGCGCATGCGGCGCGCGGCCTGAAGGTGCTCGCGCGGGGCGACGGCGGTCATCACGCGGGAGACCGACTTCTCGACATCGATGGCCGGGTAGTGGCCCGCTTCGGCCAGGTCGCGGCTGAGCACGATGTGGCCGTCCAGGATGCCGCGCGCCGCATCGGCGATGGGGTCCTGCGGGTCATCGCCTTCGCTGAGCACGGTGTAGAAGGCGGTGATCGAACCGGCGCCGTTCAGTCCATTGCCGCTGCGTTCCACCAGTTGCGGCAGCTTGGCAAAGCAGCTCGGCGGGTAACCCTTGGTGGCGGGTGGCTCGCCGATGGCCAGGGCGATCTCGCGCTGGGCCATGGCAAAGCGGGTCAGGCTGTCCATCAGCAGCAGCACATGGCTGCCGCGATCCCTGAAGTGCTCCGCGATGGCGGTGGCGTAACTGGCACCTTGCATGCGCAGCAGCGGTGGCGCATCGGCCGGGGCGGCCACCACCACGCTGCGCGATCGGCCCTCGTCGCCCAGGATGTCCTCGATGAATTCCTTGACCTCGCGTCCGCGCTCGCCGATCAGGCCCACCACGATCACGTCGGCCTGCGTGTAGCGGGCCATCATGCCCAGCAGCACGCTCTTGCCCACCCCGGTGCCGGCAAATAGGCCGATGCGCTGTCCGCGGCCCACGGTGAGCATGGCGTTGATGGCCCGCACGCCGGTGTCCAGCGGCGTGCGGATGGGGTCGCGGTCCATCGCGTTGATGGGCCGGCGCACCATGGGCTCGGCCTGCACGTCTTCCAGCGGGCCCAGCCGGTCGATGGGCTCGCCGTGCGAATCGACCACGCGGCCCAGCAGGCCGGGGCCCATGGGCAGGTGCAGGCCGCGGTCTTCGCTGCGACGCCAGGGGTGGTTCTCATGGCCCCACCGGGGCGGTGCCGATGGCGCGGGGCGCGGCACCACGCGGGCGCCGCTGGACAGTCCGTGCAGGTCGCCCATGGGCATCAGGTAGGCACGGTCGCCGCTGAATCCCACCACCTCGGCCAGCACCGGCGACTGGCCGTCGCTCTGCACCTCGCACACCGAGCCCACCGGCGAACGCACGCCCGCGGCCTCCAGCACCAGGCCGGTGACGCGCAGCAGCGTGCCCACCGACTCCAGCGGTTGCGGTACGGCGGCATAGCCCTTCAGGTCGGCCATGTAGCGCAACCAGCGTTGCTCGCGGGCAGCCAGGCGGTCGGCCAGGACGGTCATGCTTCCTCGCCTTCCAGCGGCAGGGCCGTACCCAGGGCCGCCGCGGCCTGGGCCCAGCGCGCACCGATGCGGGCATCGATAGCCCCCACGTCGCTTTGAACCAGCACGCCGCCGCGGGCGATCGAGGCGTTCGGGCTCAGCCGGGCGCCGCGGGCTTCCAGCGCCTCGGCCGCACCTTCGGCCACCAGTGGAAGGTCGTGCGGGTGCACCTGCACGCTGATGTGGCGGGCGCTGAGCATGATGGCGCCCACCGCCTCGCTGGCCACCTTGGCCACGATCTCGGGGTGCGTACGGATTTCCGTGCGCAAGACCTGGCGCGCCAGTTGCACCGCGGTGTCCGCCAGCGTGCGGCCCATCTCCGCGTCCAGGCCCTGAAGCTGCGCGTCGAAGGCATCCAGCAGGGCGCCCACCTGGGCCGTGGCCTGCTGCGCAAAGCTCTGCTTGAAGCTCTCCAGCGCCGCCATGCCGTCGCGGTAGCCGTCCTGGTAGCCGGCCTGCCGCGCGGCGTCCACCCGGGCCTGCCAGTCGGCCGGCGTCGGCTCTGGCGGCGCGGCGGGCGTCGCTGCCGAGCCGCCGCCGAAAGTGCCGGGCTTCCAGCTCTCGAAGTCGCCCAGTTCCTCGCGGGGAATGAAGCGCTGGTAGGTGGTGCCGTTGCGCGAGCCCGGCGGGGGCGGTACGTTCTTGAAGCTTGGCTTGGTCATGGGTCTTTAGACGAACTGTTCATCGCCGCCGCTGCCGGCCAGCACGATCTGCCCTTCGTCCACCAGGCGGCGAACGATCTTGAGCATCTCCTTTTGCTCGGCTTCCACCTCCGACAGCCGCACCGGCCCGCGCGACTCGAGGTCTTCGCGCAGCGTCTCGGCCGCGCGGGTGGACATGTTGCGCAGGATCTTCTCGCGCAGCGCCGGCGTGGCGCCCTTCAGGGCCACGATGAGCGACTCGCTCTGCACTTCCTTCATCAGGGCCTGGATGCCCTTGTCGTCGATCTTCTCGACGTCGTCGAAGGTGAACATGTTGTCCATGATCTTCTGCGCCAGGTCGTTGTCGGCTTCGCGAACGAAGTCGAGCACGCTGGTTTCCACCGCGCTGCCCATCATGTTGATGATCTCGGCGGCGGTCTTCACGCCGCCCAGGGTGCTCTTGCGTCCGCGGTCGCCGCCGGACAGCACCTTGCTCATCACCTCGTTCAGGTCGCGCAGCGCGGTGGGCTGGATGCCGTCCAGCGTGGCGATGCGCACCATCACCTCGTTGCGCTGCCGCTCGGTGAACAGCTTCAGGATCTCGGCGGCCTGGTCGAACTCCAGGTGCACGAGGATGGCTGCGACGATCTGCGGGTGTTCGTTGCGCAGCAGTTCGGCCACCGAGGGCGCGTCCATCCACTTCAGGCTCTCGATGCCCGTGACGTCGCTGCCCTGCAGGATCCGGTCGATCAGCAGGTTGGCCTTGTCTTCGCCCAGGGCACGGCGCAGCACGGCCTTGACGTACTCGTTGCTGTCGGCCACCAGCATGTGTTCGCTGGCCGCCACCTTCTCGAAGCTGTCGATGACGGAGTCGACACGTTCGCGGGTCACCGACTTCATGCGGGCGATGGTCTCGCCCAGCCGCTGCACTTCCTTGGGCGCCAGATGCTTGAAGACTTCGGCCGCTTCCTCCTCGCCCAGGGTCATGAGCAGGATCGCGGCCTTCTCCAGGCCTTCTTCATCCATCGACGAGGACATGGGCTGCTGCTCTCGGGTTCAGGCGGCTTCGCCGTTCACCCAGCCGCGCACGATGTTGGCGACAGCGGCCGGGTTGGACTTGGCCAGGGCGCGCGCGGCATCCACCCGCTCGCCGGATCCTGGGGGCGGCGACAGCGCGGGCGGCGCCGGCGGGGGCAGGGCAGGCGTGTCGTCGACCACCTCGCTGAGCTTGTCGCCGGGTTCGGGGGGCGGGGGCGGGGCCAGCATGGCCGTCAGCGTCGGGCGGATCAGCTTGCTGACCACCACCAGGGCCACCAGGGCCAGGGCCAGCGGTGCGGCTGCGGTCTTCAGCAGGTCGATCAACCACGGCTGCTTCCACACGGGCAGTTCCTCGACCGGGGGCACGATATCTGCGCGGAACGGCGCACTGATGACCTTGACCACGTCGCCACGGTCCGCATCGAAGCCGATGCCCTGCTGCACCAGGGCCGTGATCTGCTCGATCTCCTTGTCGGGCAGCGGGGCGCTGGTGGTCTTGCCCTTGGCGTCGGTGGTGGTGCGGTGGTTGATCACCACGGCCGCGGTCAGCCGGCGCACCTTGCCCACCCCGCTGCGCGTGTAGGTGGTGGTGCGGTCGACCTCGAATCGCGTCGCGTTCTCGCGCCGCACGCTGCCGCCATTGGCGCCCCCCTGGGCGGCCTGCAGCGCCTGCGCCGGGCCGTTGATGGGCGCGCTGGCCGGTACCGGCGGCTGGTTGCTCGTGGCGCCCGGCACGCCCGAAGGCGTGGCGCTGCCCGGCTGGGTCGACTCTTCGGTCTTCTGTTCGCGCACGGCCGGCTTGGCGTCCGGGCCCTGGTTGGGGCGGAAGGTCTCGGCCGTCTGGGTGACCTGCGAGAAATCCATGTCGGCGCTGACCGTGGCCCGCACGTTCTCGGCGCCCAGGACAGGCTCGAGCACCGAGAGCACGCGCTTGAGGTGGCTGGCTTCCACCTCGCGGCGATAGGCCAGCTGCTGCGAGTCCAGCCCCTGGCCGCTGTCGTCGTCGCCCGCGCCCGTCAGCAGAGCGCCCGTGCCGTCGATCACCACCACCGACTTGGCGCTGAGCTCGGGCACGCTGCCGGAAACCAGCTTCACGATGCCGGCAATCTGGCCGCGCTCCAGCGTTCGGCCGGCGTGCAGTTCCAGCTTCACCGAAGCCGAGGGCTTCTGCTGCTCGCGGAAGAATCCGTTGGTCGCTGGCAGTGCCAGGTGCACGCGGGCCGACTTCACCGCTTCCAGCGACTGGATCGTCGTGGTCAGCTCGCCTTCCAGCGCGCGCTGGATCTTCAGGCGTTCCTGGCCCTGGGTGGTGCCCATGGTGGTCTTGTCCATCAGCTCGTAGCCCTGGACCCCGCCGTTCGCGCTGCCGGCGGGCAGGTTCAGTGCCGCGAGCTTCATGCGCAACTCATGCACCTTGCCCGAGGGCACCATGATCGTGCTGCCGTTCTCCGCAAAGCGGTAGGGCACGTTCATCTGGGCAAGTTGCGCGATGACCTGGCCGCCGTCCTTCTCGGACAGGTTGCCGTACAGCGGGCGGTAATCGGAGTCGCGCGCACCGCTGAACATCAAGACCAGGATGGCCAGCAGGGTGGCGACGCCGCCCACGGACATCAGCTGCATGCGCGCCGGCAAGGCCATCCAGCGGGCGGCAACTCCGGTGCCGGACGCTTGCGCTGCGGTCAGGAGAGGGGTGGCGTTGGCGACGGCGTTGTCCATGTGTAAGGGAGGCGAAACTTCTCGGCTTGGCGGCCATTGTTCGCCCTGCCGAGCCGCTGCGTCAGTCCGAGAAGGCCAACAAAGACGCGCTTGATCCCTCCATCGGCAGGCCCGGGGCAACCCTAGAGTGCAGGCGTGGAAAAGGGCGCCCCAAAACCTGCAAGCGGGGGCCCTGCTGCCGGGAGACCGCCTTGAACGATCTGCGCATCAAACCCTTCGACATCCAGGCCGCCCTGGACCGGGCGGGCCTGCGAGCGGACGGCACGCCGCGCCCCGACCGCGCCGCCGGCGCCGGCGCCGTCGCGGGTCCGTCGGCGCCGGCCGGCAATTTCCGCTCGGCCATGACCGATGCGCTGCAGTCGGTCAGCCAGAGCCAGCTCGAGACCGAGCGACTGCAGCGTGAGGTGACGCTGGACAATCCCAGCGTGAGCCTGGAGCAGACGGTGCTGTCCATGCAGAAGTCGCAGATCGGCTTCCAGGCGGCCTTGCAAGTGCGCAACCGCCTGGCCCAGGCCTACACCGACATCATGAACATGCAGGTCTGAGGAGGCTGCGCCTAGCAGGCCGGTACATGCGGCCAGTTGCCGCTCTCGGCACACAGGCGGGGCCGGCCCAGGGCCGAGACCGCCACGCGCAGCCGCTCTCCGCGACCGGTCTCGAACACGGTGGCCGTGGCACCGCCGGCCGCGCCCGCGTTGGCACTCCCGCCGGGGTCGAGCTGCACCGCCTGGCCCTGCGTCAGGCGCACGCCGGGGTGGTCGGTGCTCCGCACGGCGCGGATCAGGCAGGCCTGGCCGGTGTGGCAGTCGCACGTCGGCGTGGTGGCGACGGCCCAGCACCATCCCGAGCCGGCCTGGCTCCGGACGGTCAGGGGCAGGCCTCGTTGCGCGGCTTCGAAGCGAGCTTCGGCCAGGTCGCCGGCCAGCTTCTCGGCGGCTGCCTGGGTGCGTTGCCGTTCCATCCTGGCGCCCAGGCTCGGGACCGCCAGTGCGCCCAGGATGGCCACCACGGCCAGCGCCATCGCCAGCTCCAGCAGCGTCACCCCTTGCGCGCGGCGGGCGGGCGGGCGCTGGCGTTCGGCGCTCACCGGTTCCAGCACGACGGGCTCGGCCCTTCCTGGGCGAAACCCAGGTGCACGTCCAGGGTGAGTGTGGCGCAATCGGTGTCGCGGGCTTGCGAGCCCTGTGCCACGGCGCTCGCGCGGTAGGCGTCAGGGCCGGTGCCGGCCAGGCTCAGGCGATACAGGCCCTGTGGGCTGCGATCGGCCACGCCGGTCAGCGGTTGCAGGTCGGCGGCATACAGCCCGTGCAGGGCGCGGTGCTGTTCCTGCGCGGCCTGCAGCCGCATCAGGGCTTGCACGGCGTCGAGCCGGGCCATGCGCATCCCGGGCGTGCGCAGCATCGGCCACACCACGGCCGACAGCACCCCCACGACGGCGCAGACGATGGCGCACTCGATGAGCGTCAGTCCGGAACGGCGATGGCTGGCCCACCCGCCGCACAGGGAGGGGGCCGCACGGTGCGTGTGCACGGTTCAGTCCAGCGAGAGCAGGTGCCGGCGCCGCTGCGACCGGTCGATCCAGCGCTGCAGCACGCGCTCGGCGGCCGAAGGCAGTTGCTGCCACTGGCAGCCCAGCCGCACACCGCCGCCTTCGCGTCCGTCGGCCTGGCCGGTGCCGATGGAGCTGACATGCTGCAACACCGCGCCCACCGTGAAGCGGGTGTCGGCGTCGAGGTCGATCTGCACCTGCCCCAGCACCGTGCCGGCCTGCAGCGGCGGCACGTCGAAGGGCAGCCAGAGCGCGCAGCCGCCGATGCTGACGTCCAGCACCCGCAGGGCGAGTTGCATCTCGGGCAGACTCGGATGGCGGAAGCGGGCGCGCGGGTCGTTGCGGCTGGCGGCGCGCACCCGGTAGCCCTCGCGGCGCTGGAATCGGTAGATCTCGTGCGGCAGCCGGCACTGAAGGGCATGGGCCTGGGCGCCGCGCACCAGCATGAAACCCTGAAGGTCGAATTGCAGTTTCACGCTCTCGAGGTAGGCCACGGCCACGGCCTCGTCGGTATCGAGCAGGCTGGTGACCTGCGAGGCTTGGCCCTCGGCACTGAAGCTCAGGCGGTCCAGCGCGGGGTCCAGCGCCCAGATGGCGGTTGCCATGGACGAGCCGTCCGGCGTGTTGAGTACCACCGGCACGCCGCCGTCGCGCAATTCGCGCAGCAGGCGCAAGCGCTCCTGCGGTTGCGTCACGCGGAACTCGGCCCAGGCGGCCAGTCCCCCGGCGGGGTCGAGTTCAGCGGGCCGTGTGTCCTGGAACATCGCCATGCCCCTCCTAGTGAAGTGTCTTGTGGCGGCCGGCCAGCGAGTCGTCGAGGTCCTGCAGCCAGGGCTCGGCGAGGTGGCGGATCTCGGCGTCGTTGACCAGGATGCGCTGCATGATGCGGGACTTGACCTTGGCCACTTCGGCCGCCTCGGGCACCGGCTCGGGGGCCGTGGCGGTGGCGCTGCCGATCTCCTGCGCGGCATGCTTCAGGCGGCTGATCAGCAGCACACAGGCGCCTTCCAGCTTGAGCACCTCGTCCCAGTTGCCCGCCCGGGCCGCGGTGAGCATGTCGGCGCTGGCACGCTCGATGGCTTCGTAGTAGCTGAGGAGTTGCGGGTCCATCGAAGATCCAGTTGGGCGGGTGCGGTGCACGGGCGGCTTGGGCATGTTCAACGCCGCGCAGGGGCGCTGTCGCCGATGGCGGTCCAGGCTTCCTGCAGGGGGCGCATCAATCGCTGGCACTCTTCCAGGGCGGCTTCGTCGTTGCGCAGGTTGGCGAAGGTCAGGCGGAATGTCAGGTGGGAATACAGGTCGTTCAGGTCGCGCGCCAGGTTGCCGCCGCCATCCAGGTCCAGGCCTGCGCGCAGGCCCTCTTCGATGATGCGGACGGCCCGGGAGATGGCCAAGCCCTTGGCGCCGGCATCGCCGGCCCGCAGGGCGCCGCGGGCCTGGGCCACGGCGGTCATCCAGCCTTCGAAGAGCATCGCCACCAGCTGGTGGGGCGACGCACCGGACAAGCGGGTCTCGATGCCCACTTGCTGGTACAGGCTGCCGGGACGGCTGCCTTTGGCATTGCGCTGCGGATAGGTGCTGGCAAACATCGCTGGCGGGTGAGGCAAGTGCTGCGGATGCATTTCTTATCGGCCCTGGGACCCTCGCACTTGAGACGTGCTGCGCGCCTTCACCGGGCGTTACGCAGCCGGCCCGCGACGGGCCGATTTCACCCAGTGGTCGACTTCGACATCAGCGCCAGCTGCTGCGTGACATAGCTGCTGATCGAGTTGAGCTGGGCCAGGTTGGAATCCAGCGTGGTGTATTGCGCGATCAGGCGCTGCTGGAAGGTATCCGCTCGGGCGTTCACGGCCGCCTGGTCGGCCGTGTTGGTGGTGATCAGGCTCTGCAGGCTGGCGGTGTGGGTGGTCACGGTGCCGTCTACGCCCAGCACTTGGCTGGCCAGGGTCGAAAAGCGCCGCGCGAAGCCGTTGTTGGTCGGGTTGCTGTAGTCGGAGGCGGAAAAGGCCTTCTTCATTTCCGACAGGTTCGATGTGGCTGCGGTGAGCTTGGTCTGGTCCACCGAGATGGTCCCGTCCCGTTGCACCTGCAGCCCCATGTCGGAGAGCCGGGAGAAGGTGCTGGAAGCACTCGACTCCGCGCCCAGCAGGCTGCGCAGCTGGCTCTGCAGGCCGGTGGCCGCGCTGTCACCCTGCAGCGGACCGCCCTGCTTGGCGACATCGTCGTACTTGGTCTGGTTGGCGATGTACGAGGACAGTGCGTTGTATGCGGCGACAAAGGACTGGACGGTCTTCGTGACCGTGGCCGTGTCGCTGGCCACGCTCAGATTGACCGGCGTGCTGCTGACCTTCTGCAACTGGATCGTCAGGCCGTCCACGGCGCCGGTGATGGTGTTGGAGGGGGAAGCGATCGCAATGCCATTGACCGTGGCGGCGGCGTCAGCGGCTGCCTGCACGGACTGCATGCCCGCGGCACCACTGCTCGGATCGAATGCCACCCGCGACAGCCCCGAGGCGTCCGTATTGTTGCCGTCCGCATCGGCGGCCGTGATCCTGAAGCCGTTGGAAACGCCCGTGCTGGTGGAGCTCAAGGCCAGACGCACCCCGGTCGAATCGGTCACCAGCGAGGCCGTGACCCCCGACCCAGTGGCGTTGATCTTGTCGCGCACGGAGGCCAGCGTGTCGGTGGCCGAGATGTCGATGGAAACCGTCGTCGTGCCCGTCTTGGCCGTGAAGGCGTTCTGCGCCGTGTTCCAGCTGCCGATGTCGATACTGAGCGTGCCGGCGCCGACGATGTCGGTCGATGCCGCGTACGGGGTCGAGGAGGCCGCAGTCTGGCTGCTGGCCAGCGATTGCACCGTGACGGCGTAGTTGCCGGCTGCGGCACTGGATGCGGAGGTCACTGACACCGCGGTGCCGTCGCTCGAAGTGGCCGTGGACTTGGACCACAAGGTGGGATCGTCCAGCGCGTTGCTGGCGTCCTGCAGTGCGCTGAACAAGCTGCTGATCTGGCCGAAAGACGACACCTGAGTCTGCAGGGTGTCGGCCTTTGCCTGCATCTGCGTCAGCGGTTGTCGCTCCACCGCCACCAGCTTGGTGACGATGCTGTTCAGGTCCAGGCCGCTGCCCACACCCAGCGAGGTGATGGCCGGGGACGTTGTCGCCATGGCGTTCTCCAGGCCGCCGCACCAAGGCAGCGGCGCAATGAATCAGGGGCCCGCGGGAGCGGCACATGGCCACCCCCTTGGACCCCATATCGACGGCTTTGCGGCCGACTTGAGCCCGGCTGGGCGTTCCGCTGCCGGGAACGCGCCAGGGCCGGCCCCTTTTAACCCTTGAGCAGCGACAGCACCTGCTGGGGCAACTGGTTGGCCTGGGCCACCATCGCGTTGCCGGCCTGTTGCAGGATGTTGGCGCGCGAGAGGTTGGCGGTCTCGGCCGCGTAGTCGGCGTCCATGATGCGGCTCTTGGCAGCGGTCTGGTTCTCGGTGGCCACCTGCAGCGTGGCCACCACGTTGTCGAAGCGGTTCTGCACCGCGCCGAAGGTCGCGCGCTGGTTGTTGATGGAGGTGATCGCCTTGTCGATGTTGTCGATGGCGGTCTTGGCCCCCGTGACGTCGGTGATCAGGTTGGTGGGTGCGGCGTCGGTGGCCGTGCCGGCCGTGTAGCCGCTGGTGTCGTAGGTGCCGACGTCAGTGCCCGAGAGCACCATCGAGCCCAGCACGTCGGTGATGCCCGACTGCTGGGTGGAGGTCCAGTCGAAGTTCTGCACGGTGATCTGGTCCACGCCGTTGGTGGAGTTGTTCGCACCGATCTGGAAGGTGTAGCCGCTGGTGTCGGTATTGGCCAGGATGTTCTGGCCGTTGAACTGCGTACCCGCCAGCGTGCGTGTCGCTTCCTGCGCCAGCTGGATGTATTCCTGGTTCAAGCTGCCGCGGTCGCTGTTGCTGTTGGTGCCGTTGGCCGACTGCACCGCCAGTTCGCGCATGCGCTGCAGGATGTCGCTGACCTTGCCCAGGGCACCTTCACCCACCTGCGCCATGGAGATGCCGTCGTTGGCGTTGCGCATGGCCACGTTCATCCCGCGCACCTGCGAGGTCATGCGTTCGGCGATGGCCAGGCCGGCTGCGTCATCCTTGGCGCTGTTCACCCGCAAGCCCGATGAAAGGCGCTGCATCGAGGTCGACAGCGAGGATTGGCTCATGCTCAGGTTGCGCTGGGCGTTGAGCGAAACGAGGTTGGTGTTGATCGTCTGGGTCATGGCGTGTTTTCCTTACCGCGTCGGAATTCGGGCTGGTTATCGCAATTCGAACCGACAAGGGGACAAAGAGCGCATGCCCAGAATTTACGGCGCCTGACCCGCGATCACGAGCCGGAATAGCGGCTGCAAAAGCGACCAATTCGACCCATGACCGGCGAGAACGAAAAAAGGGGCCCGCCGTTGCCGGCGGGCCCCTCCAATACCGTGAAATCGGGTCTTGCTGGCCGCTCAGCGCAGCAGCGCCAGCACCTGCTGGGGCAGCTGGTTGGCCTGGGCCACCATGGCGTTGCCGGCCTGCTGCAGGATGTTGGCGCGTGAGAGGTTGGCCGTTTCAGCCGCGTAGTCGGCATCCATGATGCGGCTCTTGGCAGCGGTCTGGTTCTCGGTGGCCACCTGCAGCGTGGAGACCACGTTGTCGAAGCGGTTCTGCACCGCGCCGAAGGTTGCGCGCTGGTTGTTGACCGACGTGATCGCCTTGTCGATGTTGTCGATGGCGGTCTTGGCCGAGGCGGCGTCCGTGATCAGGTTCGTCGGGGCGGCGTTGGTGGCCGTGCCGGCCGTGTAGCCACTGGTGTCGTAAGTGCCGACGTCGGTGCCCGAGAGCACCACCGAGCCCAGCACGTCGGTGATGCCGGCGTGCGAGGTCGAGGTCCAGTCGAACGAGGCCACGGTGATCTGGTCCACGCCGCTCGTGGAGTTGTTGGCGCCGATCTGGAAGGTCTGGCCCGAGGTGTCGGTGTTGGCCAGGATGCTCTGGCCGTTGAACTGCGTACCGCCCAGCGTGCGCGTGGCTTCCTGCGCCAGCTGGATGTATTCCTGGTTCAAGCTGCCGCGGTCGCTGGTGCTGTTGGTGCCGTTGGCCGACTGCACCGCCAGTTCCCGCATGCGCTGCAGGATGTCGCCGACCTTGCCCAGCGCGCCTTCACCCGTCTGCGACAGCGAGATCGCGTCGTTGGCGTTGCGGGCCGCCACGGTCATGCCGCGGATCTGCGAGGACATGCGTTCAGCGATCGACAGGCCCGCGGCGTCGTCCTTGGCGCTGTTGACGCGCAGGCCGGAAGACAACCGCTGCATCGAAGTGGACAGCGAGGATTGGCTCATGCTCAGGTTGCGTTGCGCGTTGAGCGAGACCAGGTTGGTATTGATGGTTTGAGACATGGATGGAACTCCAATCGGTTGTTGACCACAGGCAGGTGCCGACAGGCGCCGCTGCCGCAACGGGTTAAGGCTTGCGGAGCCGTCTGCTACTCCACGGCCCGGTGCCCGAAGGCCCCGCGCCGCGGAACTCGCCCGGGCCTTCCGACGCCGTTCGGCACTGCCCCTGGTTTTGGCAGCACGCGCTCGACCCGTGATGGTCCGGACCCCGTGCCCAGTGTTCGTGGGCCCGTTGAAGCCTTTTCGTCAGCCGGCGGCCGGGCTTTAGGCCTTTACGCAAATTTGCGGGTCCTAAGGCTCGATCAGCACCGGCAATGGGGCGCTTTTTCCGGCGCTGCACTGCAGCACCGGGCGCGAAGATGGGGTGGGCAACGGGTCCGCCGGCAGGACTCCCGCCCGACGCCGGCGGGCCTTTTCGCCTGCGCGAACTCCTTGATGCCAAACCGCACCGCCTGAAAGGGCCTTCGCCATGAACATGCCTGTCGCAGAGCTGCAAGCCCCGGCCCCCGTGTCCCTGGCAGATGCCGCTGCGCAGCCGGCCTCGCCCCCGGAAGGCCAGGCCGACTGGACCCTGGGGATCTCGATGGTCGATGACCACCGCTGGCGCGAGGCCGCGCGCGCCTTCGGCCGCGCAACCCGCGCCGCGCCGAAGGACGCCCTGTACTGGGTGAACCTGGCCAACGCCCAGCGCCGGTCGGGCAAGTTCCAGCGCGCGGTGGCCGCCGCCCGCCGCTGCCTGCGCATCGAACCGCAGGAACCCTTGGCCCTGCGCATCCTGGGCGACTGCCTGATGTCCCTGCACCGCCCGGCCGAAGCCATCGAGGCCTTCGCCGCCCTGGAGGCCGCCGGCCACCAGGAGCCCGACGCCATGCTGCAGCACGCCGCGGCCCTGCAGACGCTGCACCGCTACGGCGACTCGGCCGGCGTGCTGCTCAGGCTGCTGCCGCTGAAGCCTGACCTGGTGATGGCGCACGCGCTGCTGGCCGGCGCGTGCCGCGACCAGGGGCTCAAGCAAGAGGCCGTGGAGTGCCTGAAGACGGTGCTGGCCCTGGAGCCCGACAACCTGGAGGCGCTGTCGCGGCTGTCCTTCGAGAAGCGCCACGTCTTCGACTGGTCCGAGCTCGACGCCGACGTGCAGCGCATGCAGGAGGGCCTTCAGGCTGCCCCGCCGAACCAGGCCCGCGTGATGGCGGCCTTTGCGATGCTTTCGCTGCCTTTGCCGCCCGAGTTGCATCTGGTGGCCGCGCGCAGCGAAGCGCGGGCCCTGACCGGCGGCATCGCCACGCTGCCGCCCGTGTCCCCGGCGTCGCGCGCCGGCAAGAAGACCCGGCTGGGCTGGGTGTCGTTCGACTACCGCGACCACCCGGTCTCCCAGCTGCTGGTGGAATTGCTGGAAGGCATCGACCGCGATCGTTTCGACGTGGTGCTGTATTCCATCGGGCCGCCCGACAGTTCGGCGCTGCGGGCACGCATGGAAGCCACGGCCGATGAGTTCGTGGACCTGCGCGGCCTGTCGGACCCGCAGGCTGCAGCACGCGTTCGGGCCGATGGCATCGACGTGCTGGTCGACTTGATGGGACACACCCGCGGCCACCGCCTGGCGATCTTCGCGCACCGGCCTGCGCCGTTGCAGGTGGCCTACCTGGGCTACCCGGCCAGCACCGGCAGCGACTGCATCGACTACCTGATCGGCGACCCGCTGGTCACCCCGCCGGAGTTGGCGCGCCTGTACACCGAGAAGCTGGCGCTGATGCCCAGGACGCTGCAGCCCAACGGGCGCGGCCGGCCGCTGCCCCAACCCCTGACCCGCACGCGCGTGGGCTTGCCCGAAGACGCCTTCATCATGTGCGCCTTCAACCACACCTACAAGATCCTGCCGCAGGCCTTTGACGTGTGGTGTTCGGTGATGCGCGAAGTGCCCCGCGCCGTGCTCTGGCTGCGCGAAACGAACGCCCAGCTGCACGAGAACGTGCGCGCCGAGGCTGCGGCCCGAGGGGTCGAACCCCACCGCATCCTCTTTGCGCGGACGGTGCCCTACAACCTGCACTTTTCGCGCCTGGCGTTGGCCGATGTCTTCGTCGACACCTGGCCCTACAACGCCCACACCACGGCCAGCGATGCGCTGTGGGCCGGCGTTCCGGTGGTCACCCTGTATGGCAACGGCTACGCCTCACGCGTGGCGGCCAGCGTGCTGGACGCGGCCGGTATCGGTGAGCTGGCCTTCGACAACGTGGAGGCGTATCACCTGGCCATCCTGGCCCTGGCCACGGATGCGCCGCTGCTGGCCGGCTACCGGCAGTGGCTGGACAGCCGGCGGATGCAGCTGCCGCTGTTCGACACGCCGCGCTACACGCTCGAGCTGCAGGCCCTGATGGACCGCATGGTCGAACGCTGGCGGGCGGGCCTCAAGCCCGACCACCTGCTGCCCGCGGCAGGCTGAACCGGGCCGGTCAGTTTGCGGCGGCCAGCTCGCCGGAGGAGGCCAGGCCGCGCAGGAAGGCCTCGCAACGCGACAACTGGGCCAGGCTCACGTATTCGTCGGCCTGGTGCGCCTGGTTGATCGAGCCCGGACCGCACACCACGGTGGACATGCCCGCGCGCTGGAACAGGCCGGCCTCGGTGCCGAAGGCCACCAGCGTGGTGGCTTGGGAGCCTGCCAACCGCAGGGCCAGCCGCACGGCGGGCTCATCGGGGCGCGCCTGGAAGGCCGGCATGGTGGCGATGGGTTCGAAGCGGAAACCAGCCGTCGGTTCCACGGCCTTCATGGCCGGTTCCAGCGTGCGGGCATAGGCCTGCACGCGGTGCTGCAGGGCTTCGGCGTCGGCACCGGGCAGGTCGCGGAATTCATAGTGGAAGCGGCAGTCTTCGGGGACCACGTTGTCCGCGATGCCGCCTTGCACCACGCACACGGCCGAGGTGCTGTAGGGCACGTCGTAGCCCGCCTGGCGGGGCTCGTGGGCGCGCAGTTCGTCGCCGATGTCGGCAATGTGCGCCTGCACGCGCGCCGCGGCTTCCACGGCATTGACGGCCTGCGGTGTGAGCGAAGAATGCGCCGCCTTGCCGCGCACGCAGCAGCGCCAGCGGTGCACGCCCTTGTGGCCTGTGGCCGGCACCATGCCGGTGGGTTCGCCCACGATGCACAGCCGCGGCG
>CAIJPE010000134.1 GCA_903822435.1 uncultured beta proteobacterium | reverse complement strand
TGCAGGCCCCGCAGCCGATGGCCCTGCGCCTGCCGGGCGCCGAGCGCCCGTGGCGGCAGGCCCTGGCCCAGTGGGAGGCCGCGCTGCTGAGCCTGCTGCGCGAGCACCGCCTGCGCCCGGAGCGCGCGCAGCCCTACACGGCCGAAGTAACCCTCACCGAAGACCACTTCGTGGGCTGGCAGAAGGCCCTGGACATCCCCGCCGCCGCGGCGGGCGCGGTTCCGCTGGTCTACCATCCCCACCAACGCGCCCTGCTGACGGCCCGTATCCTGGCCGACCTGGGGGTGCACCAGCGACACGCCTGGCACGTGCAGCACCACGCCGAGCAGGTGGCCCGACCGGCGCTGACCTCGGCCCGCGGCGCGCAGCAACTGGCGTGCAGCCTGCGCAAGGCCGTGCGCATGGGTGAAGACCTGGCCCTGGTGGTGCTGGACACCAGGCTCTCCGCGCCCGGCGCCGGCCTGCTCTCGGTGGCGCGCGACAGCTATATCGTGCCGCAGTTGCCGGTGTCGGACCTGGCGGGCCTGGCGGCCGACCGGCCCCTCATGCGCGAGTTCGTCGGCCTGCGCCACCGAACGACCGACATCGAGCCTTCGGCCCACGGCGCCTGCGTGCGCTGGCTGCACCTGGCGCCCGAACAACAGGCCGCCTTCGCGCACGTCTCGGGCCTGCCAGGGCCTTCGCGCGCCCTGGCCTGGCCGGCATGGCCGCGCCGCGGCCGCTTGCCAGGGCTGGAGGGGCTGGGCCTGCGCAACCGGGTGGTCCGCCACCTGTCCGAGATGGGGGCTCGGCTCGACCGGTTCTCGCTGACCCTGGTGCGGCGTGCGCCCGCACACAGTCCGTTGTGCCTGGTCGTGGCGGGCCGCCAGTTCGAGGTCTGCGACGAAGCAGGCCGGCTGCTGGCCTTCGGCCAGTCGGCGGGCTGAGACCGCAGACCGGGCGCCGCGCTCACCAGCGGATCTCGAACCGGCAGGCCGGGTCGCCCAGCGCTTCGCAAGCCACCTCGCGCACCACCGCGCGAGGGTGCACCAGGGCCACGAAGAGCTCGCCGAAAGTGGCCGCGTAGAAGTCGCACGCCGGCACCGGCAGCCGCAGCCCGCGGCACAGGGGGTTGTCCTGCACCGACAGGCTTGCCGGCCCCCGCCACCCGCCCGCCTGCGCAGAAAATCGGCCGCTGCCCACGAAGGTCCAGGCGCTGCGGCGGATGGCCGCGAGCAGCACGCGCGCGGCCAGTGCCGCCGGCAGTCGGCGCAGCACCACCTGCAGCGGCTTGGGGATGCGGTGCGCCAGCAGGTAGTGCGCCGTGCGGCGCCCGGCATCGCGGGCCAGCTCGGCGGCAGCCTGCAGCCCGAACTGCTCGCGCAGGGCGGCATGCAGGCGGTACACCTCGGCCTCGGCCACCATCGCCTGGGGCGGTGCCGCCAGGCGGTGCTGCAGGCCGGCGGCCTCGAACAGCCGCGCCGTGGAGGGCAGGCCGAAGCGCTGGGTGGCAGCCTCGGCCACGCGGATGATCGCGTTGGGCCCGATGCAACCCACCGGACGGGCAGCGGCAGCCATGGCTGGGGGCTACCGGGCGGCCACGTCGTCGCCGCCTGCCGCCGACCCGACGGAGGCTTCGAGCTGCTCGGTACCGCCCCCGCAGGCCAGGGCGGCGTTCAATTCGCCCTGGCGGCGCCGGTGCTCGATCTTGGGCCCGTGCATCGTCACCCACTGCGCATCGGCCTGGGCGATCTGCTCGCCGTCGGGGCGCTCGTACGTGCGTTGGGCGTCGAAGGAGAAGTCCACCTTCTTCTTGCTCTGCGGGCCCCAGTAGCCCACGCGGCCGAGGTCGTAGAAGGTGCGCTCGAAACCGCTCTTCAGGAAAGCCTTCAGGCAGCCCATCAGGTACTTGCGCTTGGCCTTGTCGCGCGTCCAGGGGTACTCGAAGAAGGTCTTGTGCATGAAGAACCGGCGATAGTTGTTCATCACCCGGTCCAGCAGTTCGGCACGGTCCATCGCATCGGGCTTCATGATCGGCGTCACGAAGTTGTACTTCTCGAAGTCGAAGACCTCGACCTTGTCGCCGAGCTCCTGGAACAGGTCCGAGAAGGGCCAGGGCGTGTACATCGCCCAGTTGGCCATGTCGGGCTTCCAGTCCATCGCCATGCGGTAGGTTTCCTCCAGCGTCTCGGCGGTCTCGTTTTCCAGGCCGACGATGAACTGCGCCTCGGTGACGATGCCGGCATCGCGCAACAGCTTGATGGCCTTCTTGTTCTGCGCGATCGTGGTTTCCTTGTTGAAGCGGTCCAGCTTCAACTGCGCCGCGGCCTCGGTGCCCAGCGAGACGTGGATCAGGCCAGCCTTGCGGAACATCGGCAGCAGCTTCTCGTCGCGCAGGATGTCGGTCACCCGCGTGTTGATGCCCCACAGCACCGGCAGCTTGCGCTCGATCAGTTCCTCGCAGAAAGCGATGAACTTCTTGCGGTGGATGGTGGGTTCCTCGTCGGCCAGGATGAAGAAACCCACCTGGTGGTCGCGCACCAGGCCCTCGATCTCGTCGACCACCTTCTTGGGGTCGCGGATGCGGTAGTCGCGCCAGAACTTCCACTGGCTGCAGAAAGTGCAGGTGAAGGGGCAGCCCCGCGCGAAGTTGGGGATGGCCACCCGCACGCCCATCGGGATGTAGATGTACTGATCCCACTGCAGGATGCCCCAGTCTGGCTGGATGCGGTCCAGGTCCTCGATGGGCGGTTCGGCCGGCGTGGAGACCACCGGGCCGGCGGTGTTCGGGGTCTCGAGGAAGGCCAGGCCGCGCACGGACTGGCGGTCCTGCGGCCACCGGCCTGCGTCGACCGCGCAGACGAGGTTCAGGAACACCTGCTCGCCCTCGCCCCGCACGATGGCGTCGATCCAGGGCGCCTCCTTCAGCACCTGCGGATACATGAACGTGCCGTGGATGCCGCCCAGCACCGTGACGATGGCCGGGTTCACCTCCTTGGCGATCTGCAACAGCCGCTCGGCCTTGTAGATGGCCGGCGTGATGGCGGTGCACCCGACGATGTCGGGAGCCACCTCGACGATCCGCTGGCGCACCTGTTCGTCGGTCAGGTGGTGGGTCATCGCATCCACGAACACCACGTCCTGGTAGCCGCCGGCCTTGAGGTAACCGGTGATGTAGGCCACCCAGGCCGGCGGCCAGTTGCCGGCGATCTCGGCGCCGCCAGAGTGGTAGTTGGGGTGGATGAGCAGGATCCGCATGGCCGTTCTCGATGCCCGTGACGATGGGCCTCAGCCTACCGACGCGCTTCCAGGGCGGTTTGCGTTGTGTCAAGTTCAGTTCACGGGCCGGCATGTCCGGCCCACGAGACAACCCGGATCCCTGCCGCCCAAGGGCAGGGTATGTCGGGTCCCGCGCCGGGTCACGCGCCTTCCTGCGGGTCTGGGGCTGGCAGCTCCAGGGTTGCCTGCCCGAGCAGGCTGCCAAGGCCGTGCTCATCGCGGCGCCGCACACCACCAACTGGGACCTGCCCTACACGCTGAGGGTGGACCGCTCGAAGGCCAACAACCTCGTGGCCGCCGCGGCTTCGGCACTGAAGGCCACGCGGGGCCCGGCCCAGCTGATGGTGCCGCCGGAAGGCACGCGCGGCCGCACCCGGCACTGGAAGACAGGCTTTTACTTCATCGCCCTGGAAGCGCGGGTGCCGATCGTGCTGGCCTTCATGGATAACCGGCGCAAGGTCAGCGGGCTGCGGCCGATGTTCGTGCCCACGGGCAACGTCGAGGCCGACATGGCGGAGATCAAGCGCTTCTATGCCAGGGTGCAGGGGCGCAACGCGGCACAGTTCGAAGCCGCGTGAGACGGCGGGCGGTCAGGCCCCGGAAGCCGCGCTCGCCAGCCGGGACAGGTTGGCCATCGCCGCCATCGATTGCGTCTTCAGGCGCGCGAGGATCGCCTGCTTCTCGGTGTCCTGGCGGTCCACGGCACTGAGCAGCTTGCCGAAACCGTCCAGCCGGCTCTCGCGGATCCATTGGCGCAGCGCCTTGTCCTGGCCCCATCGACCCTGGTTGGCCATGCCCACCAGCACGGAGCGCGGGTAGTCTTCCATGCGGTAGGGGAAGGGCACGGCAGCGCACAGGCTGTTCTTCTGTTCGTCGCTGTCGCGGTGAGCCTCCACGTAGGCCACCAAGGCAGCGCTGAAGGCCGGCAGCGGCAGCCGGACGAGTTGCAGCACGATGCGCTCGCCCTGGAAGATGGGCACGTTGGGCCGGGGGTCGACGGCCGAGGCGGTGCAATCGATGAACAGGGTCGCGGGCTCCACGGGTTCACGGCCCTGTTCCAGCACCATCCCGGTGGCCTCCAGGGCTTTCACCCGGCCCAGGCGCACGACGTGGCGGAGTGTCCGCAGCAAGTCCACCTCGGCCTCGGACACGGTGGCCAGGTGGAACATCGTCGGGCGGCGGGTGCGGTCGATGCGCAACAGAGCGCCGCAGGCCTCCAGCCGCAGGAACAAGTCGTCCATGGAGCTGGCCTGAGCGAAGGCTTCCATCTGGTCGGCCTGGCCGCCGATGGACTCCCGGAAGAACTCGGGCCCGGGCTGGGTGCCCAGGCGGTTGATGATCCAGGAATCGCGCGGCATCACCCACTGGATGGTGTCGGCAGGCGCCCCGGCCTGCAACAGCCAGATGCAGGTGTCCATCGCCGTCTTGCCGGCGCCCAGCACCACGAAGCGCCGCGGCAGGCCTTGCGTGGCTGCACCGTGCCAAAGTCCCGGCAGGGCGTTGGGCGGGACCAGCCGCACGCCGGGGCCGACCTCGAAGCGCGGTGCATGGGTGGACGGAACGCGGGGGCCGCCGTAGTGGGCGTCCACGATCTTGCGGCGCACGCGGACCTGGGTGCGTTCACCCGAGAGCAGGGATTCCACCTGCCCGTCGCCCAGGTGGTTGGCCATGGGCAGGTAGGTGACCCGCCCACTGGGCAGCAGCCGCTGACGCATGACGCGCTGAAAATAGGCGCTGACCTCGGCGCCCGAGGCCAGCTCGTAGAGGCCCTGGTTCAGGCCCTGCGTGTCCTTCAGGCCGCTGCCCAGTTCGAGCGAATTGACACCATAGAAAGCCGAAGGCTGATGCAGGGTGACGAAACCATAGGCGTCGTTCCAGTGCCCGCCGGGCTGGCCACGACGGTCGACCACGGTGACGTGGGCATCGGTCTCGGTGATCAGCGTGTCGGTGAAGGCCAGGCCGGCCGTGCCGCTGCCGATGACGAGGTAATCGGTGTCGAGGGTGCGCATCCGGAGAATGCTAACCGTGCCAGGCCTTTCACTCCTGCTGGGCAGGAAGGATGAACCTGACCTTCTCCACCATCCTGGCGCTGAGGGGCTTGCTGTGAGGCATCGCCCTCCGCCCCTTCGCGGACGACGGGACCCGCTGCAGACCCGTACTCTCGCCGCGAGTAGCGGCTTTAGACTGGGTGCAGACATCCAGGTTTTGAAAGTCGATGTCGGCGTGCGCCGATACGTGCCGCTCAAGGTCTGCGCGGATGGCCGGCCGCTTCAATCGGTTACCCGCCGTTCATCCACAACACTATGGATGAGCCGCCCAGCGGGCAAGCCGTGTGGCAGCCGACGACCGCTTCCTTCGCCCGCGGGCTGGCGGTACCGACCCTATGCTGCCTGCCTCGAAGTTGGATTCGCCGCCGCAAAGCTGCCACAACGGAAGGGCCACGCGATGCGTCCATCAGCGCGTGGGTAGAGTATCCAAAGCGCCGCTGGGTGCGACCATTCGGCGTTGAATTCGCTCAGGGTCTCGCCTTTGACGGCTCGACAGAGATGCCAGACAAGACGAGATCCACGACCTGTTCGATGAACTCTTCGGTCGCGGTACGCCGCTCGATGAAAACCCGGTGCACGAGTGCGCCTGCGATGGACGGTTGGGCCTGTCGCCTTCGGCGCATCGGCAACAGCACGGCGCTGAGTAGTCTGCTCTTGATGCGCACTCAGCGCTGACATGGCAATGCCTTGGCTGACGTGCTGATCATTTGTGCCCAGTGAGCCCGATTTCCATGCGCTCCATCGCGTGCTGCACAGCGCGCTTCAGCACGCCGGTCTTCAAGCCGAGCTTGTCGATGCATTGGCCATTCATCACACCCGCCAGCCCATGCACGGTCGACCAGATGTACAGCGCGTCGAGTTCGACAGCCTCGCGCATCGCAGCAGAGTCGCCATGCATGCGTCGAAGCACACCGCGCAGGATGTCGAAG
>CAIJPE010000133.1 GCA_903822435.1 uncultured beta proteobacterium | reverse complement strand
AGAAGTAGATGCCAGCCACCGCGCTCAACACGGCGATCAGGGAACCGGGCGCTAAGCCGCACAGATAGAACGCCACCAAGACAGCCGGCAAGAACGTCGAGAAGGCGAGTCGCGCCTCCACTGGCAGCAAGAGCAAACGGGCGCTCAGCGCCACGGCGAACAGCGTCAGCGCAACGCTGTACCTCGCCCAGGCGGATCTCAGTTGCCAGTCAGCGGATTGCTCCTTCATCCCCGTCATTGTGGCGCAGCGGACTTGCGGAAACCTTGAGGTCGGTACGCTGAACAACTCGAATGCCTCGGACGGTTCGTTCTCGCGAGCCCGGTGATGTCAGGCGTGCCCTCGCAGCCATCAAGCTGCCGGTAGCGAGTGCCCCCAACTGGCCGGGTGTGTGAGACCACCAACGACCGCTTCATGGTGGCGAAACCGGAAGAGCGATGGCCAGCCGGCCGACCGCTCTGGAGCAGCGCGTCCGGCCGGTTTGGGTCGGCTGCAGTCCTCCGGCACTCCATCCCGGCCGACCAAGAGCGTGGGCACGCAAGGCGTCGCACGACGCGCTGAAAGACCGGCGCGCATGGCACTCAGCAGCCCGGGTCTGGAGCCGCTCGTCGGGGCCGCTTGCGCTTGATCGGCGCAACGCTGCGGTTCATCGCAAGCCGGTATCGCCGGGGCTTCGCGGTGCCTAGAGTTCACTCCATCGCATCGCGCCCCCCCCAACCGAACCGCCCCGAAGGAACCCGCCATGAACACCACCTCCGTCGCCCGCCAAGCCGCCTCCCTCGCCCTGGCCGCCCTGGCCACCCTGGCGGTGCTGTCCAGCATCAACGGCCTGGCCAGCCAGCCGGCGCCGGACAGTTTGCTGGCCATGCATGGCACGCCCACGCAGGTGGTGGTGATCGAGGCGCACCGCAGCGCCCGCGTCTGACGCTGGCAGGCCGGCATTCAGCCCGCCCAGCGGGCTTGCAAGCCGGCCGCCAGCACGGCCCATTGCCACAGCGCGAAGGCAAGCAGCATCAGTGCCGAGGCGCGGCCCACCCAGCGCTGCGCCCGCTCGTCGAAGCGCTCACGCAGGGCCCCGACCACGCCGCACAGCGTGAGCCACCACAGGGCCGACCCCGCCAGCACACCGCCCACCATCACCCACGGCGACGCAGGCGCACCGCCGGCCGACATCGCCCCGAAGATCGCGACGAACGAAAGCACTGTCGAGGGGTTGGACAGGGTGAGCCCGAAGGTGCCCGCGAAAGAGGACCACAGCGCCGGCCGGGCGGCGGACACCGACCCCGCCGCAGCGCCCGCCGCGTGCCAGGTGCGCCAGGCCAGCCAGAAAAGAAAGATGCCGCCGACCAGCGCCAGCGGCAATCGGGCGGCCTGCAACGCACCGATCAGCGCGCTCACGCCGAAGGCACCGAGGGCGCCATAAACCGCGTCCGCGAAGGCCGCACCGAAGCCGGTGGCCAGCCCCACGGCGCGGCCGTGGCGCAGGGTTCGCTGGATCACCAGCAAGCCGATCGGGCCCACCGGTGCGGCGATGGACAACCCGATCCACAGCGACTGGAGTCCCAGCGACTGCCACGACAGCGAGGCCTGCATCGGCCTACGCTAGCGCAAACCGCGCGTCAGTGGCCCGAGGCCCCCGAGGCGCCGATGCCCGTCTCCGAGCGCACCTGCTGCGCCAGGAAGCCCGCCTTGTCCTGCGCGCCGCGCTTGCTGCCGTCCAGCACGCTGAACAGCCAGATGCCCACGAAGCCGATGGTCATCGAGAACAACGCCGGGCTGGTGTACGGGAACAGCGCCGAACCCTTGGGGTAGCCCAGGGTGGCTTCCCACACCGCCGGCGAGACCACCGTCAACGCCACCGAAGAGACCAGCCCGAGGAAGCCGCCGATCACCGCACCCTTGGTGGTGCAGTCTTTCCACAGCACGCTCATCAGCAGCACCGGGAAATTGGCACTGGCCGCGATGGCGAAGGCCAGCGACACCATGAAGGCGATGTTCTGCTTCTCGAAGACGATGCCCAGCACCACCGCGACGATGCCCAGGCCGATCGTGGTGACCTTGGACACGCGCAGTTCGCTGGCGCTGTCGGCCTTGCCCTGCTTGATGACGGTGGCGTACAGGTCGTGCGAAACCGCCGAGGCACCCGACAAGGTCAAACCCGCCACCACGGCCAGGATGGTCGCAAAGGCCACCGCCGAGATGAAGCCCAGGAACACGTTGCCGCCCACCGCGTTGGCCAGGTGGATGGCGGCCATGTTGCCGCCGCCCCGGAGCGCACCCTTGGCATCCAGGAAGTCGGGGTTGGTCAACACGAAGGTGATGGCCCCGAAGCCGATGATGAAGGTCAGGATGTAGAAGTAGCCGATCCAAGTGGTGGCCCACAGCACCGACTTGCGGGCTTCCTTGGCGTTGGGCACGGTGAAGAAGCGCATCAGGATGTGCGGCAGCCCGGCCGTGCCGAACATCAGGGCCATGCCGAAGCTGATGGCGCTGATCGGATCCTTCACGAAGCCGCCCGGGCCCATGATGCTGAACCCGATCTTGGCCGCTTCCTCGGCCGGCTTGCCGCCCTTGGCCGCGATGTCGGTCTTGATGCGCACGGCTTCGGCGAACATGGCCTCGGGGCTGAAGCCGAAGTGCGCCATCACCATGAAGGCCATGAACGAGGCGCCGCACAACAGCATCACCGCCTTGATGATCTGCACCCAGGTGGTGGCCGTCATGCCGCCGAAGAGCACGTACACCATCATCAGGGCGCCCACGATGACGACGGCGATCCAGTACTCCAGGCCGAACAGCAGCTTGATCAGTTGCCCCGCGCCGACCATCTGCGCGATCAGGTAGAAGGCCACCACCACCAGGGTGCCGCTGGCCGCGAACACGCGCACCGGGGTCTGGCTGAAGCGGAAGGCCGCCACGTCGGCGAAAGTGAACTTGCCCAGGTTGCGCAGCCGCTCCGCCAGCAGGAATGTGACGACGGGCCAGCCCACCAGGAAGCCGATGGAGTAGATCAGGCCGTCGAAGCCGCTGGCCATCACGGCGGCGCTGATGCCCAGGAACGAGGCCGCGGACATGTAGTCGCCGGCAATGGCCAGGCCGTTCTGGAAACCGGTGATGCCGCCACCGGCGGTGTAGAAGTCGGCCGTGCTCTTGGTGCGGGCGGCCGCCCACTTGGTGATGAACAGCGTGAACACCACGAAGGCCGCGAACATGATGATCGCGGTCCAGTTGGTAGCCTGCTTTTCGGCCTGGCCGAGGTCGGCACCGGCGGCCAGGGCCACGTTGGCCGCCAGCAGCGTGACGGAAGCCAGGGCGGCGAGGGCCGCGGACTTGGAGGGTTTGAACATGGCGCTGCTCACTTCTCGATCGACTGCTTCAGCTCGGCCGCCAGGCGATCGAACTCGCCGTTGGCACGCCGCACGTAGATCGCGGTGATGACCACCGTGAAGACGATGACCCCCAGGCCGATCGGCATGCCCAGCGTCATCACGCCGCTGCCGATGCGGCTGGCCAGCAGCGACTTGTCGAAGGCCACCAGCAGGATGAAGCCGTAGTAGACGATCATCATGGCCGCAGCCAGCCACCACCCGAGCGTGGAGCGCGTGGACTTGAGTTTCTGGTAGGTCGGGTGCGCGGATATCCGCAGCGCCAGGTTGGCTTCCATGTTTTGTCTCCGGAGATATTGGTTGACAGGCCCGCCGCGGCCGGCGTTCCATGGCGCGACTATCGTGATGGGCACTGACCCGTATCTGACACGAAGCCAACGGGGGCTTACGTCGCCCCGCCCGCCGGGCCGTCCCCGCTACGATGGTGAGATGGCCCGCCCCCCGAAGACACCTGCTGCATATGTGAACTGGCGAGGGGAAACCCTGGACCTGCGAAAAGTGGGCGCGGCGCTGCGCCCGAAGCCGTCCGAGGCAGCGGCCCGCGCGCCCCTGACCACCGCAGACCTGGACACGGTGCACGATGTCTTGTGCCTGGCCGGCTGCGAGCGGGGCAAGACCTGGCTGCTGTTTTTTCTGGGCGCCCTGGGTCGGCGCACGACCCAGGGGAAACCCTTTGATGCCGCCGATGTCGACGCGGCCCTGGACACCCTGCAGGCCGAAGAGCGCGTGGTGATCGGCGAGGGCCGCGGCTGGGACGTGCCCGCCGCGGCCAGGATGAAGGCCTGGCCGCGGTTGCTCGAAGCACCCGACATCGGCCTGGCCTGGCAGGCATGGGCGCGGGCTGCTTCGCGCTACCCGGCCTCGGGCGGCGACCCGCCGATACCCGAGTACCGCAGGCCCGAAGAGATGGTGGCCCTGGCGCGGCTGGCGCTGTATGCAGGGATGGACCTGGCGGAATTCCGGCGCGTCTCGGTGCGGGTGCTGGGTGCGGCGGCCGGCCCCGTGTGCCTGGCGCAAGCGCTGACCACGCCCTTTCTGCCCGGCCCTTTCGAGCGCAACAAGGCCGATCTGCGCGAGGCGCTCCTGGTGACCTTTCACGGCAGCTTCGACCTGAGCGGGCCTGCGTGGCTCCCGCTGGTGCAGTGGCTCGACGCGCAACTGGCGAAATCGGCCCGCGACGTAACGCCATCGCTGCGCTTCTACCTGGCCGAGCAGCGCCTGCACCGAGGTGATCCCGCGGGCTGCGATGCCGCGCTGAACGGGTTGGCGGGTGTGGGCCCGCCGCTGGTGCGGGCCGCCCTGCTGGCCTGGAAGGGGCTGTGGGCCGACGCGGCCGACGCCTTCGCCACGGCCCTGAAGGACGCCGCGAAAGAGACCCGCAGCAAGCGCGGCTTTGCCCCCGAGCGGCTCTTGCAGTGGTACGTGCTGAGCCTGCTGGCCTCACCCGAGCCGGCTTCCTGGACCACCGCCCACAAGCTGTGCGTGGCCGAGTCGGGTTCGCGCCATCCGGCGCCCCACCTCGGCTGGGGCCTGTGGGCCCACGCTGCCGCGGTGCGCCTGGGTGACGCCACGCGGCAGGACGCGGTTTTTGACGGCCCCACGCTGCCGGACCTGCGCATGAACCTCGCGCACCGCCAGGAGGAGTGGGCCCATCGGCTGATCCTGGCCGCCTGGCTCGGCCATCGGCCCGCAGGCTGGCCGCAGGCCACCATCGACGCCGTCAGCCAGGGCCTGCGCACGGCGGGGGTCCCCTGGAAGGCCGACCTGCTGCGCCAGGCCTGCGCGCGGCTGGAACTGCCGCTGCCTGCGGAAGCGCCGGCCGGCGCGGCCACCAGCCCCGCGGTGCTCTACAGCGCGCCGCAGGAAGCCTGGCGCGACGCGCTGGCCGCCATCGAAGCGCTGGGCGAGGCCCGTGCGAAGGACGCGCCCTCGGCGGCCCTGGGCACGTTGCAGTGGCGGCTGAAGCTGGACGACCACGGCCGCGTCACCCGCGTGCAAGCCTGGGAGCGGCCGGCCGGCGTGCGGGGCCCGGGGCGGCCCAAGGCGGTCACGCTGTCGCGCGTGAAGAAGGCCACGCGGCTGGACCCGCGCGACGCCGCCGTGGCGCGCTGCATCGAGCCCCAGCGCTGGGCGCCCGGCCTGCTGGGCATCGACGTGACGGGAGCGGCAATGGCGCTGGTGGGCCACCCGGCCGTGGTCTTCGACGACGCACCCGAGCAGGCCGTGGACCTGCGCGAAGGCCTGCCCGTCCTGGAAGTGCGCCGGCAGAAAGCGGCCGAAGGCCAGCCCGAACGCTTCGAGTTCCACCTGGCCGACCCGCTGGTGGCGCCACCCGTGGACGACCCGGGCGAGGCCTTCACGGCCAGCGACCCCAGCGCCGAGCGCGAGCGCCGCAACAGCATCCGCATCGTGCGCGACGCCCCCGACCGGGCGCGCCTGATCCGCATCGGCGCCGCTCAGCGGCGCGTGGCCGAACTGGTCTCCAAGCGCTGGGCCGTGCCCGTGCAGGCGCAGTCGGAACTGGAAGCCGCCCTGCGCGTGCTGGCCGGCCACTTCCAACTTCACAGCGATGCCGCGGCGGGCCAGGCGGTGGCCTGCGAACCTCGGCTGCGTGCGCAGCTCAGCCCGCTGGGCGATGGCCTGCAACTGCGGCTGTTGGTGCAGCCCTTCGGAACCTTCGGACCGCTGGTGGCACCGGGGCGAGGGCGGTCGCGGCTGCTCACGCTGCACGGCGGCCTGAACCTGTCGACCGAGCGCGACCTGGCTGCTGAAAGCGCCCACCTGGACGCCGTGCTCGAAGCCCTGCCCTTCCTGCAGGAGGCGCAGTCCGACGACACGACGTGGCTGCTGGCCGACGCCGAGCAGGCGCTGGCCGTGCTGGAGCGCCTGCCGCAGCTGCCAGCCGTGGCCGGGGTGGACTGGCCGCGCGGCAAGCCGGTGCGCGTGATGGGCGTGGCCGCCCAGGCGCTGCAGGTGACGGTGCGCAGCGGCGCCGACTGGTTCGGCGTCGAGGGCGACGTGCGCATCGACGAAGGCCGCGTGATCGGACTGCAGCGCCTGCTGCAGCTGGCGCATGAATCACGCGGCAGCCGCTTCGTCGCCCTGGGCGATGGTGACTACCTGGCGCTGACGGAGCACCTGCGCCGGCAGCTGGCCGATCTGCAGGCGCTGGCGCAGCCGGGCAGCGAAGGGCTGCGCTTGCCCGTGGCCGCCGCCGGCTGGCTGGCCGACACGCTGCAAGACGCCGCGCTGGTGGGCGACAGCCCCTGGGCCGGCCGGCTGGCTCGGCTGGACGAGGCCGCAGCGCTGGAGCCCGCGTTGCCCGCGGCGCTGCAGGCCGACCTGCGCGGCTACCAGCTGGAAGGTTTCGTCTGGATGGCCCGGCTGGCTCACGCGGGGCTGGGCGCCTGCCTGGCCGACGACATGGGCCTGGGCAAGACCGTGCAGACCCTGGCCTTGCTGCTGCACCGCGCGACCGAAGGGCCGGCCCTGGTCATCGCGCCCACCTCGGTGTGCAGCAACTGGGTGGCCGAAGCCCTGCGCTTTGCGCCGGGCCTGCGCGTGTCGCTGTACGGTGAAGGCGACCGCGCCGCCGCGCTCGAGGCCGCACAGCCGGGCGACCTGGTGGTGGCCTCCTATGCCCTGGCGCAGCTGGACGGCGAAGCCTTCGGCCGCGTGGCCTGGGGCACGCTGGTGCTCGACGAAGCGCAGGCGCTGAAGAACGCGGCGACCAAGCGGGCCCGCTCGGTGGCCACGCTGCAGGCCGGCTTCCGGCTGGCCCTGACCGGCACACCGGTGGAAAACCGGCTGGCCGATCTGTGGTCGATCATGAACCTGCTCAACCCGGGCCTCCTGGGCAGCAGCGGCCAGTTCGGCGAGCGCTTTGCCAACCCCATCGAGCGCGACCGCGACCCCGCTGCGCAGGCCCGACTGCGCCGGCTGGTGGCGCCGTTCCTACTGCGGCGGACCAAGGGGCAGGTGCTGTCCGACCTGCCCCCGCGCACCGAAATCATCCACCGCGTGGAACCCGGCCCCGAGGAGCGCGCGTTCCTCGAAGCCTCGCGCCGCGCCGCGCTCGAACGGGTGGCCAGCCTGGCGCTGGACGGCAGCGGCGGCCAGGCGGCCTTCCACGTGCTGGCCGAGCTGACCCGGCTGCGCCGCGCAGCCTGCGATCCGCGGCTGGTCTCGCCCGAGCTGGGCCTGGTCGGCGCCAAGGTGCATGAGTTCGAACAGCTGGCCACCGAGCTGGTGGCAGGCCGCCACAAGGCGCTGGTGTTCAGCCAGTTCACCGACTTCCTGAAGCTGCTGGCGGCGCGGCTGGACGCCTGCGGCCTGTCCTACCAATACCTGGACGGCAGCACCCCGGCGGCCGAGCGCGGCAAGCGGGTGGCCGCCTTCCAGCGCGGCGAGGGCGATCTGTTCCTCATCAGCCTGAAGGCGGGCGGCTTCGGGCTGAACCTCACGGCCGCCGACTACGTGCTGATCGTCGACCCCTGGTGGAACCCGGCGGCCGAGGACCAGGCCCTGGGCCGTGCCCACCGCATCGGCCAGCAGCGCCCGGTGACGGTGTACCGGCTGGTGACGGCAGGCTCCATCGAAGAGCGCATCGTAGCCCTGCACCGCGACAAGCGCCTGCTGGCCGATGGCATCCTGGACGGGCAGGACAGCGCGGCACCCCTGGGCGCGGACGCCCTGCAGGCCCTGCTGCTCGACAACTGAGCGCGGAGCGCCTTCAGCCGCGCAGGACGCCCGGGCGCGGCTGCCCGGCATCGGCCCAGCCCGGCCCCTGGAACCAGGCGCCGCCGAGCAGGGCGTCGCGCACCATGGGCAGCGCATCCAGGCCCCAGAACAAGCGGCCTTCCAGCTCGACCGTGGGCACGCCGAACAGCCCCCGGGCCACGGCGTCGTCGCTCAGGCGGCGCAACTCGGCCTTCACCTCGTCGCTCGACGGGTCGCGCGCGGGTGCCAGCCGGGCCGCCAACTCGGCCAGGCGGGCCGGGTCGTTCGGGTCGGCGCCACCGACCCACACATGCCGGAACACCGCCTCGACCACATGCCGGTTGGGCCCGCAGGCCACCAGCAGCCGCAGCAGCGGCAGGGGGTTGAAGGGGTGCACCGCCGGGGTCTGGAACTCGATGCCGTGGTGCTGGGCCAGCCAGCTCACGTGGCGGAAGGTCCAGGCGCGCTTGGGCTCGATCTCGGCCGGGCCCTTGTGCGTCCAGGCCTTCAGCAGGCTGGCAAACAGCACGGGCCGGTACTCCACCGCATAGCTGCAGCCCACCAATGCCTGCGGCAGGCGCTCGAACGCCAGGTAGGCGAAGGGTGAGATCGGGTCGAAGTGGAAGACCAGGGGCTTCAAGGCGCTTCCTCGGCCAGCGTGCCGGGCAGGTCGCGCCGAAGGCGCCGCCACTCCGCACGCCGGGCCGACAAGGCCAGCCACACCTGCCGCTTGTGCGGCTCGTCCAGCCCCGACCACGCGGCGATCTCATCCAGCGTGCGCAGGCAGCCCACGCACCAGCCCGTGGGGTCGTCCATGCGGCACACGCCGATGCAAGGCGAGGCGACGGGGCTCACGCTGCCACCACCACGTCGGCCACCGGCGCGCCGGTCAGACGCACCAGCTCATCGGGCGAGAGCCTGAACACCCCGTTCGGATGCCCTGCCGCGGCCCAGATCTCGGCAAAGCGGAACAGTTCGCGGTCGATCAGGGTCAAGGGCGGGCTGGCGTGGGCCAGCGGGGCCACGCCCCCGATCGAAAAGCCGGTACGGGACTTGACGAAGTCGGCGTCGGCACGGCCCAACGGACCGGTCAAGGCCGCCACGCGCGCTTCGTCGACGCGGCGGTCGCCCGAGGTGACCACCAGCACGGCCGTGTCGTCGGCACGGCGGCGGAAGATCACGCTCTTGGCGATCTGGCCCACGGTCACGCCCAGCACCTCGGCAGCCTCCTGGGCCGTGCGGGCGGCCACCTCGAGCCAGCGCGGGGCGTGGGCATGGCCCGCGGCGGCCAGCGCCTGGCTGACCCGGGCAAACCCTTCGGATGCAGGGACCGTGGCCATGCGTTCAGGCCGCCTGCCGCAGCGATTCGCGGCGTGTGAGCAGCGCCCTGCCGGCGCGCGAGACCGGCGGGCGGCCCAGCACGCGGCTGATGGCGGCCCCGGCATCCACCAGTTGGTCCAGGTCCAGGCCGGTCGCGATGCCCATGCCGTGCAGCATGAAGACCACGTCCTCGGTGGCCACGTTGCCGGTCGCGCCCTTGGCGTAGGGGCAGCCGCCCAGCCCGGCGATGCTGGTGTCGAAGACGTGGATGCCCATGCCCAGGCAGGCGTGGATGTTGGCAAGGGCCTGGCCGTAGGTATCGTGGAAGTGTCCACTCACCTCTTCGATCGGGAAGTGGCGCAGGGCGCGCTCCATGGCGGCCTCCACGCGGGCCGGGGTGCCCACGCCGATGGTGTCCGCCACGCCGCAATGGTCCACGCCGATGTCCCGCAGCAGCCGCGCCACGTGCTCGACCTCGTCGGCGCTGACCTCGCCCTGGTAGGGGCAGCCCAGGGCGCAGGAGATGGCCGCACGGACCTTCACGCCCGACGCGTGTGCGGCCTGCACGACGGGGCGGAAGCGCTCGATGCTTTCGGCGATGGAGCAGTTGATGTTGCGCTGGCTGAAGGCCTCGGTGGCCGCACCGAAGACCACGACTTCATCGGGCCGGCTGGCCAGGGCGGCCTCCAGCCCCTTCATGTTGGGCGTGAGGACCGAATAGCGCACGCCGGCGCGGCGCGGAATGCCGGCCATCACCGCGGCGTTGTCGGCCATCTGCGGAACCCACTTCGGGCTGACGAAGCTGGTGGCCTCGATCTCGCGGCAACCGGCCGCCAGCAGCAGTTCGATCAGCTCGATCTTCTGGGCCGTGCTGACGGGCTGGGCCTCGTTCTGCAGGCCGTCGCGCGGGCCGACTTCGACCAGGGTCACTTGGGAGGGTGCGTTCATCGGATACCTTCACTCTGGCGGCGACGACGCGGGAAGACGGGCTGAGCGTGACGCCGTTCGCGGCCGCCTCCGCCGACTAGGGGATGGCCGCAGGCGGGCCGGGGGCGCACACTTGCCACAAAGGGACCTGCCTGCCATGAACACCCGCCACTGCCTGAATATCGCCAACCGCATCCACTGCCTTCTGCAGGCCGAACTCGACCAGGGCGTCGACGCGGAACGGATGGTAGCCGACCGCCTCTACGCCCGCGATGTGCTTTTGGTGTGCGAGGGATTTGGCAGTGGCGAGTTGCCGCAGCTCGCGCAGCAGTTCCGCTCGGCCGCGCTGGCGCCCTCGCAGGACGCGTCCGCAGCCGCGCCGTCGCGTGCCGCGCCGGCGGCTCCCGCAGTGCCCGCCAAGGCCGCCGCCCCCACGCGGCCGGCACCCGAGGCCGGGCGCGCCGGGCGCATCAGCGGCTTCTTCAACTCGATCTTCGCGCCCTCCACCCTCCCGCCTTCGACGATCGAGCCCCCGCCGGTTCGTCCCGCGGCACGGCGCGCGTCGGGCCGTCCGGGCGGGCCCGGGCGGTAGCCCGCATGCATCTGGCCTCGGCCTGACCCCGGGGTCAGCCTGCCGCCATGCGCAGCAGCGCCCCGCCCTCGGCCACCTGGTCGCCCACGGCGTAGAGCAACTCTTCCACCACCCCGTCGTGCGGGGCGGTCAGGGTGTGCTCCATCTTCATGGCCTCCATCACGGCCAGCGCCTGCCCCCGTTGCACACGCTCGCCGGCCCGGATGAGAAAACCCACCACCTTGCCCGGCATCGGGGCCGTCAGGCGGCCCTCGTCGGCCGCGGTGTCGCGCGCGGCCCCGGGGTCCACCCGCGTGACCTGGGCGCTGCCGGCTTCGGTGTAGACGGCCAGGCGGGCGCCATGCGCCAGCACCGTGGCCATGCAACGCCGCCCATCCACCTGCAGTTCGTGGCGGCCGTCGCCCAGCGGCAGGCTGGCAAAGGTGCAGATCTGGCCGCCAATGCGCAGTTGCGAGGGCCCCGTGCCCGGCCTGGGCGTGTGCACCGTGACCTCCAGCGCCTGCTCATCGATCTTCAGGCCGATGCGGCGCTCGGCAGACCCGTGCAGGCGCCAGGCATCGCGACGTGACCAGGGGTCGGCGTCCTGTCGCGCGGCTTCCTCGGCCCGTACGTGCGCCACCACTGCCGCCGCCACGATCGCCGGGGCCAGCGGGGGGGTCTCGAACAGCGCCGCGTGTTCGCGCTCGATCAGGGCGGTGTCCAGGTCGGCCGTGGCAAAGGCGCGGCTGCCCACCACCCGGCGCAGGAAGGCCACGTTCGTGGCAAGGCCCAGCAGGTGCGTGGCCGACAGGGCCGCGTCCAGGCGGGCCAGCGCCTGCGCACGGTCCGCGCCCCAGACGATCAGCTTGGCGATCATCGAGTCGTAGTAGGGGCTGATGGCGTCGCCTTCGCGCACCCCGCTGTCCACCCGTGGCTGAGTCGCGCTCGTCTCGAATTCGACGTGCGCCGGCCAGCGCACGCGGTGCAGGGTGCCGGTGGCCGGCATGAACTGGTGCTCGGGGCTTTCGGCGCAGATGCGGGCCTCGATGGCGTGGCCATGCTGACGCAACGCGGCCTGGGCCTGCGGAAGCCGCTCCCCCGAGGCCACGCGCAGTTGCCACTCGACCAGGTCCAGCCCCGTCACCGCCTCGGTCACGGGGTGCTCCACCTGCAGCCGCGTGTTCATCTCCATGAAGAAAAAGCGCAGGTCGCCATCGGCCTGCGGCTCGGCGATGAACTCGACCGTGCCCGCGCCCACATAACCCACGGCGCGGGCTGCCGCCACGGCCGCGGCACCCATCTCGGCCCGCCGCTCGGGGAGCAGGCCCGGCGCGGGCGATTCCTCCAGCACCTTCTGGTGCCGGCGCTGCACGCTGCAATCGCGCTCGAAGAGATGGATGCAGTCGCCGTGCTGGTCGGCAAAGACCTGGATCTCGATGTGGCGCGGCCGCGTGACGTAGCGCTCGACCAGCACCTGCGCGTTGCCGAAACTGCTCTGGGCCTCGCGCTGGCAGGACGCCAGCGCGGCGGCGAAATCGGCGGCCCGATCCACGCGGCGCATGCCCTTCCCGCCGCCGCCGCTGCTGTCCTTGATCAGCACCGGGTAACCGATGCGCTCGGCCTCGGCCGCGAGGAAGTCGGCGTCGTTGTTGTTGCCGTGGTAGCCCGGCACCAGGGGAACGCCGGCGCGTTCCATCAGTGCCTTGGCGGCCGACTTGCTGCCCATGGCCGCGATGGCCCCGGCCGGCGGTCCGATGAAGACGAGTCCGGCCTCCGCGCAGGCCCTGGCAAAGGCCTCGTTCTCGCTGAGAAAGCCGTAGCCCGGATGGATGGCCTGCGCGCCCGACTCGAGTGCGGCCTGCACGATGCGCTGGGCCTGCAGGTAACTGTCGCGCGGGGCGCTGCCGCCCACGTGCACGGCCTCGTCGCAGGCCCGCACATGGCGCGCACCGGCATCGGCGTCGGCATAGACCGCCACCGTGCGCACGCCCAGGCGCCGGGCCGTGGCCGCCACGCGGCAGGCGATCTCGCCGCGGTTGGCAATCAGGATCTTCTGGAACATCGTGCGCTCTCCGGCAGGGCCAACAGGCAATGGGTCAGGGCGATGATGGGTCGGGCCCAGCGGTCATGGGCCCCAGACCACATCATCGTCCACGGCGTACAAGGCACAACGCTCGCCCCGGCGCGACTGGCAAAAGCCCAGAGCCCGACCCGGCGCCCAGTCGCCGGTTGCGTAGCCCGCCCGGCCCCCCGGCCCGATGGCAAAGGCCCTGGGCAGCGGGGCCGCCAGGAAACGGCGGTAGAGGCTTTCGCGCACGGCGGCGGGCAATGGCACCCGGTCGATCTCGGCCACCGCGGCGTAGCGGGTGGGGGCCGGCCGGGCGATCATGCCCGGGTGGTCGAAGCCGGCGCGGGCCAGGAAATCCTCGGCCAGGGGCACCCAGTGGTCCATGTCGATGCTCATGCCGCTGTGCCCGTCCACACCCACCGGCGCCAGCGTGTGGAACTCGATCCGACCCCCACCGTCAGCCCAGGCCCGGGCCCAGCGGCGCGGGTTGTCCGCGCCCCAGTAGCGGTCGTTCTCCCAGTAGATCCACAGCGTGGGCACCTGGGCCTTGCGGCCCAGGGCGGACCACAGGTGCGTGAGGTGCTCGGGCTGGCAGGGATCGGCGGGCCGCTGGTCGGGGTTGCCGCCTGCACCCCCCGCAAAATTGATGGCCGCCACCAGTCCCGGGGGCCGGCGACCGGCCACGGCCAGCGTGGTGACACCGCCGACCGAAGCGCCCAGCGCGACCCAGCGCGAGACGTCCAGGTCCGGCTGGCTGCGGGCCCAGGCCAGGGCGGCCAGCACCTGGTCGCTGGCCGCCTTGGCCATCGGCTCGACATGCATGCGATCGCAGCCGCCCGACGATTCGGGGT
>CAIJPE010000132.1 GCA_903822435.1 uncultured beta proteobacterium | reverse complement strand
GCTCTGACCACTCCATCCGCAGGTAGGGCAGCAGCAGGCCCCACGATTGAGGCACGCTCCACTGCAGGTTGGCACCTGCGCTCAATGTGCAGGCCCGCAGCGCCTGCGCACCGACGGCCAGCGCGTCGCTTGCGCCGGACTCCTGGAAGGCATCCACGCGCACGCGCACCTGGTCCCAGCGCAGGTAGGGCGATACCGACCACGCGCCCAGCACCACGTCATGGCCGGCGGTCAGCGCCAGGCCCGAACCCGAACCGGAGGGCGACGAACGCGCCAGCAAACCGCCGCCACCATCGCGCTGCACCTGGTAAGCCGATTGCTCGTGGCTGGCGGCCAGGGACACCGACCCCCCTGCCCAGGGGGTCCACTGCGTGTAGAGCGTCAGGTTGTCGCTGGTGGCCCACTGCCCGCTGGCGTTGCCCTCGAAATGGGTGCGAGAGCGCGTCAAGGCCAGTGCCGCACCCACGGCCCAGTCATCGCCCACCGCGCGATCGACACCCACCGACAGCGTCTCGGCCCGAACCCGGAAGCCCGAAAGCATGGACGTGGCGTCACGACGCGTCTGCTCGCCACCGCCCCCGGCGCGCCAGATCAAGCCATGAGAAGCCTGCCCGCGCAAGGCGCCGGGCAGGCGCAGCCGATGCAGAAGGTCTTGTGCTGCGCCTGCGACCAGCGGTGTGGACAGCGTGTCCAGGCCGGACGGCGGAGCGGGCGGCAGTGGGGGCGGCACTGGGGCCGGGGCGGAGGGCGGGGCGGGGGGCGTCGCGACGCCGCCGTAGCCTGCCGCTGCACACGCCGCCTGTTCAGCCGGGGTGAGCACCGACGGTACGGCGCACGAAGCCGGCAATCCCGGCACGGTGGCCGGTGCGGCGTGGGCCACGGGGCCCCCGGACAAGGTCGCTGGCAGCAAGGTCAGCGTGCAAAGTCGCTGGATGGCATGTCTGTTCATCATGGATGGGCGCGGAGCCTGTGCCCAATTCGGACAGGCCCGTGGCACGAACTGCATTGGGTAGATTCTAAAATTGCAAGGTCGCATTCCAGTGGCCGAACGCACCCCCGAATTAGGCGTCGGGAACCTGTCATCGAGGCCCGGACGTTAATTCGGGCACGGCCCGCTGCCACTCAGGACAGCATCGCCCGGAATTGCACCCGCCGATTCAGGGGGTGAGCTGAAACCGTATCCACCAGGGGCTCGTTGCAGCCCTTTCCCACCGGCATGAGCCGGGCGGGATCGATGCCGTAGCGGTCCACCAGCAGCCTGAAGACGGCAAACGCCCGCTCCCAGGACAGCATGAGGTTGCCGCGCGGCGTGCCCGCCGAATCGGTGTGCCCCTCCACGGTGATCTTCAGGCCAGGGTCTTGTTGCAACGCCACGGCGATGGCCGCCACGTAGGCCATCGATGCTCGGGATACCTGGGCAAGGCCGGAATCGAAATGCACGGGCAGGGCCAGGGCTGGCGATTCGACTTCGGCAACTGCGTGCATCCCGGTTCCGGAGGACTCTTCCATGCTTTGCCACTCGACACCCCTCCATTTGAGGGAGCTTTCCGGCGAACGGGTTACCCGCCAGGCAGCGGCAATCTCGGCGGGGCTCGGAACGTGATCCAGGAATGTCACGGCGGCCCACGTGCCATCACCCCCCGAAACGAGGGCCCCAAGCAATGCAATTCGAAGCGAACTAATTCTCGGCTTGAACATGGAGTACTTTCAGGCTGCAACTCATAATGAAACAACACGTCGACCCCGTTTCAAGCGGCCAGGCGTGCAGCGCGGTGGTTGCGCTGAACCTGAGTGCGCGCCTCGCGCCGAACGGTTCAAGGCGTCCCGCATTGAACCGAAGTTGCAACTCTCCACACTCAAGCCATGATTCAGCCGGTAGATGACGTTTTGGCCCGGCGTCTGTTGAAACGCTGCGCAGAGAAGGACGAGCGAGCCTTGAAGGACTTTCATCGGCTTCTGGCACCCCGCATATACGCCTTTGCATTCCATCGGCTGCGCGACGCCACAGCCGCCGAGACGGTGGTGGTCGACACGCTGTACGAGGTCTGGAAGGACGCCGCCAAATTTCGCGGGGAATCCGCGGTCAGCACCTGGGTGCTGGGCATTGCCAAGCACAAGAGCTTCGCCCTGGCGCGCAAGTTCGAACCCGAGCACGACGACATCGACGACCACGCCGACACGCTGCCAGGCACCTACGCGGACGGCGCCACGGCCCTCAGCCGTTGGCAGGAAGAGCAGGTTGTTCACCGGTGCATGCACACCTTGAGCGCGGCGCACCGCGAGTGCATGCAGCTCGTCTACTTCGAAGGCATGGGCCTGGCCGACGTGGCCCTGGTGCAGCAGGTGCCCGAGAACACCGTGAAGACACGGCTCTTCCACGCTCGCAAGAGCATGCGCTCGTGCGTCGAGCGCCAGCTGGGGAGCCTGTCATGAACCCCCAAGCCATGTCCGAGGAAGACGAGCATCTGCTGGAAGCACGCCTGCCCTGGTATGTGAACGGCACGCTCGACGATGAGGCCAGGGCCTGGGTGGACGAACAGCTGGCCCGCCGGCCCGCGCTGCAGCAGCGCCTGCAGCGCGAATGGGCGCTGCAGAAGAGCGTCGGGGCGGCCGCCCAATGGCCTGCGCCCGACATCGGTCTGGATCGTCTGATGACGCGGCTGCAGTCGGAAGGCGAATGGGGTTCGGGTTCGCGCAAACGCCTGGCCGGGCTGCCGTCCTGGGCGCAGTGGCTGCGCATGATCGGCACTCCGCCAGTGGCCGGTGCCCTGGCCGCATCGGTGCTGGCCCAGGCGGGCGTCATCGCCTGGCTGGCCTCCCATCCAGATGTCGATGCAGGCCAGGCCGGCCTGCGATCGATCGGGGTGACCGAAATGCGCACGCTGCGTGTCAGCTTCAAGCCCGAGGCCTCTGAGACCCAGATCCGTGCAGCGTTGGTGGCCGCAGGGGCCCGGATCGTGGGCGGGCCGACCCAGTTGGGCGAGTATTGGGTCGCTTCGGGATCGAGTTCCCTGGAAGAGTTGCGCACCGTGTTGCTGAACTCACGGGTCACCGCCTCGATCGACATCGACACGGCTGGCCCCCGGGGACGTTGACGTGGGCCTCCGCCGCAGCGCCCTGGCCGGCCGGATGCGCCTCGGACATGGCATGGGCGCTCAGCCGCTCAGCCGACGTACCGCCTTGGCGAGCATCGCCGGATCGCTGGGGGCGTGCTTTCCGGTGCTGCAGGCGCAGGCGCTACCGCTGGCGCAGGACGGTTCACGCAGCGCACTGGTCCTGGGCAACGCGGACTATCCCGGCGCCCCGCTGGCCAACCCTGTCAACGATGCCCGGCTGGTGGCCCGCACGCTCAAGGGCCTGGGGTTCCGCGTGCGGATGCTGGCGGACACGGCCCACGAAGACATGCTGGTGGCCATCAAGGCCTGGCTGTCGGAGGCGGCCTCGTCGCAGGTGCGCATGCTCTACTTCGCGGGCCACGGCGCGCAGTACAGGGGTCGCAACTACCTCGTGCCCATCGATGCGCGGCTGCGCTCCGAAGACGATCTGCCTGGCACCGCATTCAATGTGCAGGACCTGACCGACCGGCTCTCGCGATTCGAGGCCGGGGTGAACGTGGTGGTGCTGGACGCCTGCCGCAGCGTAACGGGATGGGTGGCCCCGCCGAGCATCCGCTGGCGCGGCGATGCGGGCGCGCCACTGCCCGCCCCCGGCCTGTCGGCCGCCATCGCCCCAAGGGGCACCCTGATCGCCTACGCCACCGCACCGGGCGCCGTGGCGGCCGACAACCCCGGCGCGCGCAACAGCGTGTATACGCAGCACCTGGTGCATCACCTGGCCACGCCGGGCCTGCCGATCGAAGCGGTGTTCAAGCGCACGCGGGCCGCCGTGCTGGCGGCCTCGGGCGGCACCCAGGTGCCCTGGGAGAGCAGCAGCCTGGTCAGCGACTTCTGCTTCGCCCCGAATGCTGCGGGCGGCTGCGGATCGATGCCGGAGCCCCGGTTGGAACCCGGTGGCCCCAGGATCTGAGCGCAGCATCCGAACAGGGTTGAACCGCCGCGCCGCGGGGCGCCACTCAAGGGCATGCCGGCCGCCCATGGACGGCGAAGGACCCTTGAATGCACCGCGTTCCGATCGACCTGCCCGGCACCCGTCGGCACGCCGTGGCGATGGCCTTGGCCGCGGGCATCGCCCTGGCGCAGCCGGTGCATGCCTGGCCCGATCCTGACCTCATCGAAGCCGGCCAGGCACGTCCTGGCAGCCTGTCGTGGCCCCGCGCGCTGGCTCTGGCGCAGGCGGTCGACGAGGCCGCCCGGCTGCATGGCATCGACCCTTTGCTCCTTCATGCCATGGCGCATGTGGAGTCGCGACACCGGGTGCAGGCGGTGTCGCCGGCAGGCGCCCGTGGCCTGATGCAGGTCATGCCCGGAACGGCACGCGACCAGGGTGTGGCCAGACCCGCGGCCTTGCACGATCCGCGCACCAACCTGGCCGTGGCGGCAACGCATATCAAGACGCTGCAGGCGCGCTATGGCAACGACCTGGAACTGGTGCTGGCCGCCTACAACGCAGGCCCGGGCGCGGTGGAGCGGCACGGCCGGCAAGTGCCGCCCTACCCCGAGACGCGTCGCTACGTTCAAGCCGTGATGGCCACGTACCGGGCCCTGCGCGCCGCCACACCACCCGCCGCGCGCTGAGGGCCCCGCGATGCGACCTGCCTGGCCCCCGACCGTCCAGCCTTCCGCGCCACTGGCCTTCAGGGCCAGCGATGCGGCCCTGCTGGGAGGGCTGGTCGCCATCCTGGCCATGATGGTGCTGCCTTTGCCGCCCTGGCTCATCGACGGCCTGGTCGGCTTGAATATCGCCATCGGCCTGATCCTGCTGCTGGCCGCGCTGCACATCGACTCGCCGCTGGAGCTTTCGGCTTTTCCGGGCGTGCTGCTGGTCAGCACCCTCTTCAGGCTGGCGCTGTCCATCGCCACCACCCGGCAGATCCTGCTTCAAGGGCACGCCGGGCACGTCATCGACGCCTTTGGCCACCTGGTGGCGGGCGGGCAGCTGCTGGTGGGTCTGGTGGTGTTCTCGATCATCACCGTGGTGCAGTTCATCGTGGTCGCGAAAGGCGCCGAGCGGGTGGCCGAGGTGTCAGCGCGCTTCGTGCTGGACGCGCTGCCGGGCAAGCAGATGTCCATCGATGCCGACCTGCGCTCGGGCCTGATCGACAAGGACGAGGCCCGCCGCCGCCGCCGCGACCTGGAGCGCGAGAGCAAGCTGCACGGCAGCCTGGACGGCGCCATGAAATTCGTCAAGGGCGACACGCTGGCCAGCCTGGTCATCATCGCCATCAACGGCCTGGGCGGCCTGGCCATCGGCATGCTGCAGCACGGGATGAGCCTGCAGGGCGCTGTGGCCAAGTATTCGATCCTCAGCATCGGCGAGGGCATGGTGGCGCAGCTGCCCGCCCTGCTCTGTGCCATGGCCGCGGGCCTGATCGTCACACGCTCGAGCGACCATGAGGGCGACCGGCACCTGGCCGACACCATCGCCCGGCAGCTGGGCGCCAAGCCCCGCGTGCCCTTGCTCGCAGCGGGGCTGTGCGGGTGGCTGGCCTGCGTGCCGGGCTTTCCGGCGGCCGTGTTCCTGCCGCTGGGCGGCGCACTGGGCCTGGCTGGCGCCTGGCACCGCCCAGCCGTGCGGCGACATGCGCACAAGCTGATGGCGCCTGCCCGGCACTGGCTGGGCAGCAAGTCAGCACCCGCCGCGCTGGAGTCGGCGCAAGCCACGGCCGCGCCCGCCCCTCGCGCCGTGGCGCCCTTAAGCTTGCATTGGCCCGCGGGCGCCCTGACGCCGGCCACCACTGCCGAGGCCCTGCGGGCGTTGCAGGGCGCGCTGGAGCAGGTGGGCACCGACCTGGGCCTGGCGCTGCCACCGCTGGTCCTGGAACAGGCCCCGGGTGCCGAGCTGCGCGCACCAGAGGGCCCCGCCTGGCAACTGCGGGCCTACGGCACACCCATCGCCACGGGCACGCTGGCCGAAGCCGGCACGGCAGCCGCCCTGGCCGAAGCCACGTGGCAGGCACTTCGCCGGCATGCCGGGCTGTTCCTGGGCCTGCAGGAGACCAGCGTGCTGCTCAGCCGCACGGGGCAGGAAGCGCCCGAGCTCGTCAAGGAAGTTCTGCGCGCCCTGCCCGTGCCCCGCGTGGCCGAGATCCTCCGCCGGCTGGTCGAAGAAGGCGTGTGCATCCACCCCCTGCGGGAGATCCTGGAAGCACTGGGTGACGCCGCCCAGCGCGAGAAGGACGTGCACGCGCTGACCGAGCTGACCCGCATGGCGCTGCGCCGGCAGATCAGCCACCGAGCGGCACCGCAGGGGCGGCTGCAGGCCGTGCTGCTGATGCCGGATCTGGAAGATGCCCTGCGCCAGTCCCTGCACGGCACGCCGGGCGCGCAACAGGCGGCGCTCAGCCCCGAACGGGCCCGGGGTGTGCTCGCCGCGGTGGCCCGGGCCGCCCGCGACACCCCTGGCGCGGTGCTGATCACGCCCGTGGAGCTGCGGCGCGCGGTGCGCAAGCTGATCGAGCCCGAGTGCTTCGACACCCTGGTACTGAGCTTTCACGAGCTCCTGCCGACGCTGCAGTGGGACGTTGTGGCCCGCCTCGACCTGCCAGCCCTGCCAGGCCCGGAGGCCCCATGAAGAGCTGCCGCGCAAACGGCCATGCGACAAGGCGCCGGGCAGGCCGCTGGTGGCGTTGGGGCCGTTGGAGCCTGGGCCTGCTGCTGTCGACGCTGGCTCTGCTCTGCTCGGCCGAGCCCATTCCATTCGGCAAGGGAACGGCCGACATCACGGCACGCGAGCAGCCCATCGCCGGCTTCCTGCAGGACCTGTTCGGCGCCTCGGGCGTTCGCGTGTGGGTCAGCCCCGGTGTGACGGGTGCGGTCAACGGGCGCTTCCAGGGCACGGTCGAGCAGGTCTACCGGCAGGTCGCCCGGGCCTTCAACCTGGTGGAATACCACGACGGTGCGGTCCTGCACATCGGCCTGCCGCAGGAACTGCTGAGCCGCGCCCTGCCGGCCGATGGTGCCGCTGCCGCCCGCGTGCTGCGGGCCGTGCAGGACCTGGGCCTGGGGGATGCGCGCAACCGCGTGCGCACCGCTGCGGATGGCACGCTGGTGGTCAGCGGCATGAAGCGCTTCGTCGAGCAGGTGGAAGAGCTGGCACGCCTGCCCCGGCCTTTGGCGGCTCCGGCGGGTGCAGCACCGCAGCCGACGGCGCTGCGCGTCTTCTATCTGCGCTATGCCTGGGCGCAGGATGTGTCGATGGCCGTCGGCGGTCGGACCATGGTGCTGCCGGGCGTGGCCAGCACCTTGCGCTCCTTGATGGGCTCGGCGCCCAGGCCGGCAAGCGGCGGCGGCGCGCCGCCAGCCGGCCGTGTTGCCCCGCTGGCCGAGACGGCAACGAAGTTGCCAGCGCCCCGCGGGCCGGTGCCCGCGACGGGGCGCGACGCCACGCTGGGCCTGCCTGGCGCCCAGGCGCTGCAGGCCTCGGCGCCTGTGCTGCTGGCCGCGGCCGGCCTCGCGCCCGAGGTGCCCGACGCACCAGGCCCGGCTGCCGAGACGACGGCCACCGAGGCCCCAGCCGCCCGCATCGAAGCCGATGGCCGCCTGAACGCCGTGCTGGTGCGCGATGCGGCCGAGCGCATGCCGATGTACGAATCGCTGATCCAGGCGCTGGACGTCGAGCCGCTGGCGGTGGAGATCGAGGCCACGCTCATCGATGTCAACACCGACAAGCTCAGGCAACTGGGCATCCAGTGGCGCTACACCCAGGGCCGCAGTTCGCTGCTTTTCGGCAAGGGCGAGGCGTCCGACCTGGCGCTGACGCCCGCCACGCCCGTGGGCGACATCGTCGCCAGCGGCGCGGGGGGCTTCGCGTCGGCTGTGCTGGGCAATGCCGGCCAGTTCATCACGCGCATCAACGCGCTGGAATCGCAGGGTGCCGCCCGCGTGGTGTCCAGCCCGCAGGTGCTGACACTGTCCAACGTGGAAGCCGTCTTCGACAGCAGCCAGACCTTTTACGTGCGGGTGGCCGGGCGGGACCAGGTGGAGCTTTTCAACGTGTCGGCCGGCACCACCTTGCGCGTGACGCCGCACGTTTTCAAGGAGGGCGACCAGACGCGCATCAAGATGCGCGTGTCCATCGAAGACGGGTCGCTGTCCACCCGCACGGTCGATACGCTGCCGGTGGTCGACCGGGCCTCGATCAGCACGCAGGCCATGATCTTCGAAGGTGAGAGCCTGCTGGTGGGCGGCATCACGCGCGACAGCCACACCGAGGCCGAGACGCGCGTGCCGTGGCTGGCGGACCTGCCGTGGGTGGGGGGTCTGTTCCGCAACCGGCAGGCACAGTCCGAGCGGTTGGAGCGGCTGTTCCTCATCACGCCCCGCCTGTCGGCCCCGAGGCATGAGGCTTCGGCCAAGGCCGCAACGCCTGCACCGGCACCCGCACCCGCAGCGGCGCCTGCACCCGCACCGGTACCCGTGGGCCTGCTCGTGAAGGACACACGCGGAATGCGCCAAGCCTACGCCGCCAACGAAGCCTATACCCTCGAAGTGACGGTCTCTCGCGACGGCTACCTGTACTGCTACCTGCTGGACAGCCAGCGGCGCTTGACGCCGTTCTTCCCCAATGTTGCCCGGCCCGGCGCGGCCGTGACTGCCGGAACGCGGATGCGATTCCCCGGGGCTTACGGATTCCGGCTGCTCGCGCCGTCGGGCCCCGGCCGGGACACCGTGGGCTGCATCCGCAGCGGCAAGGACCTGGGCCCGCGCCCGCTGGACGGCAGCGGCGAGTGGGCCGAGCCGGCCCTGCTGAAGACCCGCTTCGAGCACCTGGCGGGTGAGCCCGTCGATGCCGCCGAGTGGGCCGTGGAGGTGCCCTGAGCGTGAGCCCCGAAGCCGATGCCGGCAGCCGGACCGAGGCACCGACGCCGCGCAAGATCGAACGGGCGCGCCAGCAAGGCCAGGTGGCCCGCAGCCGTGACCTCGGCGCCGCGGCGGGCTTGCTGGCCGCCGTGTGCGCGGCGGCCGCGGGCCTGGGCTGGGCCGCCCGGCAAATGCTGGCGCTGTTCGACGCCTTGTGGCCGGTGCTCGCACAACCCTTCGGCCCGGCGGCACTGGCGCTGGGCTCGCAGGCCTGGCTGACGGCACTGGTCCTGTGCGGCGGGGTGTTGCTGCCGGTCGCGCTGGCAGGGCTCCTGGCCGACCGCTTGCAGACCGGGCCCGTGTGGTCGGTGCAGCGCATGTCGCCGAGGCTGAAGAACCTCGACCCGGCAGCCGGCTTGCGGCGCATGGTGTCGGTGGAGGGCTGGTTCGAGGTCCTGAAGTCGCTTTTGAAAGCAGCCGCCGCGATGGCCGTCGGCTGGGAGGCGGTGGCTGTGTTGCTCGGGCCCTTGTCTCACCTGCCATGGGCGGGCCGCCCGGGCGACATCGGCTCGGCCCTGTGGCAAGTCGGCTGGCGGATCGGGTTGGGCGCATTGGCGGTCTTCGCAGGGGTGTCGGTGCTGGACCTGCTGGAACAGAGGCGGCGGCACTTCAATCGGCTGCGGATGAGCCGCCACGAACTTCGTCAAGAGGTCCGCGAGCAGGACGGCGACCCGCACCTCAAATCCCACCGGCGGCAGTCCCACCGGGCCTGGACGCAGGATGCGGCGGTTCGGGCCGCCAGCCAGGCGCACGTGTTGCTGGTCAACCCCACGCACCTGGCCGTGGCCATCGACTACGACCGCCAGGCCTGCCCGGTGCCCACCGTCAGCGCCAAGGGCATGGATGCCGTGGCGCAGACCCTGCGCGACGCCGCCGAGGCGGCGGGTGTGCCCATCGTGCGCAACGTCACCCTGGCGCGCGAACTGCACGAACGGGCGGAGGTGGGCGATCTCGTGCCGTCGGACCTTTTCGAGGTGATGGCCGAAGTGATCCTGTGGGCCCGCGAACTGAAGACCGCCGCCGCCTTACCATCGGCCGATGCTGGCGTTGCGCGGTCTGGCGGTGTTGCTGATCCTCCAACTGGCGGGTGAGGCCTTGGCCCATGCCCTGGCCTGGCCCATTCCCGGGCCCGTCGTGGGCATGGCGTTGCTGCTGGTGGCCCTGGGCCTGCCGCTGTTGCGGGCCTCGGTGCAGGCCGCGGCCGAACAACTGCTGCAACACCTGTCGCTGCTGTTCATACCCGTGGGCGTGGGCGTCATCACGCACCTGGACCTGATGTCGCGACACGGCGTGCAGCTGGCCGTGGTGATCGGACTGTCCACGGTGGCGGGCCTGGCGGTGACGGCGCTCGTGCTGCAACGGCTGTGGCCCGAGGAAGCCGCCGAAACAGCGCCTGCCGGGCAGGAAGGCCCGCCGTGACCGACTTCGTGCAGCTCTGGGTCTACCTGTCGTCCACGCCGCTCTTCGGATTGACGGCCACGCTGGCCACCTACGGGTTGGCCACCCTGCTCTATGAACGCGTGCAGCGCGCGCCCTGGGCCAACCCGGTGCTGTGGTCGGTGGTGTGCATCGGGGGCGTGCTGCTGGCCACCGGCACGCCCTACCCGACTTACTTTGCCGGCGCGCAGTTCGTCCACGTGCTGCTCGGGCCGGCCGTGGTGGCCCTGGGCTGGCCGCTGTGGCTGCGCCGCGCCGAATTGCGCAGCCGCGGCCTGGCGCTGGTTACTGCGGCCGTGGTGGGCGGGGCCGCTGCGGCAGGCAGCGCAGTGGCGATCGGCTGGGCGCTGGGCCTGCCGGCCGACGTGCTGCGTTCCCTGGCCCCCAAGTCGGTGACGGCACCCGTGGCGATGGGCATCGCCGAGCGCATCGGTGGCGTGCCGGCGCTCTCGGCGGTGTTCGCGGTGATCACGGGCATGCTCGGGGCGCTGGTGGCCAAGAGCCTGTTCAACGCGCTGGGCGTGCGGTCCTGGGCGGTGCGCGGCTTTGCGCTGGGCACCGCATCACACGGCATCGGCGCTGCGCGCGCGATGCAGGTCCATACCGATGCAGGGGCGTACGCCGGCATCGCCCTGGGCCTGCAGGTGCTGCTGGCCTCGTGGCTGCTGCCGCTGGCCTTCCACGCCTTCGGCTGAACGGGCGGGCACTCAGCGCAGCAGCGGCACGCCGGTGGCGGCCTGCAACTTTTCGAAGCCCAGCCCTTCCACGCAATCCACCACCCGCAGCCCTTCGGGCGTCACCTGCAGCACCGCCAGGTCGGTGTAGATGCGGCTCACGCAGGCTATGCCCGTCAGCGGATAGGTGCAGCGCGGCACGATCTTGGGATCGCCTGCCTTGGTGGTGTGTTCCATCATCACGAACGTGCGCTTGGCGCCGATGGCCAGGTCCATGGCGCCGCCCACGGCCGGAATGGCGTCGGGCGCGCCGGTGTGCCAGTTGGCCAGGTCGCCACCGGCCGACACCTGGAAGGCGCCCAGCACGCAGATGTCCAGGTGGCCGCCGCGCATCATGGCAAAGCTGTCGGCGTGGTGGAAGAAGGCGCCGCCGGGCAGCAGCGTCACCGGCTGCTTGCCGGCGTTGATGAGGTCGTAGTCCTCCAGCCCCGCGGCCGGGGCAGGCCCCATGCCGATGACGCCGTTCTCGCTGTGCATCATCACTTCCAGACCGGCCGGCAGGTGGTTGGCCACCAGCGTGGGCATGCCGATACCCAGGTTGACGACGGCGCCTTCGGGGATGTCGAGAGCCACGCGCGCGGCCATCTGGTCCTTGCTCCACTTGGGCATGTTCATTCCTTCAGACGGACCTGGCGCCACCGGCGGTGGTCTTGCTGCGGGGCACGGGCACCACGCGCTGCACGAACAGCCCCGGCGTGACGATGGCCTCGGGGTCGAGTTGGCCCAGGGGCACCACCTCGTGCACGCTGGCCACGGTCACCTTGGCGGCCATCGCCATGATGGGCCCGAAGTTGCGGGCGGTCATGCGGTAGGTGAGGTTGCCCCAGCGGTCGCCGCGTTCGGCCTTGATGAGGGCGTAGTCGGCGCGGATGGGGCTTTCCAGCACGTGCCATCGGCCGTCGATCTGGCGGGTTTCCTTGCCCTTGGCCAGATCGGTGCCGTAGCCGGTGGGTGTGTAGAAACCGCCGATGCCCGCCCCCGCGGCTCGGATGCGCTCGGCCAGGTTGCCCTGCGGCACCAGTTCGAGCTCGATGCTGCCGGCGCGGTAGGCACGGTCGAAATGGTGCGAGTCGGCCTGCCGCGGAAAACTGCAGATCACCTTGCGCACGCGGCCGGCGGCTATCAGGGCTGCCAGGCCCCCCTCGCCATTGCCGGCATTGTTGTTGACGATGACCAGGCCGCGCGCGCCTTGCTCGATGAGCGCGTCGGTCAGTTCGTGGGGCAGACCTGCGGTGCCGAAGCCACCGATCATCACGGTGGCCCCGTCGGGTACGTCGGCCAGTGCAGCGGCGGGTGTGGCGACGATCTTGTCGATCATGGATGTTCGTGGTGGGTCATCGAGCCAGGGCCAGTTCAGAGACGAGCTCGGCGGCCAGCTGCTGGCTGGCGGCGCCCAGGCTGCTGTCGATGAAGTCGTTGCGATCGTCGAGCCAGATGCCCAGGGCGCTCAGCGGCCCGGTGTAGGCGTAGAGCTTGTATTCGGGCGGCGGGTCGGCCCCGCTCCCCTTGCGCTGCACGGTGGCCAGGACTTGAACCGTCAGCGACACCCGCTCGTCGCGGGTGGAGGTGAGCTGCAGGCCCCGCAGCTCCAGCGTCAGGGTGGTGGCGGCGGGCGACCCGTCCAGCACCCAGTGCTTGCTGGCGCGGTCGGTGACATGGACGCGCAGGTCTTCCAGGATGTCGCGGCTCTTGCGGGCGCGCGCCAGCCGCTCGCGCAGTTGTTCGGCCTTTGCGTCCGGCAGCGCGCCCGTCACGCCGATGACCGCGCCGGCAGCGCCGCCCGTGACCACGCCCATACCCGCACCGAGCGGGACGCAAAGCGGCGCCAACGGGCCACAGGCCAGCCCCCACAAGCCGCCGATGACCATGCCCGAGCCCATGCCGGCCGAGGCGCCCTCACCCAGCGCCTGGTTGCGGATGGGCACCGGCTCTTCCGGTGTCGCCGGGCGTGCGGTGGCAATGGCCAGCGGCGTGCCCTCGGGAATGGGCTTGAGGACCGGTGTGCCGGCGCATCCCGACAACATCGCGAAGCCGAAGGCCAGGCCCATGGCAGCCCCGTTCGGGCTTCTGGCAGCAACTAGCATCGGCAGTCCCTCCGTGGTGCCGGCGATGCCGGGCCCGCCGTGTGCAGAATCCACACCGCCGCCCGACCTCAACCAGACCCCCATTATCGATGTCATTCCGCACCCTGCTGCCGCGCACCCTGCTCGTGCTTGCCCACCTGGCCGGCGGCGCCGCCTGCGCCCAGGGCTCTGGGCCGACCAGCCAGTCCGTCCCCATCGGCTATGTCTTCGGCTTCGAGCGCGTCAAGCTGCCCGGCAACGAGACCATGGGCCTGGCGGGTGCCTCGCTCCTGTTCGACATCGACGGCCGATGGGCCTTCGGGCCCGCGGTGTACGGCGCGGCCACGGGCCAGCGCGGCGGCCTGTTCGTCGGCGGCGTGGAGGTGCAGCGGGCCTGGGAAGTGGGCCGTGGGTGGTGGGCCATCACGGGGCTGTATGCTGGCGGTGGCGGCGGCGCCGCGGCACCCGTGGGCAGCGGCCTGATGCTGCGGCCGGCGCTGTCGCTGTACAAGGACGTGGCGCCTTCGGTGGCGGTGGGCCTGTCGTGGTCGTCGGTGCGCTTTCCCAGCGGCGATATCCACAGCCAGCAGTTGGGCCTGACGATGGCCTGGCGCAGCCACTTCCTGCATCTGACAGGCCGTGGCGACCCGGCTGCGGGCCGCGAGCCGGCGCAGGCCACGGGCCTGGGCCTGGAGCGCATGGCCGCCACGCTGACCGATGACCACTTCACCGACGGCAGCGGACGGCGCATCGGCCTGGTGGGCGTCCGCGCCGACCGCGGCAGCGACACCGAAGGCCTGCGCTGGGGCGTCGAAGCCGCAGCCGCCGCCAAGGGCGATGCCGCCGGCTACATGGAGATCCTGGGTACCGCAGCGCTGCGCACGCGGCTGGCGCCGCGCACGTTGCCCTCCTGGCGTATCGGCGGCCGGCTCAGCCTCGGCCTGGGCGGCGGCGGCGCCGTGCCCACGGGCGGCGGTCTGCTGGGCAAGGCCGGGTTGACGACCGACCTCAGCCTGGCGCGCGGCTGGACGCTGGGCGCCGACGCCGGCCTGGTGCGGGCCGACGGCTCGTTCAAGGCGCGCTTTGCGCAGGTGCACCTGGGCATCGACCTGGAGCCGGCACCGGGTGCTCCGGAGCGGCCAGAGGCCGAGCCCGTGCGCACCGAGTGGGTCGCCGTGCTGCAGCACCACGGCGCCCTGCCACGCGCCGACGGCAGCAACCGGTCGTTGGACACCATCGGCCTCAAGCTCGAACGATACCTGGGCCCGAATCTCTACCTCAGCGGGCAGGCGCACAGCGCCTTCGCCGGGCGGGCCGGCGCTTTCTCGGTCGGGCTGTTCGGCTTGGGGATGGCCACCTCGGCCCGCGAGCCCTGGCGCGTGGGGGCGGAGCTGCTGGTGGGTGCTGCTGGCGGCGGCGGGGTGCAGACGGGTGGCGGCGCCTTGGCCCAGGCCGTGGGGTGGGCCGCGCTCAGCACCTCCGCCCGCAGCGAATGGCGCCTGGGCATCGGGCAAGCCAAACCCCTGCATGGCCGGGCCGGCAGCGCCGTGGTCGAGCTCGCCTGGAGCCGCAACTTCGGCATGAACGGCACTTGAAGCCGGGCCGGCAGGGACCTCAG
>CAIJPE010000131.1 GCA_903822435.1 uncultured beta proteobacterium | reverse complement strand
GGCGGCCTCGGCCGCAGCGCGCACCTGCTCGGGGCTAGCATCGCCCCTGCCGCCGTAGGCGATGTTGGCGCCTATGGTGTCGTCAAACAGCACCACGTCCTGCGAAACCAGCGCGATCTGACGGCGCAGGCTGCGCAGGGTGAGGTCGGCCACCGGCGCGCCATCGAGGAGGATTTCCCCGGACGTGGGCCGGATGAAACGCGGTATGAGATTGACGAGGGTGGTCTTGCCCGCGCCCGAAGGACCCACCAAGGCAATGGTCTCACCCGGGCGCACCTCGAGGTCGATATCGTGCAGCGCGGGGCCCGCCGAACCGCTGTAGGTGAAGCCCACCTTGCGGAAGGTAATGGCGCCTTCGGCGTGCTCCACCGCGCGCGTGCCGATCTCGACTTCGGACGCGGAATCGATCATGGTAAAGACGCTGTCGGCGGCCGCCGACATGCGCGCGATGGGGCTGTTGATCGAGGCGAGGTGCCGCAAGGGCTGCAGGACCAGCAGGGCCGCGGTGAGAAACTCGATGAACTGCTGATTCGTGAGGTTGCCATTGTTGCCCTGCCACATGGCAAAGCTGATGACCAGGGCAAGGCCCACGGCCGCGATGAGTTGCGTGGCCGGCGTGGCAGCCGACCACGCCACCTGCATCTTCATGGCAAAGCGGCGCAGCCGCAGGTTGATGCCTTCAAAGCGCTTGAGTTCGTAGGCTTCACCGTCGTACACCTTGATGACCCGGCTGGCCTCGTGGCCCTCCTGCACGGCGCGCGTCATTTCCCCCAGCATGGCCTGGCTGTCGACGTTGAGGCGCCGCAGCCGGCTACTGAAACTGCGCAGCACCACGGCGATGACCGGACCAACGATGAGCGTGGGCAGCGTCAGGCGCCAGTTGTCGTACAGCAGCAGCACGACGAGGCCAACGGTGGTGAGCGATTCGCGCACCATGGTCGTCAGTACCTCGGCGGCCAGGTTGAGCGCATTGCTCGCCTCGTTGATGAACTTGGAAATGACAAGGCCCGAGGGCGTGTTTTCCAGGGTGGACTGCGGCCAGCGCAGGAGCCGTTGGAACATCGACTGGCGCAGTTCCACGAGGACCCGTTGGGAAACGCTGCTGACGAGAAACGAACTCGAGAAATTGGCCAGGCCGCGCACCAGGAACACCCCGACGAACGCCGGCGGTATCCAATAGATGGCCGGCACGATGCCATGGGCCAGCAGGCGGGCAGTGAGCTTGGCGATAAAGACCTGGCAGCCCGAATCGATCAGCATGGTGCAGAAGGCCAGCGCCAGGATGGGCCGGTGCTGCAGCACCATGCCGGCCATGCGGCGCAGGCTGGGATCAGCGTAGCGGGAGTAGCGCTGTTTTTCCTGCAAAGGCGTGTTCATTCCAGTGGGATCATGCCGCCGGTATGTGCCGCTGGTTGCGCGGCTCTGTTCGTCTGGGGGCCCTGCCAACGGCCATTCGGTAAAATGCGCTCGAGACGGACGGCGCATGCCAGAATGACCGCAGCGCGGCCCATGGAGAGTCATAGTGTATGCGAATGCCCGGCACCAACCGGGGTGCCGGCGAGCGCGGACCGCGGGTTTCCTGCCTCTCGTTACTACCTCTCTTTCCTGCCTCCGTCCTCCCAAATAAGCGCCCTGACGCATGCACCCGCTCATCGTCCGCCTGCCCAACCACCTGGGCGACGCCTGCATGGCGTTGCCGGCGATCCAATGCCTGGCCGCAGCCGGCGGCAGCCTTACTCTGGCCGGCAGACCCTGGTCGGCCGCGCTGTTCGAGTCCACCGGCTGGCCCGTGATCACGCTGCCCGCCGACCGCAGCGCCAGTATCGGCGTGCTGCGATCTGCCGTGCGCGCGCAAGCGCACAACGTCGAGTCCTTGCTGCTCACCAATTCGTTTTCCTCGGCGCTGGAGTTCCGCGTTGCCGGAGCGCGGCCGTCGGGCTACGCCACCGACGGCCGGCGCCTGCTGCTGCGCACGGCCGTCACGGTGCCGCGCGAATGGGCGGGCGACATGCACACCGTGGCGTATTACCTCCACCTGGCGCACGCCTTCCGGCAAGCCCATGGTGCCGCGCCGACCGCGCGCCGCGAGAACGGCGTGCCGGTGCCGCTGCTGCCCGTGAGCGAAGCCGCCCGTTCACGTGCCAGGGCGGCCGCGCACGCCGCAGGCGTGGCGGGAGCGTATGTGGTGCTGTGCCCAACCGCTCGGGGCCTGCATCGGGGCCGCGAAAAGTGCTGGGACGGCTTTGGACGGCTGGCCGGCGAGTTGACGGCTAGCGGCCAGACGGTGGTGGCATGCCCGGGGCCCGGGGAAGAGGCGGCCGCTCGCGCCGCCGTGCCGGACGCACGCCTGATCGATCCTTTGGACCTGGGTGCCTTTGCCGCCCTGCTGGCCGGCAGCCGCCTGGTAGTTGCCAACGACAGTGGGCCTGGCCACCTTGCCGCGGCCGTCGGCGCGCGGCTGGTCGGCGTGTTCGGCGTGACGGACCCGACCAAGACGCGGCCGCTAGGCCGGTCGGTGCACATCGTGGGTGGGATGGCCGGCTGGCCGCAATACGACCAGGTGCGGTCTCAGGTCGTGGCGCTGCTGGCAGACTGAGGGAGCGTGCCGGCGCGGGGGTCATGCCCGGCCAGCAGCACACCCAGCACGATGCCCAGCAGGTGCGCCTCGGCAAAGGTCTGCAGGTGGGAGTTGAGCAGGCTGGTGGCGAGCCAGGCCGCAAACAGCGCAAGCCCGACGCCGCGATAGGGTGGCGGAGCGCGCTGGCGCAGCACGCCGGCCACGAAATAAAGGAAGGCAAGGACGCCGGGTATGCCAGCCTCCACCATCACGTGCAGATACTGGTTGTGCGTGTCCTTGGCTTCGGCGGCCCGCCAGTCGCTGTACCGCTGGTGGATGAGATTGGCGTATGCCGGCGCAAATCCACCCACGCCGTAGCCCAGCAGCGGGCGTTGCGCGATGAGATCCAGCGTGGTGGGCCAGATGATGAGCCGCAGTCCCATCGAGGTTTCCGAGGGTGAGGTCTGTACGGTGCCCAGTTCGCCATAGGCTTCGGTGAAACGGTCGCGCACCATGGGCGACGAGGCGAGCGTCAAGGCCCCGGCCAGGGGAATCAGCACCAGCACCCACCAGCGCTGGCGTCCCCGCAGCACCGCGGCGCCGGCGATGGCGCCGGCGATCAGTATGGCCACATGGGCGCTGCGCCCCGTGGCGATGAGCGCGATGTTGGCAAAAAAGATCAGCAGCGCGCCCAGGGCCAGCCAGCGCTGGCGGGGGCTCGCCGGGCGGCCCCAGGCCAGCAGCACGGCCAGCGCGGTGCCTGCCACGAAAGCCATGCC
>CAIJPE010000130.1 GCA_903822435.1 uncultured beta proteobacterium | reverse complement strand
GCATCCACCATTTGGCGATCTTGCCGCCGAGATAGCCCAGAATATCCTCGCGTGTCGCGCTCTTGCCGGGCTTGAGCACGACAATGAGCAGCGGCCGTTCGTCCCATTTTGGATGGCGCACGCCGATCACCGCCGCTTCGGCGACCGAAGGGTGGCCGACGGTCACATTCTCGATCTCGATCGAGCTGATCCATTCGCCGCCGGACTTGATCACGTCCTTGCTGCGGTCGGTGATCTGCATGTAGCCCTCGGCGTCGATGCGCGCCACGTCGCCGGTGGGGAACCAGCCGTTCACCAGGGGATCGCCGCCCTCGCCCTTGAAATATTCCGAGACGATCCAGGGCCCGCGCACCAGCACGTCGCCGGATTCGGCACCGCCCCAGGGCATTTCGTGGCCCTTTTCGTCCACGATCTTGATGTCCACGCCATACACGGCGCGGCCCTGCTTGGCCATCACGGCATAGCGCTCCTCGGACGACAGGCCCGCGTGCTCGGCCTTGAAGGAGGCCACGGTGCCCACCGGGCTCATCTCGGTCATGCCCCAGGCGTGCAGCACGTGCACGTCGTACTCGTCGCCGAACTTGCGCATCATGGCCGGCGGGCAGGCCGAGCCGCCGATGACGCTGCGGCGCATGGTGCTGAACTTCAGGTGGTTGGCGTCCACGTAGGCCAGCAGGGCCTGCCACACCGTGGGCACGCCGGCCGAGCAGGTGACCTTCTCGCTCTCGAACAGCTCATACAGCGACTTGCCGTCCAGCCCCGGCCCCGGGAACACCAGCTTGGCGCCTACCATGCAGGCCGCGTAGGGCAGGCCCCAGGCGTTGACGTGGAACATCGGCACCACCGGCAGGATGCAGTCGGAAGCCGAGCAGTTCAGCGCATCGGGCAGTGCGATGGCAAAGGTGTGCAGCACCGTGCTGCGGTGGCTGTACAGCACGCCCTTGGGGTTGCCCGTGGTGCCCGAGGTGTAGCACAGCGAGCTGGCCAGGTTCTCGTCGAAGGTGGGCCACACGAAGGCGTCGTCGTGGGTCTCGATCAGGTCTTCGTAGCACAGCAGGTTGGGGATCCTGGCGGCCACCTCGCCCGTGGGCATGTGGGCGCGGTCGGTCATCGCCACCCAGTGCTTGACCGTCTTGGTGCGGCCGGCAACGGCAGCCACCAGCGGCAGGAAGGTCAGGTCGAAGAACATCACCTGGTCTTCCGCGTGGTCGGCGATGTAGAGGATCTGGTCCGGATGCAGGCGCGGGTTGACGGTGTGCAGCACGGCGCCCGAGCCGCTCACGGCGTAGTACAGCTCCATGTGGCGGTAGCCGTTCCAGGCCAGCGTGGCCACGCGGTCGGACATCGTCACGCCCAGGCCGGCCAGGGCCTTGGCCATGCGCCGCGAGCGCGAGGCGATTTCCTTGTACGTGGTGCGGTGGATGTCGCCCTCCACCCGCCGCGACACCACTTCCCGGTGGGCGTGGTGGCGTTCGGCATGCGTGATCAGGGAAGAGATCAGCAGCGGCAGCTGCATCATCTGGCCGTTCATGGGGCTCCTTCGGGGGGGGGGCTGTGATTGCCCGCAATTCTGCGGCAACCGCGCGCCAGCCGACCGGGGGCGAACCCCGCCCGGCCGAAGGCGCGCATCCTGGCTCAGGCCGTGGCGGCGGTGGCCGTGGCGAGCTCGATGGCGGAGGCCAGCGCTTCCATGTCGATGGGTTTGGAGACGTAGCCGTCCATGCCCGCGTCGGCACAGGCCTGGCGGTCTTCGGCGCGGGCGTTGGCCGTCATCGCCACGATGGGCACCTTGCCCGCGGGGCCGGGCAGCTTGCGGATGGCCCGGGCCGCACCAGCGCCGTCCAGCTCGGGCATCTGCATGTCCATCAGGACCAGATCCCAGCCACCCTGCTGGGCCCGGGCCACGGCGACGGCGCCGTTGGGCACCAGTTCCGAGCGGTGGCCCAGGTGCTGCAGCATCGCCTCGATCAGCACCTGATTGACGGGGTTGTCCTCGGCGGCCAGCACCCTCAGGCCGGAGCGCGCCTGTGCGGCGGCCGATGCCTGCGCGCCGGGGGTGTCCGGCTCCTGCGGCACTTCGCCGGCCTGCACGCGGCAAAGGATCGTGGCGCGGAAGGTGCTGCCGCGTCCGGGTTCGGTGGTCACGCCGATGGTGCCGCCCATGCGCTGGACGATCTCGCGGGTGATCGCCAGGCCCAGCCCGCTGCCGCCGTAGCGCCTGGCCGTGCTGGCATCGGCCTGCGTGAATCGGTCGAAGAGCGTGGGCAAGGCCTCGGCCGGAATGCCGATGCCGGTGTCGTGGATCTCCATCACCAGCAGCGTCTGGTCGGCGCCAGTGTCCGCCGGCCGTTGCGACAGGCGTACCGTCACCCCGCCGCTGTCGGTGAACTTCAACGCGTTGCCCACCAGGTTGAACAGCACCTGGCGCACGCGCACCGCATCGCCTTGCATTTCGGGCGCCAGGCCGGGGTCGAGCTCCAGGGCAAAGGCCAGGCGCTGCTGCTGGGCGCGCTCGCGCAGCACCGACATCACTTCTTCGGCCACCCGCTGCGGCGAGAAGGGCGCCACCGTCGATTCCATGTGGCCGGACTCGATGCGCGAGACATCCAGGATGTCGTTGATCAGCGCGAGCAGCAGCTGGCCCGAACTGCGGATGAGCTCGGACCGGCCCCGCTGTTCGGGATCGAGGGTCGAGCGCAGCTGCAATTCGTTGAGGCCCAGCACCGCATTCAGCGGCGTGCGGATCTCATGGCTCATGTTGGCCAGGAACTGCGACTTGGCTTCGTTGGCCGCTTCGGCTGCCGCCTTGGCCCGGGCCAGCTGTCGCTCGGCCGCCGAGATGTCGCGGTAGACACTGACCACCCCTCCATCGGGCGTGCGGCGCTCCAGCGCGTTGACGAAAAGCCCGTTGACCAGCAACTGCTCCCACACCCGGTCGGCCGCCTGGTGCAGGCTGATGCGTTCGTCGATCCAGGCCTTGCGGGCCTCGGGCTGGCCTTCGAAGTCCTTGGCCTGCGCCGCCGCCTCGGCCAGGCGCCTGAACGGCACGCCGACGCTGATCACGCCGCGCAGCCAGGGGAACAGTTCGAGGTAGCGCTGGTTCCAGCGCAGCACCCGGTCCTGGGCGTCGCACAGCAGGAAGCCGTCGGCCATGGCGGCCAGCGCCTGGTCCAGCGTGGCGGCCGACTGTGCCAGCGCCTGCCGCGCCCGTCCCAGCCGCGTGAGCTGGGTCTGGACCAGCCCGCCCGCGGCCACCAGCAGCAACGCAAACACGCCGGCTACCGCCAGGATGCCTTTGCGTTCGCGGTCCCAGCGCGAGAGGCCGTCCTTCAAGGGCTGGGCCACGCTGATCAGCAGCGTGGGGTAGATCGTGGGCCTGCTGGCCACCAGGGCCGGGCTGCCCCCCAGCCGCGCGGGCGCCTCGAAGGCCGAACCATCGGCCTGCGCGGCGCTCAGGGGTGGTGACAGGTGCTGGCCATTGAGCCGGTCGTTGGCCGGCATGCTCACCAGCAATTCACCGTCGTCGCGCTCCAGCGTCACGGCCAGGCCGGGCGCGTCGGCAGCATTCAGGATGATGGAGCCCAGCAGCGTGGCAGGCAACTCGCCCACCGCCATCACGCGCCGGCCGTCGGCCAGCTTCAGGGTGCGCGCCAGGTACAGCGACATCTCACCGCTGACGGCGCTGGCCATCGGCGCGCTCAGCAGCAACCCGGGCACGGCCTGCCCGAACACCGTGGCCACGAAGCCCGGGGGCAGCAGGATGCCGTTTCGCGCGGTGGCCGGCAGCCCGCTGGCCAGCGTTCGGCCAGTCTCGTCCACCAGCGCGATGTCGGTGAAGATCATCAGCCGGTCATTCAGGGTCCGCAGGGCCCGGATGGTGCCCTCGGTGTCGAAGCTGTCGGGCCCCTTCAGCCCCGGTTTGCTGGGTGGCAGCAGCCCTGGCAGGCCGCCGAGCAGGGTGTCGGCCCCGATCAGGGTACGGTTGAGTTCGGCCTCGGCCCCGCCGACCAGCTGCTTGACGCGCTCTTCCATGCGCCCGCGCGCCTCGTGCTCGCCGCTGCGCAGCAGGCCCAGCACGGCCACCGCCAGCAAAGCCAGCAGCAGGGTAACGGCCACCCACACCTGCGGCAGCAGGCGCTTCCTCTGGCCATGCAGATCCGTGCGCACTCAACGACCCTGCTTGGCCTCGAAACCGGTCACCGGCGCCAGCGTTCGGTTCCAGGCCTCGGCGCACGGCGGCCCGCAGCGTTGCAGCCAGCGCGGCAGCACGGTGCTGGTGAAGATCTCGCGCCGGCGCTGCTCGTCTGCCGGCGTGGGCTTGAGCTCGATCATCCGCCCGGGCTTGCCGGTGCGGCAGGCGGGCGCGCCGATGTTGCAGGCAATGCCTTCTTCGGTCTCGCGCTGGGCTTCGTCCCAGATGTCACGCTCCAGCCGGGGCAATTCGCGCTGCAGCAGGGCCCGCAGCTCGGCCGGCAGCTGTGCCCAGGCCGCCCCGTTGGCCGCGAAGATCGACAGCCCCCATGACACCGCCATCGTGTGCATCTGCACGGTGACTTCGTGCAGGCCGATGGTGTTGCCCGACATCGTGCCCGTGATGGCGCAATCGATGTTGCCCGAGCGCATGGCGGGCACGATCTCGGCAAAGGGCGTGGCCACCGGCTGTGCGCCCAGGGCCTGTACCCAGTCCGACAGCGGTGCGGCCGAGGTGCGGATACGCCGTCCTTTCAGCGCATCCAGGTTGGCGAATGGCTTGGCGCAGAACAACTCCTGGGCCGGGTAGGCATACACCGCCAGCAATTCGATGCCATAGCGCTCGCGCAGCAGCTGCTGCAGGTAGGGGCGGAAGGCCGCCACCGTGCGGCGCAGCGATGGCATGTCCGGATTCAGACCCGCCAGGTCGGGGGCGCTCAGCTCGATGTCCTTGGGTGAGGACAGGTTCAGCAACATCGTGCCGAAGGGCACCGTGCCGAGCTGGATCAGCGACAGCATGTCCTGCCCCCGGATGCCGGCGCGGTCGAAGGGGACGATTTCGGCGGTATACCGGCCACCGCTCAGCCGGGCCAGCTCCGTAGCCCAGAAGGGCTCTTCGTGGCGCTTGTACAGGTTGACCCCGGCCAGGCTGCCGGCGATGTGCAGCCGCAATGGCACCACCGGAGCGGGCTGCGCCTGAGCCGGGCTGCCGAACGGCACGATCGAGCCGAGGAGGCCCGCGGTCACCGCAAGCGCGGCCCACCACGAACGGATCGGCAACTTCTGCATCTTCGCCATCCTTTCGCGCCCAACTGATCGCTCGACTCCGCCCCTATGGGAGCATCCCATACCGCTGCCGCCGGTGGTTGACCTGGGAGGATTTCGGCGCGTTGGTGCCCTGGCTTGAGAGCCCTGGCGCAGTCTAGGGCCGGGCCAGCAGCCGTTGCGCGAGCCGGCGGTGTTTTTCGAGCAGGTGGGGCAGGTCGAGCGTGACCAGTTGCCCATCTTTCACCACCTGGCGGCCGTTCACGACGGCGTGCCGCACGCGCGGCACGTGGCACAGCAGCAGGGCGGCCACGGGGTCGTGCCCGCCGCCGGCCATGCCCACCTCATCGAGCGGCCAGCTGACCCAGTCCGCCGACATGCCCGGGGCCAGGGCGCCGATGTCGTCGCGGCCCAGCACGCGCGCGCCGCCCAGGGTGCCCATCTCCAGCATCTCGCGGGCCGGCATGGCCGTGGCGCCACTGCCCACGCGCTGCAACAGCAGGCCCAGGCGAAGTTCGGCCAGCAGGTGGCCGCTGTCGTTGCTGGCCGAGCCGTCCACCGCCAGGCTGACGGGCACGCCGGCATCGCGCATCGCCCGGATGGGGGCAATGCCCGAGCCCAGGCGCATGTTCGAGCCCGGGCAATGCGCCACGCCCGTGCCGGTGCTGGCAAAGAGCGCGATCCCGGCCGCATCCAGCTTGACGCAGTGGGCGTGCCACACATCGGGCCCCAGCCATTCGAGGTCTTGCGCGTATTCGGCCGGCGTGCAGCTGAACTTCTCCCGCGTGTAGGCGATGTCGTTGTCGTTCTCGGCCAGGTGCGTGTGCAGGCTCACCCCATGCTGCCGGGCCAGCAAGGCCGCGTCGCGCATCAGGCCGCGGCTGACGCTGAAGGGCGAGCACGGCGCCACCACGATGCGCTGCATGGCGTGGCGCGCGGGGTCATGCCACGTTTGGATCAGGCGCTGCGTGTCATTCAGGATGGCGGCTTCGCCTTCCACCACGCTGTCGGGCGGCAGGCCGCCCTGGCTCTGTCCCACGCTCATGGCGCCGCGGGCGGCGTGGAAGCGCATGCCGATCTGGGCCGCGGCGTGGAGCGTGTCGTCCAGCCGCACGCCGTTGGGGAATAGGTAGAGGTGGTCGCTGCTGGTGGTGCAGCCCGACAGAAGCAGCTCGGCGCAGGCCGTCTGGGTTGAGACATGCGCCATCTCGGGGGTCAGGCGGGCCCACAGCGGGTACAGGGTCTGCAGCCAGCCGAAGAGTTCGTTGTCCTGCGCGGCGGGCACTGCGCGGGTCAGCGTCTGGTACATGTGGTGGTGCGTGTTGACCAGGCCCGGCATCACCAGCTGGTCGCTCGCATCGATCACCACATCGGCGGTGGCCGGCAGCTCGGGCGTGGCGCCCACGGCCTCGATCACGCCGTCGCGCGAAAACACCGCGCCATCGGCGATCTCGCGCCGGGTGGCATCCATGGTCACCAGCAGGCTGGCGTGGCGGACGAGCTGCGTGGCCATGGGGGCTCCGGCAAGGGGTGCGTCAGTTCGCGGGCGCGCCGCTTTCGTACCAGCGCTTGATGATGCCCCGCTCGGCGTCGGTGATCTGCGTGGCGTTGTTCATGGGCATCTGCTTGAGCACCACCGCCTGCTGGTACATCTGCTGCGCGTGCTGCTGGATGAGCTCGGGCGTGTGAAGCGCCACGTTCTTGTTCTGCACCTGCGCGTTGTGGCACAGCACGCAGCGCTGGTCGACCACCGCCTTCACGTCGCTGAAGTGCACCTGGGCCGGCACGGCGGCCAATTCGGCCGCCGTCGGCGCTGCGGGTGCCAGCCAGATGGACAAAGCCAGCAGCGCCACCGTGCCGCCGCCGGCGTATTCCCAGGGCACCCGCTGGCCCTGCACCAGCGCCTTGTGGCGCACCACGAAGCTGTGGCGGATCAGCGCGCCGGCCAGCATCAGCAGCACCAGCACCAGCCAGTTGTGCGGGCCCTGGTAGAGCCAGCCGTAGTGGTTGGACAGCATCGCCACCAGCACCGGCAGCGTGAAATAGGTGTTGTGCACGCTGCGCTGCTTGGCGCGCTGGCCGTGGATGGCCTCGACGGCCAAGCCGGCGCGCATCTGTGCGATGACCTTGCGCTGGCCCGGGATGATCCAGAAGAAGACGTTGGCGCTCATGGCCGTTGCCAGCATGGCGCCCACCATCAGGAAGGCGGCCCGGCCGGCAAACAGCTGGCAGGCCAGCCAGGCCGCGCCCACCACGTAAAGAAGCACCAGCGCGCCCACGATGGCGTCGCCGCCCACGGCGCCCTTGCGCTCGCCCACCCAGCGGCAGATCAGGTCGTACACCACCCAGAACGCCGCCAGGAAGCCCAGGGCCGCCGCCACCGCCGCGGCGGGCGACCAGGCGTGCACTGTCTTGTCGATCAGGAAATTGCTGGCGTTGAACAGGTAGACCACCGTGAACAGCGCAAAGCCGCTCAGCCAGGTGGAATAGCTTTCCCAGAAGAACCAGTGCAGGTGCTCGGGGATGGTCTTGGGCGCCAGCAGGTACTTCTGCGGGTTGTAGAAGCCGCCGCCGTGCACGGCCCAGAGCTCGCCGCCCACGCCCTTTTCCTTCAGCGCCGGGTCTTCGGGCGCGGTCAGGCTGTTGTCGAGGAAGACGAAGTAAAACGACGAGCCGATCCAGGCGATGGCCACGATCACGTGCGTCCAGCGCAGCAGCAGGTTGGCCCAGTCGAGCAGGTAGGTGTCCATCAGAGGTGCTTCATGGCGTTGGCGGATGGCTCGCAAGCCCCATGCCGGTCAGGAGCCGCGGTAGGTGCTGTAGCTCCAGGGGCTGCACAACAGCGGTACGTGGTAATGGCCCTGGGCGTCGGCGATGCCGAAATCCAGTTGCACCACGTCGATGAAAGGCGGGTCGGGCAGTGCCACGCCGCGTGCACGGAAGTAGGGCGCGACCTCGAAGATCAGCCGGTAGCGGCCCACGGCCATGCTGCCGGCGTCCAGCAGAGGCCCGCCGGCGCGGCCGTCGGCGTCCAGCGCCACGGCGCGCAGGGTGACGGCGCCGCCCGGTTCCAGCCTTTGCAGGCTGACCTGCATGCCCGCGGCGGGGCAGCCGTTCGCGGTGTCGAGGACGTGGGTGCTGAGGTGGCCCATGGTTTGCAATCCGGTCGTGAAGTGCGCCGGCATCGCCGGCTGCGGCTATTCTCAGCGACCTTTCTCCCCGACGTGGCGGCAACCGCCGCCTTCCGCCCATGTCTGACCAGCAGCCCCCCTTGGCGTACCCCCGAGACCTGCGCGGCTACGGCCGCAATCCGCCGCACGCCCGGTGGCCCGGCGGCGCGCGCATTGCCGTGCAGTTCGTCCTGAACTACGAAGAAGGCGGCGAGAACAACCCGCTGCACGGCGATCCCACTTCCGAGACCTTCCTGTCCGAGCTCGTCACGGCCCAGGCCTACGAGAACCGGCACATGACCATGGAGTCGATGTACGAGTACGGTTCTCGCGCCGGCGTGTGGCGCTTGCTCCGCGAATTCGACAGCCGGGGCCTGCCTCTGACCATCTTCGGAGTGGCCTCGGCGCTGGAGCGCTACCCCGAGCTGGTGCAGGCCTTCATGGCCCGCGGCGACGAGATCGCCAACCACGGCCTGCGGTGGATCCACCACCAGCACATGCCCGACGCCACCGAGCGCAAGCACATGGGAGTCGCCACGCACCTGCTGCGCGACCTGACCGGCGGGCAGTGGCCGCAGGGCTGGTACACCGGCCGCGACAGCCCCAACACCCGCCGCCTGGTGGCCGACCACGGCGGTTACGAATACGACAGCGACTATTACGGCGACGACCTGCCCTTCTGGCTGCAGGTGCAGCGCACCGACGGCACCCTGGCGCCGCACCTCGTGGTGCCCTATTCGCTGGACACCAACGACATGCGCTTCGTGCAGGCGCAGGGCTTCAACACCGGCGACCACTTCTTCACCTACCTGCGCGACAGCTTCGATGCGCTCTATGCCGAGGGCGACCCCGCCGGCATCGACCGGCCGAAGATGATGAGCGTCGGCATGCACTGCCGGCTCCTGGGCAAGCCCGGGCGCATTGGCTCGCTGCAGCGTTTCCTGGACCATATCCAGTCCTTCAGCGGCGTATGGATCTGCCGCCGCATCGACATCGCCCGCCACTGGAAAGCCGTCCAGCCCTTCGACGCGGCCTCGGCCTTCGTCTGGCGCTGAGAAGGGCCTGCCCATGCTCACGCTGGAACAACTCAACGCCGCCGACCAGGCCACCTTCACGGCGCTGCTGGAAGGCACTTACGAACACTCGCCCTGGGTGGCCGCACAGGCCTGGCAGCACCGGCCGCCGGGCGGCTTCGGCTCTTTCGCGGCGCTCAAGCACGCGCTGGCGGCTGCCGTTCG
>CAIJPE010000129.1 GCA_903822435.1 uncultured beta proteobacterium | reverse complement strand
AGGGGGTGTACTTGCGCTCGGGGGCGTAGGGGAACTGGCCGCCCGGGCCGAAGACGTGGCAGTGGGCGTCCACGCTACCGGCTGGTAGCACGAAGCTGGGTTTGCTGGGACCGGCGTACCAGTCCAGCCAGCCGGGGGTCTTCTCGAAGCTCATCGATCGTGACCTTTCAGGTTCTGCAGGATGCGGTCGGCTTCGGTGCGCCAGTCGGGCGAGCGGGCAAAGCCCGGGCCGCCACGCTCGCCGAACCAGCCTTCGTCGCCGCGGTCGGCGACCCAGGCCTGCCGCTCGGCGGTGCCGGTGGCGCTGAAGGGCTCCAGGCCGGCCTCGCGCACGGTCTGCGCCACCTCGCGCACTTCTTCGCTGCGCCGCCGGCCGTGCTCGATCACGCGCTGGAACAGGTAGGCGCCCTGCTTTTCCCAGTCGATGCCGGGATAGGTTTCATAGAGGGAGGCGATGACCGCATCCTCCACGCCGTAGTGGCGCGCGGTGGTGAAGCTCTCGATCACCATGGCCTCCAGGCCCTTGATCATGATGCTGCGGCACATCTTGGTGGCCGAGGCCACCCCCAGCCGCTCGCTGGCCACGCGGGCGGCGGTGAAGCCGGCCTCGGCCAGCACCGGCCGCAGCGCGGCGGCATGCGGCCCGCCCAGCAGCAGCGGCACCTTCAGGCGGTAAGGGGGCAGTGTGGTCATCACGGCGCCTTCGACATAACGGCCACCCGCGGCATCCACCACGGCCGCGGCCCGGATCTTGGCGCCCGGCGAGGCCGAGTTGAAGTCCAGGAAGAAGGCGCCACGACCCGCGGGCGCCTGCAGGCCCTCGGCACAAGCCTCGGCCACGGCCAGCGTCTGACTGGCGGTGACGGCCGAAACCACCAGCGCTGCGCCGCGCACGGCGTCGGCGTGCGTGGCCGCCAGCACCACCCCATGGCGGGCCGCGTGCTCACGCATCGGCGCCGCTTGGGCTGTGGCCAGCTTGAGGTCGAAGGCCGTGACGGCGTGCCCCGCCTGGCGCAGGTCTTCGGACAGGATCCGGCCGACCTCGCCGCAACCGATCAGGGCGACCTTCACGGCATCAGTCCACGTAGCGCAGGCCGGCCTTGGCCAGCGGTTCGCGCATCTTGTACATATCCAGGCCCAGCACGCCCGATGCCAGCTTGGCGCGCTTTTCGGCCTCGTTGGCTTCGCGGGCCGCAGCGGCGTCCGCGGTCTTGGCCACCATCGCCGCGGGTACCACGACGATGCCGTCGTCATCGGCCACGATGGCATCGCCGGGATTGACCAGCGCATCGGCGCACACCAGCGGCACATTGACCGAACCCAGCGTGGCCTTGATCGTGCCCTTGCTGCTGATGGCGCGGCTCCACACCGGGAACCCCATCTCGGTGAGGTCGCGCACGTCGCGAACCCCGGCATCGATCACCAGCCCCAACGCCCCGCGGGCCCTGAAGGACGTGGCCAGCAGGTCGCCGAAGTAGCCGTCGGTGCAGGGCGCGGTCACCGCCGCCACCACGATGTCACCCGGCTGGATCTGCTCGGCCGCCACGTGCATCATCCAGTTGTCGCCCGGCTGAAGCAGCACCGTCACGGCCGTACCCGAAATGCGGGCACCGCTGTAGATGGGCCGCATGCCGGTGTGCATCAGGCCCACGCGGCCCATGGCCTCGTGCACGGTGGAGGCGCCGAATTGCGCCAGCCGGTCGGTGGCCGCGCGCTCGGCGCGGATGATGTTGCGCTTGACGATGCCCAGTTCGTACATGGTTCAGGCCCCCTTCACCGAAGACGCTGCCGAGGCCGCGGCCCGGGCGTTCAGCGCGGCGTCCAGCCGCGGGTACACGCGCCGCGCGTTGCCTTCGTAGATCTGCCAGCGCTGGTGGTCGCTGAGCTGCGTGGAGGCTTCGATGTAGCGCTTGGTGTCGTCATAGTAGTGGCCGGTCTCGGGGTCGACGCCGCGCACCGCGCCGATCATCTCGCTGGCGAACAGGATGTTGTCCGCCGGGATCACCTTGGTCAGCAGGTCGATGCCCGGCTGGTGGTACACACAGGTATCGAAGAAAATGTTGTTGAGCAGGTGGTCCTTGAGCAGCGGCTTCTTCAGCTCCTGCGCCAGGCCCCGGAAGCGGCCCCAGTGATACGGCACCGCGCCGCCGCCGTGCGGGATGACGAAGCGCAGGCTGGGGAAGTCCTTGAACAGGTCGGAGGTGAGGCACTGCATGAAGGCCGTGGTGTCGGCGTTCAGGTAGTGCGCGCCCGTGGTGTGGAAGCAGGCGTTGCAGCTCGTGCTGACGTGCACCATGGCCGGGATGTCGTACTCCACCATCTTTTCGTACAACGGGTACCAATGGCGGTCGGACAGTGGCGGACTGGTCCAGTGGCCGCCCGAGGGGTCGGGGTTGAGGTTGATGGCCACGTTGCCGTACTGCTCCACGCACTTCACCAGTTCGGGGATGCAGGTGGTCGGGTCGACGCCGGGGCTCTGAGGCAGCATCGCCGCGGGAATGAAGTGATCGGGGAACAGCTGGGCCACGCGGAAGCACAGCTCGTTGCAGATCGCCGCCCAGGTGCTGCTGACCTCGAAGTCGCCGATGTGGTGGGCCATGAAGCTGGCGCGCGGGCTGAAGATGGTGAGATCGCTGCCGCGCTGCTGCATCAGGCGCAACTGGTTGCCCTGGATGCTCTCGCGCAGTTCATCGTCGCTGATCTTCAGGTCGCTGACGCGCGGCTTGGCGGCCGGGTCCTTGATGCCGGCGATCTGGGCATTGCGCCAGTTCTCCAGCGCCTTGGGCGCCGTGGTGTAGTGGCCGTGGCAATCGATGATCATGGTGTGGATGTCCGATCAGACGGGTTCGGGAGGATCTGGGGCCGGGCGCCGGGTGGATGGGACTACACGGGCTCCATGCCGTGGCGCCGCTTGATCGCGGCGGCCTGCGGGCTGTTCATGTAGGCCAGCAGGCCCGCAATGGCCTGAGCCTGGTCGACGCCGGGGTGGCTGGCCGTGCAGCGCCCGCAGGAAAAGGTGGTGATGTAGGCCACGGCCGAAGGCAAGGTGCCCACGACATCGATGCCGTCCAGGTGCATCAGCTCGCTGAGTTGCTGGAAGCCGAGCTCGACTTCGCCACGGGCCACCAACTGGCCCACCGGCACGCCCGGCGGCGCCTGCACGATGCGCCGGGCAATCGCATCGGCGATGCCCCACCGCTGGAAGAGCTGCATCAGATAGGTGCCGCTGGGCCCGGTGGAATAGCCCACGCTCCGGGCATCCAGGACGGCCAGCCGCAGGGCGTCTTCGGTGGCGATGTCCGGATGGGGCGGGCCGCCAGCCGACTTGGCCTTGACGGCCACCGCCACGGGGGAGCGCACCAGGTCGACCCGGCTGCCGGCCACCAGGTGGCCCGAAGCCAGCAGGCGGTCGATGGCGTCGGAGGCCAGCACCACGAGGTCGAAGGCCTCTCCGGCCAGCACGCGCTTGGCGGCATCGACGCCGCCCACGGCCTCGAAGGCCACGGCGTGGCCGGACAGGGCCTCGTAGCCGGCCGCCAGCTCGGACAGCACCTGGCGGGTGGCCATCGACGAGATCCCGGTGATGCGCTGCTTCATGCCTCGCATTCTTGTGCATGGGCGGACATTCTTCAACGCGTGCGCGCGACTAGCTGCTAGGCCGATCCGGCATGGCTGGTTGCGTGAAGCCCCACAATCCATGGGTGGACTTCAAGCAGATCGCCTACTTCGTGCAGGTGGCCGAACTCGGCAGCTTCACGCGCGCCTCGACGGTGCTGAAAGTGGCGCAGCCGGCGCTGAGCCGGCAGGTGCGCGCGCTGGAAGTGGAACTGCACCAGCCGCTGTTCGACCGCAACGGCCGCGGGGTCACGCTCACGCCGGCCGGCCAGACGCTGCTGGCGCACGGTCGCGGCATCCTGCAGCAACTCGAACGCGCCCGGCAGGATCTGCTCGACCAGCGCGGCACGGCCAGCGGACTGCTGTCCATCGGCCTGCCCCCGAGCATCGGCCGCACGCTCACCGCGCCGCTGGTGGAGGCCTTCCGCGGCCGCTTCCCCAAGGCCACGCTGACGATGGTCGAAGGCCTGTCCACCTACACGCTGGAGTGGCTGCTGCAGGGCCGCATCGATTGCGCCGTGGTCTACAACGCCACCCCCTTGGCGGCCATCGACCTGCGGCCGGTGCTGCAGGAGCGGCTGTACCTGGTCTCGGCACGCGGCCCGCGCCGCGGGGCGGCCCTGGTCGGCCGGATGGTGTCCCTGGCCGAGGTGGCCGCGCGCGAACTGGTCATCCCCAGCCGGCCGCATGCCATCCGCATGCGCCTGGAAACGGCACTGGCCGAAGCGGGGCTGAAGCCGCGCGTGGGTCTGGAGATCGAGAGCGTGCCGGCCATCCTGGACCTGGTGCAACGGCACCCGTTGCACGCGGTGCTGTCGCTCAATGCCCTTCGCGGCCACGAGCGCGAGGCCGCCTATACGGCGCAGCCGATCGGCACCGGTGAAGGCGGGCCGCCACTGGCCACCGGCCTGTGGATTGCCACCTCGTCGCAGCGGCCGCGCGGCCCCTTGCTGGAGCAGGCCGTGGAGTTGCTGGCCGACCTGCTGATCGAGCGCCTGGCCAGCCCCGCCGGCTGAGGCAAGACCCTGAGCGCAAGGGCATTGACGGGCGAACCCCGATCGCGATGCGGCGGTTTTCTCCCACAATGATCGCTATCCAGACAGCCGGCCACGGGCCGGCGCCACCCCACCCCGGAGAACACGCATGGCCAGCCTGAACGTCAACGGCAAGGTGCGCGAGCACGACGCCGAACCCGACACCCCCCTGCTGTGGGTGCTGCGCGAGCAATTGGGCCTGGCCGGGACCAAATACGGCTGCGGCGTGGCGCAGTGCGGCGCCTGCACCGTGCACCTGGATGGCGCCCCGGTGCGCAGCTGCGTGCTGCCGGTCTCGGCCGTGCAGCCCTCGCAGAAGATCACCACCATCGAAGGGCTCTCGCCCACCGGCAACCACCCCTTGCAGCAGGCCTGGGTGCAGCTGGACGTGCCGCAGTGCGGCTACTGCCAGAGCGGCATGATCATGGCCGCGGCCGCGCTGCTGAAGACCACGCCCAAGCCCACCGATGCCGACATCGAGGCCAACATCACCAACATCTGCCGCTGCGGTACGTACAACCGCGTGCGGGCGGCCATCAGGGCGGCCGCGTCGGGCGACATGAAGACCGCCGGGCTGGACATCGTGCACGTCGTGCGGAGTGCCACATGAGCAGCATCGACCTGACCCGCCGTGGCTTCCTGGGCGCCGCCGCCGCCGGATCCCTGGTCCTCGGTTTCCCGGTGGTGGCTGCTTCGCAGGGCCAGCCGGCCGAGATCAATGCCTGGGTGGTGGTGCAACCGGACGAGCGGGTGATCATCCGCATCGCACGCTCCGAGATGGGCCAGGGCACGCTGACGGGCCTCGCCCAACTGGTGGCCGAAGAGCTGGACTGCGACTGGGCCCGCGTGACCACCGAGTACCCCACGCCGGGCCAGAACCTGGCCCGCAAGCGGGTGTGGGGCAACTTCAGCACCGGCGGCAGCCGCGGCATCCGCGAGAGCAACGAGTATGTGCGCAAGGGCGGCGCCGCCGCCCGCATGATGCTGGTGCAGGCCGCAGCCGACGAGTGGAAGGTGCCTGTCGCCGAATGCAGTGCGGCGGCCGGGGTGATCACGCACCCGTCGGGCAAGCGCACCACCTACGGCAAGGTGGCCGCCGCCGCGGGCCAGCTGACGGCACCCAGCGAGGTGCCGCTGAGGGATCCCAAGGCCTGGAAAATCGCCGGCAAGCGCCTGGCCCGCCTGGACACGGTGGACAAGACCACCGGCAAGCAGGTGTACGGCGCCGACCTGAAGCTGCCCGGCATGCTGAACGCCGCCATCCGCGCCTGCCCGGTCTTCGGGGGCAAGGTCAAGCGCTACGACGCGGTTGCGGTGGCCAAGATGCCCGGCGTGAAGAAGGTGGTGCCGGTGGGCGACTACGCCGTGGCCGTGGTGGCCGACACCTGGTGGCGGGCGAAGAAGGCCGTGGACGCCGTGAAGATCGAGTGGGACGAAGGCCCCAACGGCAGCGTGCAGCAGGCGGGCATCGATGCCATGCTGAAGGCCGGCCTGGACGCCGAGCAGGCGGCCGTGGGCAACAGCGGCGGCGACGTCAGGCAAGCCTTGGCCGGTGCCGTGCGCAAGCTCGAGGCGGTGTATGCGTACCCGCACCAGAACCACGCCACGATGGAGCCCATGAACGCCACCGCGCGCTGGACGCCCGAGCGTTGCGAGGTCTGGACACCCACGCAGAACGGCGAGGCAGCGCTGGCCGCTGCAGCCGAAGCCGCCGGCCTGCAGCCCGCGCAGTGCGAGGTCTACAAGATCCACCTGGGTGGCGGCTTCGGGCGACGCGGGGCCGTGCACGACTGGGTCACGCAGGCCGTGCAGATCGCCAAGGAGCTGCCGGGCACGCCCGTCAAGCTGCTGTGGACGCGCGAGGAAGACATGACGCACGGCCGCTATCACCCCATCACGCAGTGCAAGCTCACGGCGGGGCTGGACGCGCAAGGCAAGGTCACGGCGCTGCACATGCGCATCTCGGGCCAGTCCATCCTGGCCAGCGTCGCGCCGCAGAACATCCAGAACGGCAAGGACCCCGTGGTCTTCCAGGGCCTGAACAACGGCGGTGGCGAGGCCATGATCGGCTACGGCATCCCCAACCTGCTGATCGACCACGCCATGCGCAACCCGCATGTGCCGGCGGGCTTCTGGCGCGGCGTCAACCTGAACCAGAACACGATCTATCTCGAGTGCTTCGTCGACGAGATCGCGCACGCCACGGGGCAGGACCCGCTGGCCCTGCGCCGCCAGCTGATGGCCGGCTACCCCAAGCACCTGGCGGTGCTGGAGGCCGTGGCCGAGCGGGCCGGCTGGGGCAAGCCGGCGCCCGACGTCGGCGGCCAGAAGGTCTACCGCGGCCTGGCGCAGACGCACGGTTTCGGCAGCTACGTGGCGGCCTGCGCCGAGGTCTCGGTGAGCAAGGAGGGAGCGCTCAAGGTGCACCGCATCGTCGCTGCCACCGACTCGGGCCATGCCGTCAACCCGCAGCAGATCGAGGCGCAGGTGGAGGGCTCCTTCGCCTATGGGCTTTCGGCCGCGCTGTATGGCGCGTGCACGGTCAAGGACGGGCGGATCGAGCAGCGCAATTTCGACACCTACCCGGCCATGAAGATGGCCGACATGCCACGGGTCGAAGCCATCGTCATGCCTTCAGGCGGCTTCTGGGGTGGCGTCGGCGAGCCCACCATCGCGGTGGCCGCGCCGGCTGTGCTCAACGCCGTGTTTGCCGCCACGGGCAAGCGCATCCGCGAGTTGCCGCTGAAGCACCACAGCCTGAAGGCGTGATGAGGCACGCGGCAGCGGCAGCCCTGGCTGCGCTCATGTTTCCGATGGGCGCCCTGGCAGCGGCCGTCGTGGTGGACGACGGCATGCCGCAGCCGCTGACCGACACCCCCGGCAACGCCGCCCGGGGTCGGGCCCTGGTGGGCAACCGCCAGGAAGGTCTGTGCCTGCTGTGCCACGGCGGCCCCTTTCCGGATGCGCGCTCGCAAGGCAATCTGGCCAGCAACCTGCAAGGTGCCGGAAGCCGCTGGAGCGCGGCACAACTGCGCCTGCGGGTGGCCGACGCCCGCCGCCTGGAGCCCGACGGCCTGATGCCCTCGCTGCATCGCACCGAGGGCCTGACCCGCGTCGGTACGGCCTGGCTCGGGCAGCCGGTTCTCGGCGCACAGCAGGTGGAAGACATCGTGGCTTACCTGCAGACCCTCCAGTGATGGAACGCCGCCAGGTGATCGCTGCCGGGCTGTGGGCATGGACCCTGCGCCCCGCGCTGGCCACGCCCGCGGCAATGGCCGCCGCCGTGTCTGCCTTCACCGGCGGCAAGGTGCCCACCGAAGGCCGCGTGACGCTGAACATCGCGCCCCTCGTGGACAACGGCAACGCCGTGCCGGTCGGCATCCAGGTGCAAAGCCCCATGACGGCGGTCGACCACGTGCAGCGGGTGGCCCTGTTCACGCCGGCCAATCCGCAGCCCGACGTGGCCGTCTTCCACCTGGGCCCGCGCAACGGAAGGGCCCAGGTGGCCACGCGGATGCGCCTGGCCACTTCGCAGACGGTGATTGCCGTGGCGGCGATGAGCGACGGCAGCTACTGGCAAGGCAGCGCCGAAGTGCTGGTGACGCTGGCGGCCTGCATCGAGTCCTGACATGGCCACCACGCGCGCCCTGCTCAACGCCCCGGCCAGCGCCAAGGCTGGCGAGATCATCGAGATCCGGGCGCTCGTGCAACACCCCATGGAGACCGGCTACCGGCTGAGCGGCGACGGCCAGCCGCTGTCCCGCGACCTGGTGCGCCGGGTGGAATGCCGCTTCGAGGGCGAACTGGTCTTCGCGGCCGACCTGCACCCCGCCATCGCAGCCAACCCGTACCTGGCCTTCCCGCTGGTGGCCACGGTCAGCGGCACGCTGGTGGTGAACTGGCTGGGCGACAACGGCTTCAGCCACACCCAGAGCGCGGCCTTGAGCGTGAGCGCGTGATCCGCTGGGTGGTCCTGGCCGCCTGGCTGGGCTGGTGCGCCGCGGCGGGGGCGGACGGCCGGCGCTCCGGCTTCGAAGACATGAGCCCGGCCACCCAGGCGCTGCAGCGCGACGACACGCAGAACCCGGCCTGGCTGTGGCTGAAAGACGGCGAGGCGCGCTTTGCCAGGGACTGCGCGGCCTGCCACCCAGCGGCCAGCCTGAAGGGCGCGGCCACGCGCTACCCGGCCTTCGACAGCCTGCTGGGCAAGCCGGTGACCCTGGCCGGGCGCATCAACCTGTGCCAGGAGCGGCACCGGCACGCAGCCCCGTTCAAGCCCGAAAGCGATGAATTGCTGGCGCTGGAGAGTTATGTGGCCTGGCTGTCGCGCGGGCTGCCGCTGGCGCCGCCGGACGATCCGCGGCTGGCCGCCAGCCGCGCCTGGGGTGCGCGCCTCTTTTCCCAGCGCATGGGCCAGCTCGACCTGTCCTGCGCCCAATGCCACGATGGCCAGGCGGGACGGCGCCTGGCCGGCGCGACGATCCCGCAGGGCCACCCCACGGCTTACCCCATCTACCGGCTGGAATGGCAGGGCATGGGCTCCTTGCAGCGGCGGATGCGGGGCTGCATGACCGGCGTGCGCGCCGAGCCCTTCGCCTACGGCAGCGACGAAGCCACCGCGCTGGAACTGCACCTGATGCAACGTGCGGCAGGCATGGCGGTCGAATCCCCTGGAGTCAGACCATGAACGCACTGGAAGAAACCCAGGCCTGGTTCGAGAAGGCCGTGATCGGCCTGAACCTGTGCCCCTTCGCCAAGGCGGTGCAGGCCAAGGGGCAGATCCGCTGGGCGGCCTCGGCCGCCACCACGCCCGACGCCTTGCTCGAGGACCTGGTGCAGGAATTGCGCACGCTGGTGGCGGCCAGCCCCGATGACATCGACACCACGGTGCTCGTGCACCCGCTGGTGCTGCACGACTTCGGCGACTTCAACGACTTCCTGGAGATCGCCGACGCCGCGTTGGCCCACCTTCGGATCGAAGGCACGATCCAGATCGCGAGCTTCCACCCGCAATACCGCTTCGCAGGCACGCCGGCCCGCGACATGGCCAACTACACCAACCGTGCGCCGCACCCTACGCTGCACCTGCTGCGCGAGGCCAGCGTGGAGCGTGCCATCACCGCCATACCCGATGCGGCCGACATCTACCAGCGCAACATCGACACCCTGCGCAAGCTCGGCCTGGCAGGGTGGAAGCAGCTGATGCAGGGGCCCGGCGCGGCGCCTTGAGCGCCACCGCCGGCCGTCCTCAGGTCTTGACCAGCGCCGAGACCACGGCCTGCGTGGCTTCCTTGAGCTTGTCCTTGGCCAGGGCCTTGCACTGATCGACACTGGCTCCGGCCATGGTGTCGAAGGCCGTGGCCGTCTTCTGGGGACGGAACAGCACTGCCTTCATGGTGGGCGTCACGGGCAGCAACATCACGCGGGCCACCACGACGCAGGCATTGCCGGTGGTCACGCCACCCTCGACCTGGCTGACGAAAGCGAACTTGCTGGCCGGGTAGAGCTTCCAGACCTTGGCCGGGATGGCTTCGGCCATCACCGCCTTGGCGCTGCCTTCATCGATCAGCGTGTCGGTGGAATGGTCCACGAGGTTGGTCTTGGGCCCGGCCGCCCAGACCGCCGTCGACAGCATGAGGGCAGAGAGCGTGATCGCGAATTTCATGGGCCACCTGTGCGGAGTTTCGTGGGAAGTCGGAGTTGATAAAACGGCCGCCGT
>CAIJPE010000128.1 GCA_903822435.1 uncultured beta proteobacterium | reverse complement strand
CTGGAGGCATTGGGCTTGTGCGAACTCGAGCATCTACCGAAGAACAACCGGATGCGAGCCCGGTCTTGAGGGGGGCACATCGGGCTGGCGACAGCCAGGCGATTGCGACGCCCTTCAAGCACACCGTCGACGCGGTTACCGAGTTCGGGTTGCAGCTGCCGCGCCGACAGCCGGGGCCCTGGGCTGTGGAGCCGCCCACGACCCGAGGCCGCCAGGGTGGGTCGTGCTGGGCTTGAAGCTCGGTCCCCAGGCGGCTTGGCTGCTGACTGGCGCGCCCTGGCCTGGTCTTCGGCCACTCGCTGCTCGGCGGCCTGACGCTTCTCGGGGGAAAGCTCGTACTTCTGCGAGTCGGTGCAGATGGCGACTGCCCTGAACTTCTCGGGGACCACTTCCGCGATCTGGGTCCGGCCGCTCTCGTTCACCCATCGGCAAATGGAGGTGGCCGCTGCACCCGTGGAAAGCAGCGACAGCGCCACTGCGGCGAACGACAGCCGTGTCCTCATCATCACGGCCCCCTCCGTGAGGGGGGCCACTGGGCGCTGGCCCCTGCGCGGTCTTCCCAGTCCACCCACTCCACGGACTGCGATGCGAGATAGCGGTTCACCGCCTCGCCGACGGTCGCAAAGAAGCGTTGCTCACCGAGCCTGGAGAAGAGCCCGAAGCGCTTGAGCTTGTCTTTGACGGGGTCCTTCATCTCGGCAAAGCACAGATCGATGCCAGCCTCGTGCAGGGTCGTGTCGAGTTCATCCAGCGTATCGGCCGAGGTCACGTCCACACTGGTGATCGGCTCGGCTCCGACGACCAGCCAGCGCACCGGTGTCGGAGAGCCAGCCACCGCATCGAGCACGCGATCGCGGAACAACTCCGCGTTGGCGAAAAAGAGCGGCGCATCCCACCGGAAGAGCACCAGGCCCGGCACCACACGGGCATCGGGGTGGCGCGCGATGTCGTGATAGCCCTTGACCCCGTCGACGCGGCCCAGTACGGCCGAGTGAGGCCGCCAGCCGTCCCACAGGAACTCGATGACGGCCACCACGATCGCCAAGCCGATGCCCGGGATCGCGCCCAGCAGCGCCACGCCGAGAAGGCAGCCGATCGACAGCCAGAATTCCCAGCGCTGGATACGCCAGATGCGGCGCAGGTCCGTGACCTCGATCAGGCCGATGGCCGAGGCGATCACCACCGCCGCCAGGGCCGCGACCGGCAGGTTGCGCAGCAGGCCGGGTGCCATCGACAGCATGGCGCCGACGGAAATCGCGCCCACCACGCTGGTGAGCTGTGTCTTGGCGCCGGCAGCCTCGGCCACCGGTGTGCGTGAGGCGCTGGCGCTGATCGGGAAGCCCTGGAACAGCCCGGCGGCGAGGTTGGCAGCGCCCAGGCCGACCATCTCCTGGTTCGGGTCGACGAAGGATGCGGCTCGGCCAGCGTAGGTCCGCGACAACACGCTGGTGTCCGCAAAGGAGATCAGTGCCACGGCCAACCCCCCGAGCAGCACCGGCGCAATGTCGTTGGCGCCCATCGACGGCAACGAGAAGCCGGGAAGGCCCTGCGGCAACCCGCCCAGCACGGGTACGCCGACGTGCGCGCGGGTCGTCGAGAACAGATCCTGGAGGCTGACGACCAGGGTCGCGCCCACCACGGCAATCAAAACGCCTGGCAACCGCGGATGCCGCCTGAGCACAAGGATCGTCAGCAAGGCTCCGACGCCGATGGCCAGCGCCAAGGGGTTCGTGTTGCCGGCCCGCAAGGCAAGCCCGAATTGCTAGGACTCGTCCAGCAGTCCATGGGCATCGACGGCGAAGCCGAACAACGCCGGCAACTGGCTCGCGATCACCGTCAGCGCAATGCCGTTCATGTACCCGTAGCGGATCGGTTTGGACAGCAACTCGGTGACGAAGCCCAGCCGCGCAGCGCCGGCAGCCACACACAGTGCACCTGAGACCACGGCCATCATGCCGGCCAGCGCGACAGCACGTTGGGGGTGGCCCGCCGATAGCGGCAGAACGACGGCGAGGATGAGTGGGGCCAGCGACGAGTCCGGCCCCAGTACCAGGATGCGGCTCGGGCCGAACAGCGCATATGCCAGCAACCCGGCCACGGTGGCGTACAGGCCGCAGATGCCGGGCAAGCCGGAGGCCACGGCATACGCAATGCCGACGGGGACCAGCACCGCCGTCAACGCGAGGCCGGCCACGAGGTCGTGCTGCAACCAACCGAGCTCGTAGTGCCGAACAGTCTGGATACCGGGGACCCAGCGTACCCAACCCCCAGCGGCCGGCGCAGGCCGCTGCCGAACCACCCGACCCGTTGTCGAGGCTTTGGCCTGTGGCGATTCCATGCTCACGGCCCTACGGGCGTCGAAGCAGGGCGAGTCGGGTCAGCGCGGAAGCGGGTTGATCGGCACCGGGGCTCGATGACGAAACCGGGTCCGCCGTCTGTTCGAAGTGATAGATGGTTTCGTTCAGGTAGCGAGACACGTCCAGGATGTCGCTGTCGCCCCAGGCCAGTGAAGCCGCATCCTGCCAACGGCGAACCTGAGCCTTCAGGGCTGGCCAGTTCCTGGCCGCACGGTTGTCACGCCAATGCATCTCTGTCGTGTGGCACGAGATGCAGTGCGTCGTGTACAGCAACTCTCCGCGGGATTGGCCCATCGCGGCCGGGGCGGCGAAAAGGCCGCAGCTGAGCAAGGTGATGATCGCGCGCATGTCGCTCACTGGCGCCAGGGCTTCTGGGGGCTGGCGTTCGCCACGAGCGGCACTCGCACCACGAGCGTCAACGGACCTGCCGGGTCAGGCTCTGTCTGCCCGGAACTCGGGGGCATGGCCAACGCCGAAAGCGACAGCGCAGCAGCCGTACGGGGACGGACCCGATGCTTGGACATGACTTCTTCCTTCTTGTTGAACGTGCGTTCGTCGTCAATGGCGTGAGAACCATCGCTTGATCCAGGACAACCGTCGGTGCGATGGCGAACGTTGGTGCTTGACGGCCGCAAGCCCGTGCAGCTCAGCGCACCTCAGTCGCGCTGGCCTCGCTTCCGATCGCCTCCGCGATCACGGGATCCTTCGCCCTCGCCCTCGCCTTCGCCGCGGGCGTTGCGATGGCAACGGACGCAGTCGTCCAGATTCTGGGTGCCAACCTCCTCCCGATGCTTAGCCTGAATGTTGGCGGGCGTGTGCTCATGGCAGCCATAGCAGGTGTACTGCCTGTAGTTGTTGCCCGTGTGGCAGGTGACGCAGGTCGCGTTGTGGTCCTTGTCCAGCGCGAAGAACTTGTCATGGTCGAAGGTGGCCGGCTTCCAGGCCTCGGTCTTGTGACACTTGTCGCATCCGACGCTCAGAGCCTTGTGGAGATCGTTCGTCGGCGCGGCATGGCAGGTGTCGCAGCGGTCCCGCGTCGCCACGCGCAGCATGGCGTGCGAGAAAGGCTTGCGGCTGCGCTTTGTCAGCTTCGGGCCGGCGTGGTCGCTATGGCAGGCCATGCAGTTCTGGTCGTTCAACGCCTGGTGGAACGACACCTTCACGGGCTTGGCGTTGACGATCGCGGCGCCCTTGGTCGTGCGCAAGCCGATGTCGGGAAGCTTGTGGCAAGCCATGCATCGGTCGGCCGTGGCGCCACGCAACGGCGTGTGGCAGGCAAAACAATCGGTGGTCAGCTCCGCATGCGCCTTCTCCAACGCACCCGGAGCCAACATCAGATGCGGGTAAATGAAGGCCAGCGCCACCAACACGAGCAAGTTGGCGCAGATCACGATCCACAGCCAGCGGTGTTTCACTTCCAGCTCCAGAACAGGCACTCGGCCACGATGTGTGCGAGGGCCAGCACGGCAAAGGCCAGCGTGATCGGAAAGTGCACCGAACGCCACTGCTTGACGGCATCGAAGGTCAGGCTGTCCCAGTAGGTGCGCTCGGACTGCTGTTGGGTCGTCAGGCCCTGCGCCCGCATGCGCAGGCGCGCTTCGTCAAGCCGTCGCCGCGAGCGGCCGAGCAAGAACTTGCCGGTCAAGCCACTGGCGACATTGATGACCATCGCGAGGGTGGCCAGCCACGCCAGGATCGAATTGAAGTGGATGCCAGCATGCACCAGCACAAGCAGCGAGCCCGCCCAGGCCATGTACTCGTGCAGCCGCAACAGCTTGACGGGCTGGCCAGACTTGATCAGCTTTCGCTTGCGCAGCGAATAGGCCAGCGACCCCAGGATCATCAGCATGCCGGGGATGCCCAGCCAGCGGCCGATCCACACGGCATTGAGCAAATGCAAGGCCGCGTCGCACAGCAACGCGGCCGCGGCCAGCGCCAGCAGCGAGAGATAGAAGGGCAGCACCTCGCGGCTGAACAAGCGGGCTTGCAGGGAACTCATGCCGCGTTCCTCATAGATCCAGCACCAGGGCCGACTGCGGCTTGCCGACGCACAGCAGGCACTGGCCCTTGGGGATGTCGTAGTCAGGCTTGTCCGCGTAGGTGACGACGCCGGACAGCAGCCGGGTCTGGCAGGTTCCGCAGCTGCCGGTTCGACAGCCCGCATCCACCGCCAGGCCATGGCGTTCGGCGAAGTCGAGCAGGCTGGCATCCTGACCGTCCCAAGCGAGCGTGCGTGCGGAGCGGCTGCAGCGCACGTCGATGGAAGCCGAGGTCGCCACGGCAGGCTCGTTGCTCACCGGGCCTGTCGGGCGTACCGAAGCCGGACCGAAGGCTTCGAAATGGATGTCGTCCGCCTGAACACCCCATTCGCGCAAGGCGGGCACCAGGCTCTGCATCATCGGCGGCGGCCCGCAGACGTAGAACTGGTGGCGGCCATGGG
>CAIJPE010000127.1 GCA_903822435.1 uncultured beta proteobacterium | reverse complement strand
GCACGCAGCGTATCGCGCAACACACATCGTCGCGTTAGCCATATCCAGGCCCGAAAGGCCATCTGGCGAAGGCGCGACGCCAACCAGTTGCATTGGGTTTCACTTCATCGCAATTGCACAAGAAAACCCGGCAACTAACCGCATCGAATTCTGGCGAACTAGCCCAACATGGTGGCTAGGCTGTATTCGCTGTAGCGCAACACCTTCGCCCATAGGCAGTGGTGTTGGCTTTTACCAGCCGAAGAGGCGCGGGCCACGCGCAAATCCAACTTCAATTTCCAGGCGTGCACCGAGGCGCCCAGGTGTTCCCATGATCCGATCACTCACATCCTCGCAAATTCGCCACACCCGCGTCCTGTCGTCGTTTGCGCTGTCCTGCACCTTGGTGATCGGCGGCTGTGGTGGTGGCCAGAACAGCGATACACCGTCGCAAGCAGCGACTGTCAACGAAGGTCGCAGCAGCAGTCTGGCGGCAGGCAATGTCGCCAAGGCAAGCGGACTGTCCGCCATGACGGTAGTCGCCAGCGACATCGTGCTGCGTGCAGCGTCGAACCAGATCGCCGGGACCGGTGCGATGCTTCAGCTCCGCTACAACGGCGTCGTCATCGCCTCCGGGGAGGTTCGCTGGACGGCCCTGTCCGACTTGGTCTTCCGCGTCCCCGTCGTGATGGACGGTGGCATGCTGGACATCGTCTTTGGCAATGCCGAGGCCGCAGATGGGAGCCCCATCCGGCAGCTGACGATCGCATCGGTCACCGTCAACGGCACGGCGTTGTCGCCTACAGCCCCTGGCGTCACCTACGATGTGGGCTACGGCATGAACGCCTTCGATGGCGTGCAAGTGCGTGCTGGCAGCAACCTGATGGTGTCCACAGGGGCGCTGCGCATACCGCTGCCAGCCGCCAGCCAGTTGGGTGCGGCGGCAACGGTGGATCCGGCATCTCTCTCGCCCGAGCCCGGGCCTTATGTGGATGCCATGGGGGGTTCCGACAGCTATTCAGGTACTTACGACCGTCCCTTCAAGACGCTTGCTCGGCTGCTGCAGAACGCGGTGCCGTTGATGACCGGCGAAAACATCCATCTGCGCTGCGGCCGTATCTGGCGCGAATCGCTGTCGCTGGGTGTCAGCCTGCTGGTCGATGGCACAAAGGTCCTGCCCTACGGCACCGACTGCCCGAGCATGGGGCGCCCGGTCATCACCGGGGCCGACTCGTTTGCCAACGGGTGGACCAAGACCGGCAATGTCTGGTCGCGCTCACTCCCCCCCGGCACACCGAAGATCACGCATCTGGTGTTGAACGACAGCACCTTGCGCCGTGCCCAGTGGCCCAATGCCGACGCACCGCAGGCGCTGGTCAGCACGTCGAGCGCGCTGGCGGGCTTCCGCATGAGCGCAGCCGATGCCGCAGCACTGGCCGGCCGCGACGTGTCCAACGCGACGCTGATGTTGCGCACACAGCCTTGGAAGGTCGAGCAGAGAACGGTTGCAGCAAACGGCTTCAACGGTGACCAGATCACCGTCGACGGCTCGCTGGAGGCACCGGTCGAGCCGGGCACAGGATGGGTCTTGCGCGACAAGGCCTGGATGTTGGACGCCCCCGGCGAGTTCTTCCACGATGAAGCGGCACAACGGCTCTACCTCATCGCCGACGCAGCACAGTCGCAGATCGACGTGAACACGGCACGCGTGGAAGGCAACGTGCGCGACGTGGTGCTCGAGCTGCGGGGCAGGCGCAATCTGACCGTCGCCGGCCTGGGCCTGCGTGGCTCGCGCGGCGATGCGTTGCGATTCACGGACTCGCCGCAGGCGCTGGCTTCCGGCCTGGAAGTGCGCGAGAACGACGCCGCAGGCATTCGGATGGCGCAGTGGGAAACGCTGGCCGATACGGTGCCGGGCCCGCGCGTGGAATCCAGCTATGTGGCGGCGAACGGCGAGTACGGCATCGACGCGACCTATGTCAGGGGCGCCGTCATCAGTGGCAACCAGGTCTTGGACACGGGCACCAAGGCCACCGCCGGTGCCGTGATGGCAGGCATCGCCGTCGGGTCGGCCGGCCAAGTGCTCGACAACATCGTCAGCGGCACGGGCTACGTCGGCATCCGGTTCTCCACTGCCGCCGGCGGGGCCGTGGCGCGCAACGAGGTACGGGACTACTGTTTGCGTCTTTCCGACTGCGGCGCCATCTACACGTGGTCGGACGGCTCAGCCACCGGCACCCAAAGCACGGTGGTGGAAGGCAACCGCGTCTTCAATGCGCGGGCCAACAGCTTCGGCAGCCCCGACGGCGGCAACGACGTCGTCGCAGGCGTCTACCTGGACGACCTGTCTCACCAGGTCACGGTACGCGACAACTTTCTCTACGGCATGCCGATGGGCATCTTGCTGCACAACGCATCCAACAACACAGTACAGAACAACAAGGTCTGGATTGCCAGCGAGGTGGGCATCTGGGTCTCGATGGACCACCTGGACCGAGACCAGTCTGTGGGCAACGTGATCGGCGGCAACGAGATCGTGCCCATGACGACGGCCAGCGCCGTCTGGCCGGCCGCGCCCACGTTCAAGATCGCTCACCCGATCTGGTTCACCCACGCCCTTTCGGGTGTTGGCGCGCTGGGCGCCGGCCGCAACGAGTTTGTTGCCAACCGTGTGGTTCAGATTCACGGCGAACTGGCCGAACATGCCAAGCTCTCCGGTCCCGCCGGTCAGTGGTTCGTCGATGCGGCCTCCTGGGTTCAGCTCAATCCCGCCGAAGTCATGCCGGTCAGGCCCGTGACCTTCTCCACCTACTACGTGTCGCTGGGCCCGGAACTGGTGCCGGGCGGCGAGTTCACAGGCGGGCTGGGCAATTGGGGCAAGAGTTGGAACTGGCCCCTGGTTTCGTACGACGTGCAGCCCGTCAGCAGCCAGACCGGTTGCAACGGCCCCTGCGTGCGGATGACCGTCTCTCAGGTAGGAGACCTGATCTACAGCCCAGGCTTCTCGATGCGGCCTGGCGTGCCCCACGTCTACCGCTGGACCGCGATGTCGCCCAACGCCGATGCGGTTGTGGCCGACCCCAACATCAGCCTTGCGGTCAGTCCCTGGAGCAAGATGAACGACAGCACCGGATTCAGCACGCTGACATCGCGCCATCTGAAGGCTGGAAAGGTCCAGCAGCTCGAAGCGTTCTTCGTGCCGATCAGCGCCAGCACTGCGCGGGTCAACATGCAACTCGAGACGCCGAACACGCCGGTGTACCTTGACGGCATCTCCATTCGAGAAGTGACGGGCTGGTGGTTCAGCGGGCCGCCGGAATGGATGTCGATCGTCATTGCCGACAGGGGAGTCGACCGCACGGTCACCGCATGCGGCGAGATCGGCTGGCCCGCGGGCTGTCAGATCCTCGATGCGGCCGGCCAGCCGCAGCCGTTGCCCTTCACCGTGCCGGCCGGGTCGCAGCGGATGGTGTTCTGGGGCGATTCGCCCTACAGGCGCTGACAGCCGGGGCGGTGCGCCGCTCTGTTCTGGTGGCGGCGATGCCGCCGCTGGCGCCTCGGAATCACACTGCCGTCCGCCGTGTCTCCGAAGCGCGGATCCCGCAAGCACTTGAGCCCCCCGCTGCGTTCGCCGAGCCAAGAGGCCATGACCGGTCATCGAATGGCTGACCCCGATTCCGGGCTGAGCCCGCGGGGCCATGGTCTAAACTTCGCGGCCGAGAGCAGGGGCACCCTTTCGACCGGTCAGGGGCCCCTCGCGAAGCGCCCGTCGGCACGAAGCGGACACCCCTTGCACAGGATGCTCGAAGCCTCGAAAGTCTCTCCGACGGTCTCTCCGACGACCCGCGACCGGAATGGCCCGGCGCCGTCTTTGGGGGTGCGCACGCGGGCGGCGTTGGGTGGGCTGTTGGCCGTGCTGCTGGCCGTCGCCTTCTCGGGCCTCGACGCCCTGGCCGCCGAAAGCCCTGATGTGACGGTCCAGTTGGAACTGGGCGGGCATGCCGGTGCAGTCCGCAGGATCGATGTCGACCCCGTGCGCGGCATCGTCGCCACCGGCTCCGACGACAAATCGGCCCGGCTGTGGTCGCTTTCCGGGGGAGCCTTGCGGCGCGTCTTGCGTCCCCCGGTGGGACGCAACGAAGCCGGGCGGGTCTATGGCGTTGCCTTGAACGCGCAGCGTGGTTGGCTGGCTGTGGGGGGCACCTCGGCCATCGTCGGTTCGGCGGGCCCCGGCATCCAGATCCACGACGCCGAAACGGGCGAATTCCTGCGCCGATTCGATGCCCGCGGCGGCGATGTCAAACGCCTGTTGTGGAGCCCGGACGGCAGCGCGCTGATCGCCGCCTACGCCGGCGAGCATGGCGTGCGGGCCTTCGACATCGACGGTTCGCAGACCTTTGCAGACCCGTTCGATGGCGGCGTGTACGCGCTGGCTGTGGGGCCGGGGATCCTGGCGGCTGCCAGCCTGGATGGCAGCCTGCGGGTCTATCGCGACCAGGGCACGGGCGCCCGGCCGCGCTACGTCGAACAGTGGCGGCGGCAGGTCGCGGCCAATCCGGTGTCACTGGCCCTGTCGCCGGATGGTGGCGCCCTGGCCATCGGCTACTACTCGCCCGGCAAGGCGCCGGACGTGGTGGACATGCGGACACAGCGCCTGACGCAGGGCGTGGCCCCCCCAGCGCTGGGCCGTGAAACCCTCATGAGCGTGGCTTGGACGGGTGACGGCAAGCGGGTCGTCGCCGCCGGCGACTATGGCTATGGCCGCCGAAACACGCGCCTGGTGGTGGCCGAGCCCGGCGCCCGGTCGATGGATGAACTGGACAGCGGTGCGGCATCCACCATCACCGACTTGCATGCGCTGCCCGACGGCCGGTACGCATGGGCCTCGGCCGACGGGTCCTGGGGCGTGCTCGATCTGCCAGGCCGAAAGAGCCAGCCTGTGCGAGCCGATCTGCCGGATCTCGACGGCGCTGGGAACCTGCGCGTCGGCGGCGACGGCCAGCGGTTGAGCTGGACGCTGGATGGCGGTGGCAACCCGGTGGAATTCGACTTCTCACAGCGTGTCGTGGCCAACGGACGTGGCACGGCGGTAGAGCCGCCGCTGCTGCGTCGGGGGCTGCTCGACGCGCCGTCCGATTGGGAAAACCATCGGACGCCGCAGGTCAATGGTGCGCGCATCGCTCTGGCGGCGGACGAGGTCTCGCGGGCCGCGGTCCTGTTTGCCAACGGCCCTGACGCCGTCCTGGGCACCAGCCGTGCACTGTGGCGCATTGGCGTGGGCGGTGCCACCGTGTGGCGGCGCCAGACGCAGACCGAGGTGCGCGCGGTGAACCTGGCCCGGGGCGGCCGGGTGGTGGTGGCCGCCATGCTCGACGGCACCGTCCACCTGTATCGCGCCAGCGACGGCGAGGAGCTTCTGGCCTTGCTGGTGCTCCGGGATCGACGCTGGGTCATGTGGACACCCGATGGCTACTTCGATGCTGCCGTGGGGGCCGATCGGCTGGTCGGCTGGGTCGTCAATCGACCGGACGGCAGCGCAGCCGACTACTACCCCGTGGCACAGTTTCGCGAGCGCTTCCACCAGCCCCGGTACATCGATTTGCTGTTGCAGACGCTGGATGCCGCGGAAGCCTCGCGCCGGCATGCCGCCGAGGTGGCGCTGGAATTGGGTCCGGAGGCCACGAAGGCTCTCGCCTCGCGCCTGCCACCCGCTTCCGTGACGGGTTCCGACCCGCTGGCGCCATTGCGGCTGCCGCCGCCCCAGCAGCCAGCCTTGGCGGTGGCCATGTCGCTGCCGCCCCCGCTCGCGGTGCTGCTCATGCCCCAGGCATTGCCACCCGTGCTGCAATCGTCTTGGCGCACCATCGAGTTCGTGGTGCCTGCAGCGCCGGCCGAGGTGGTGGTCGACATTCCGGTGTCCGTGCGTTCCCATGACCTGGGGCTGGCCTTCGAGTGGCGCATCGACGGCAGGCCGGGCGGCGAAGTGGCAGCGGCGCTGGAACGCGCCAGCGACGGCCTGCTGAGTGGCCGCGTGAAGATCCAGATCCCCGCCGATGCCGCCTCGGTGCAATTGCTGGCGCGCGACCGCAACGGGCTTTCCGAGCCGTGGGTGCTGGCGGTTCGCCCCCGCCCTGCGCCCCTGGCTTCGCTGCAGTCCACCTTGCCCGCACCGTCGGCGTCCGTCGGGCCGTTGGTGCCCAGCGGGACGGTATCGGGGATGGCTGCGGACACCTCGGCGCGTCTGACCCAGCCCGCCCCCACCCTGGCCCTCATCGCGCCGGCGTCGGCCGCGGCGGTGGGCGGGCGGCTGTTCGTGCTGGCCGTCGGCATCAGCGACTATGCGCGGCCGGCCTACCGCCTGCGCCTGGCCGCCAAGGATGCCGGCGATTTTGCGCAAGCCATCCGTGCGCAGCAAAGCAAGCTGTACCGCGAGGTCGTTGTCCGCCAGCTGCTGGACCGGGAGGCATCGCGGCCGAATCTGCTGGCCGCGCTGAAGTGGCTGGCCCTGCAGGGCGGCAAGGGCGACACCTACATGTTGTTCATGGCCGGGCACGGTGCCAACGGTCCCTCGGGCAGCTACTACTTCCTGACGGCCGACGCCCACCACGAGGACCTGCGGGGCACGGCGCTGTCGGATGGCGAGATCCGGCAGGCCTTGAGGCGCATCCCCGGGCGGGCCCTGATGTTCATCGACACCTGCCATGCCGGCAACGCCTTGGGCTCCACCACGGCACGCCACTCGGAGGTAGCCCGCTTCGTCAACGACCTGTCGGATAACGGGGTGGTCGTCTTTGCGGCAAGTTCAGGACGGCAGGAGTCGCTGGAGTCCGACGCCTGGGGCAACGGTGCCTTCACCCTGGCCCTCATCGACGGACTGGGCGGCAAGGCGGATCCGCTGCGGATCGGGCGCGTCACCTACAAGGGCCTGGACTACTACGTATCGGAGTCGGTCCGGCGCCTGACCAAGGGCGAGCAGACACCGGTTTCGCTCGCTCCGATCGGCGTTCCTGACTTCGAGCTCGCCCGCCTCTGACAGCCTCCGGGTCGACTACTCGCAATCCCTTGGCACCCAACCGAGGGGGGGCTGGAACCGCAGACAGGTCCTTTCCTAACGCCTAAACTGGTGAAAAGGCGGTTCTCGCCTTTCGAGATCCACCCTAGAGGCCCAGCAAACCATGCCTGTTCGATCCTTGCTCGCGGCCTTGCGTTCAGCGGCCGCCATCCTGATGTTGGTCCTCGGGGTGGGGGCGATCCCAGGCTGTGGTGGGGGCGGCGGTGGCGGTGGCGGCGTCATCGTCGACGGCACCCAGGTGGCGATCACGACGCAGCCGGGCAGCCAATCCGTGGCCGACGGCGCGACAGCGGCGTTCAACGTCGTCGCCAGCAATGCCGTGTCATACCAATGGCAGCGCCTCGTGGGATCCAACTGGTCCGACGTGAGCGGCGCGGTGGCCGCCAACTACACGTTCAGTGCGGCCTACGCGGCCAATGGGCTCCAGGTGCGGGTGGTGGTCACGGGCACGGGCGGCTCCGCCACCAGCAGCGTGGCAACGTTGACCGTCACGCCCGTGGCCGTGGCCATCGCCAGCGATCCCCAGCCCGTCACGGTGGCCCAGGGGCTGGATGCTTCCTTCACTGTCGGTGTCAGCGGCACGGCGCCGGTCTACCGCTGGCAGGTCAGCACCAATGGCGGCGTCGCCTGGTCCGACGTGGCCGGCGGTACCAATGCGACGCTGGTCGTTCCGGCCGTGGCGGTTGGCGCCAACGGCAACCAATACCGCGTCCTCGTCAGCGGTCCTGGCGCAGCCTCGCTGACCAGCCGCAGCGCACTGCTGTCCGTTCAAGGCAACGTCGTCGTCACGGCCCAGCCCTCCAATCAATCGGCCACCGATGGCGCCACGGCAACCTTCACCGTGGCTGCCGACAATGCCAGCGGCTACCAATGGCAGCGGCTGGTCGGCTCCACCTGGACCGACCAGCCGGGCGCCACGGCGCCCAGCTACAGCTTCACGGCGACGCTGGCCATCAACGGATTGCAGTTGCGCGTGGTGGTGAGCGGCACCGGCGGCCCGGTGACCAGCAGCGTCGCTGTACTTTCCGTCGCGGCCGCCGTGGTCGCGCCGAGCATCAGCACCGGCCCGCAGAGCACGACCGTCACGGCGGGCCAGTCGGCCACCTTCTCCGTCGTGGCCGGCGGAACTTCGGTTGCCTACCGATGGCAAGTCAGCGCCAACTCGGGCGGCAGCTGGTCCGACGTCACGGGCGGCAGCGGCTCCGCGCTGGTGCTGGGCAATACCGCCATCTCGGACAGCGGCAAGCAATACCGCGTGGTGGTCAGCAACAGTGCGGGCAGCTTGACCAGCGGGGTCGCGTCCCTGACCGTGGTTGGGCCGCTGGCAGTCACCCAGCAACCTTCCAGCGTCACCGTCGTGGAAGGCAGCACGGCCAGTTTCACGGTTGGCGCCACCAATGCCGTCGGCTTCCAGTGGCAGCGCCTGGGTGGTTCCACCTGGGTCGACGTTGCTTCGGCCACCGGCCCGACGCTGGCGTTCACGGCGGCGCTGGGCGACAACGGCGCGCAGTTCCGGGTGGTGGTCACGGGTGCGCTGGGCTCGACCACCAGTGCCGTGGCCGCGCTCACCGTCACGGCGCTGATCGTCGCGCCCACCATCACCACGCAACCCGCCGACCAATCCGTCGGCGCGGGCCTGGACGCCTTCTTCCAGGTTGCCGCCACGGGCTCCTCGCTGAGCTACCAATGGCAGTCCAGCAGCGACGGCGGCGCCAACTGGTCCAGCGTTTCGGGCGGTGGTGCATCGTCCTACGTTTTCTCAGCCGCGGTACAGGGCGACTCCGGCAAGCAGTTCCGGGTGCTGGTCAGCAACGGGGGGGGCTCGGTGACCAGCCGCGCCGCCACCCTGCGCGTGGAGTTCGTCCTGCTGGCGGACAGCAGCGCGTGCGCCACGGTCAACTGCACGGGTGGAGCGGACACCGGCGACGGCGGCGCCAGTGGCGTGGGCGGGGACGGCGGAGGTGCCTCTGCGGGCCCCGGGCTGTCGGCCATGCGCAAGGTGCAGGTCACCGTGCGCAAGCCCAGCGGGCAGGTGCTGGGCACCGTCGCCGTGTGCCCGGCGCTGCCCTGCACCAATTACCTGGTCTCGCTCAAGCCGCTGGGTTACGGCGGGCCCTTCATCGTCGAGTTCGCCGACAACGGCAGCGGTGAGTACTACGACGAGGCCAAGCGCACCTGGCTGTCGATGCAGGGTGCAAAGCTGCGTGTGATGGTGCCGGTGCTGGCGCACCACGTCAGCGTCAATCCCCTGAGCGAAGCGGCCTATCAATACGCGCTGCAGCAGGCCGGCGGGGTTGAAACGGGCATGACGGCCTCATCGATGCAGGCTGCCAACGACCTCATGAAGGCCCAGTTGAACACCAAGCTCCCGGATCCTTATCGGCCGGTCGACATCACGAACTTCGTGACGCCGTTGACCGACGTGTCGGCCAGCGGGACCTTGACCAATTCGCACGCCGGTCGCTACGGTGCCGTCATCGCCGGGTTGCCGGTCGCCGGCGCGCTGTTCGACAGTTCGCTGGTCTCGCCGGCGCTGTCCTTCCTGCGCCAGCTCAGTGCCGACTTCAAGGACGATGGCCAATTCAATGCGTCGGCCCAGCCCACGGGCGCCGCCTACGGCAGCACGGTCACGGCCTACATGAACAGCGGCATCTGCCGTGCCGTGGCCACCTGGGGTTCGGCCACGATGCCGTCTCAGTTGGGTTCGCAGACGGCCACCGCCGCCCGCACCGGCTACCTCACGCTGCTGGCGGGTACCCTGGGCGGGGCCGGCACATGCGACGGCTGGGGCACGAGCGCGCGCTTTGGCCGGCCCACGCGGGTCGCCATCGATACCTCCGGCAACCTGTACGTGGCCGACCAGGCCAGCGCCACCGTGCGCAAGGTGTCAGCGCAAGGCGCGGTGACCACCATTGCCGGCCTGCCGGGGCAGACGGGCAATGTCGACGGCACAGGCTTCGCAGCCCGTTTCCAGAACCCCACCGGGGTGGCCGTGGACACGTCCGGCACCGTCTTTGTCACCGATGGGGGCGCGATCCGCAAGATCACCACCGCCGGCGTCGTCACCACGTTGGCCGGTGCCCAGCAGGCCTCCGGCAGCTTGGATGGCACCGGCTCGGCCGCACGCTTCATGGGCCCGCAGGACCTGGCGATCGACGGCAGCGGCAACATCATCGTCGCCGACTCCTACGGCGACAGCGTTCGCAAGGTCACGCCCGCCGGGGTCGTGACCACGCTGAACCCGACTTGCACGACCCCGGTGAGCTTCCCGGAAGGGGTGGCCGTCGATTCGAGCAACAACATCTACGTTGCGCACCAGGGCGGCGGCAGCCACCGCATCTGCCGGTTCAACCCCACGACCGGGGCTTCCCTCGAACTCGGTGCAGGCAGCCTCAACTGGCCGCGGGGCATGTCCATCGACGCATCCGGGAACATCTACGTCGCCGACAGCTTCAACGAGGTGATCCGGCGCATCACCCCGGCCAACGTCGTGTCCACCGTGGCCGGCGCCGTGGTGCAGCGTGGCTACGTGGACGCCACGGGCGGGACGGCCCGCTTCCGCAGGCCCAGCGGCGTCGCCCGCGATGCCGGCGGCAACCTGTACGTGGCCGATGAGGAGAACAACAGCATCCGCCGCATCGCCACGACCAATGCCGTGACCACCTTTGCCGGCCTGGGGCCCGACTTCGGCAACGTCGACGGCACGGGCAGTGCGGCCCGCTTCTCGGCCCCCGTGGCCAGCGTGGCCGACGCGCAAGGGAATGTCTACACGGTGGACAGCTTCAGCTACACCATCCGCAAGGTCACGCCGGCCGGCGTGGTGAGCACCCTAGCGGGCAGTCCAGGGCAATGCGGCTACAGTGATGGGAACGGCAGCAACGCCCAGTTCCAATTTAATTCCGGCGGCTGCGGCTTGACCCCCGATCCGGCGCAAACCCAGAGTTCGCCGCTTGGCATGGCCATTGATGGCGCAGGCAACCTCTATGTGGCCGACCAAGGAAACAACAGCATTCGCCGAATTACACCTCTCGGAGTGGTTAGTACCTTTGCATCGGTCGAGTCTCCCATCGGCGTGGCGGTGGATGCGGCGGCAAATGTCTATGTGTCGATGTACGACAGCGCATCGCGCAGTGAACAGATCCGCCGCATCACGCAGGCGGGGGTTACCACGGAGTGGGCCAGAGGGGCCGGTTTGTGGAACGTGATGGCAATCGACGGTTCTGGAGCCCTGTTCGTTGCAGCACCGTTCGCGCACGCGATATACCGGGTGTCTGCCCAAGGTGTCATCAGTGTCTTCGCCGGCACGGTTGGGCAGATAGGCACGGCGGACGGGGTCGGCTCGGCCGCGCGATTTGCCGCCCCAGTGACAATTGCGATCAATCGCCTGGGGACCTTGTTCGTCGGTGAACTGTCAGGTCCACTTTTTAATGGTGGCTACAGCGGCCCGGTTGCGCGCACTGTCCGGCAGGTGAGCTCGGCCGGCGTGGTCACCACGGTCGTAGGCAGTCCGGGCGGAATTGGCAACATCGTCGATGCGTTGCCAGCCTCTCTGGGCTACATCACCTCGATCGCCGTGATCGCCGACAAGCAGATCGCGATCACGTCGGACAATGGCGTGTTCGTGGCCACCTTCCCGTGACGCCGGGTGCTTGGGACATGGACGCGTCCACGGCAGGCATCCCCGAATGGGAACGGGATGGCTTCGATGGACCACCTGCCCAGGCCACCTCCACGGGCGTGAATGTCATCTTTCGCTGTTTCTCTTCCACCCCGCGAAGAAAGATCCTGATTCGCGGACGTCCCGTGGACCAGGTCGGCAGCTATCTGTACGGGAACTGCTTCTTCGTGCCCCGGATCAGTCCAGGGCCTCGATCGAGAATGTGTCGGCGGGCGACTACAAGCGCGCCTGGACCTGGACCTACCTGGAGCAGCAGCTGAATGCCTGGTTCTGGGGCAACGACTTCGAGCGCATTGCGATGTTCAGGCTTCGCGAGGGCGTGCGCTATCGGATCGGTGCAGTCGGGCAGGGAACGCGCGCGGTCATCGATGGGCGGGTCCAGCGCCATCTGCCGTGGCTCGGCGTCGAGCCCGAGTTGTTGCAGGTCAAACTCCTGCAAGGCAGCCAGGCGGCACTGATGCGCACATTGACGCTCGTCGACCAGTGGCCGGTCCCCGGCGCGCCCCGCTCCGTCGCGGATGCGTAACCATCCCGGCCGACACGCGCATCGTGCCAGCGCTTGAATCGGCGGTTCTTTGCACAGACGGGTCCGGCCGTGACCTCGGCATCCAGAAGCCTCTCGCTGGTGGCCTTCGGTCTGCTGCGCCCGGCGCGCGCGGGTCGAGTGGGTCGACGACGACATCGATGCAGCCTGGTTGCGAGCCCTGCAAACACGACCCGCCGGCAGGTGGTTGCGAAGCCTGGTGGAGCCGGGGGATTGGGCGGCACTGGTCACGCCCCTGCGGCGGGTCGGCGTCGATCCTGCCATCCACGACTCGCCGAAGGCCAGTCGCCAGGCTATGTCGAATTCCGATGCCGTCGGGCGTCGGGTTCGCGCACTCGAACACTTGCTGTTCACCCCGGTTGGCGGCCTCGATGCAAGGCAGGTTCATCGCGGACAGTGATCCCGGCAGATCCGTGAGCAGAACGGAGACATGCTCAGCGTTGTCGTTGGCGACCACGTTCGCTTCGCGGCCTGAAGCACCACGGGCCGCCCTGGTCGTGCCGACCGACGACGCCCGAACGGCCTTGGAGGCCTCAGAAGCGGTAGTCCAGCATGGCGGTGGGCCCTGCGTGGGTCCAAGCGGCAGACAGGTGGGCCTGTTGGCCGTCGAAGGTGTCGTGGGCCGTGACCGAGCCGATCAGCGTGCCGATGAGCCCGCCTGCCGTCATGTCCGACAACCAGTGATGGTGGCCCTGGATGTTGGAGGCCAGGCCCACCGTGGCGACGGTGTACGGAACGGCATAGTTGTCATAGGCCACCTGGTAAGCCTTGGCGGCCGCGAACCACAGCGTGAAATGGAATGACGGGAACGAACTCGCCTCCTGGGTGGAGCCCGTGACCAGGTGCGAGTGGCCGAAGTCGAGAGGGTTGCTCGTGTAGACGCCCCCCAGGGTCGATGAGCCCTGGCTCAAGGAGTCCAGGGGTCGCTTGCGCCCGCTGATGGACTTCAGGATGACCTGCGAAATCAGCACCGAATAGGCCATGGACTTCGTGGTGGCCAGTGCGGCCCTCTGGCTGCGATCGTCGTCCAACACCAGGCCCCCCAGGAAGGCGGTCGTGACGCCCAGGGCCAGCCAGCCATCGGTACCGCCGGTGCCGACCTTTCGGAACACACCGGGTGCTTCGCGCAAGTGGAAGCCGCTCAAGGGCACTTCCACATGATCCTGCGTGACGCGCGTCAGCGGTTTGTCGAAGGCGATCAGGACGCCGACCCCCAGCGCGAACCGGCCGAAGGCCGTCGGTTCTTGGAAGGGGTAGCTGAAGATTCTCCGGAGGTCGGTGGGCACCAGGACGATGGCCTCGGCCATGTTCTGGATGCGGCCGCCGCCATCCGGTGCGGGGCCCGCCTCGGCCGCCCGCGTCGTCGACGCCATCGCGGACCCGCCGATCAGCCACACCGACACCAGCAGCCGGTGAATCCGGAAATCCAGGCCGTTCATCGCATCGCACACCCGGAGTTCCTGTTCCGCCATTATCGGGGTGACTGCTTCAAGGGCACGGCGCAATCGATGGGGCTCCGCCCGGTCGGCTGGATCGAGTGGCCTCTGCGTGTCCTTGTACCCCCCGAGCAGCCTCAGGCCGACATCTGATCCACAGCCGAGCCGCTCAAGGTCGGCTTGCACCCCTGGCTCAACATTCGGTCGGGCCGGTGGGTCGGATTCGAATCGGCGCCGACAGGCATGGATGCCTGTGTCGTCGATGCGGCTGGCGTCGCGGGTGACCGAAGCCGTCTCCTGCCCTGTCGATCCCAAGCGGCAACCATCGGCGGCCACCGACCATGGTGCGTGAAACCTGAAGCTCTGCACCGGGTCTCAAGCGGAAGCACCCGCCCCGTGTCAATTCGACCCTCTGCACCGGCCGCCTATTGCCCGGCTGAACTCGCCGGCAATGCCATGACCACCACCGGCGCGGTCGACACACGATTCGACGCTGCACCAGCGTTTCCCTGTTTCAGCGCCACGCTGTCGGACAGGATGCTGACCGCCTCGTTCAGGATGACGTCCTTGACGGCTGCCCTGGCCTTTTCCGCGGCGATGTCCGGGCCGAGCTTGCGTTCGTTGAACAACAAGCCATCGTCCGCCAGTGCGTTCGATTCGGCCTGGGCCGCGGTCGCGCCGTCGGCTGCCAGCTTGGCCGTCAGGCGCTTCGCCTGCGCGGCGCGTTCCTGACGCCGGACCCCCTCGTTCAGCGAAATGATGTTTTTCTTGCGCAGTTCCTGCACCCTCGCGACGTCTTCCAGCAGGCTTTGGAAGTCGGGATCCCGCTGGACGCGACGCTCGTGCGACGCCAGCAGGACGGGCAATTGAGCTTTCAGGTCGGCAACGGGCGCGTAGTCGGCCGGCTCGATGCGGGTCCAGGGCAAGGCGTTGCCGAAACTCGACTCGCCGAACTGCGTGTCGTCACTGGTGGGCGGGAACCCGATGTCAGGCGTCACGCCGCGCAGCTGGGTCGTTCCTCCGTTCACCCGGAAGAACTGCGCAATGGTCATCTTCAGTTCACCATAGGTCGGCTTGGGATTCTTGGCGAGCTGGTCCAGATTGACCACGGTCTGAACCGTGCCCTTGCCGAAACTGGGCTCACCGATGATCAGGCCGCGGCCATAGTCCTGAATCGCCGCCGCGAAAATCTCGGATGCCGAAGCAGATCCCCGGTTGATCAGTACGCCGAGGGGACCGTCCCAAGCCACGCTCGTATCGACGTTCTTACCGACGGTGACCTCGCCTTTGGCATTGCGTGTCTGGACCACCGGGACCTTGCCGACAAACAGGCCCGTCATCGTCACCGCTTCTCGCAGCGAACCACCACCGTTGTTGCGAAGGTCCATCAGCAGGCCATCCACCTTCTGTGCCTTCAACTTTGCCAGCAGCCCTGCCAAATCGCGGGTGGCGCTGCGGTAGTCCTTGTCGCCCTTTCGCGCCGCATCAATGTCCTCGTAGAACGAGGGCAAGGTGATCACGCCAATGAGGCGTTTGCTCGCACCCTGTGTCACCGAATAGACCTTCGCTTTCGCCGCGCGGTCCTGCATCGCGATGGTGTTGCGGATCAGGACCACGGTCTTGTTCGTGGCATCGGGCCCGTTGTCGACCGGCAGGATGTCGAGCCGAACCGTCGAGTTGGCCGCACCGCGAATCAAGGCGACCGTGTCGTCCAGGCGCCAGCCGACGACATCTTCGATCGCACCGGCCGCACCTTGCGCGACGCCCACGATGCGGTCACCCACCTTCAGCTGGCCCGACAGGCTCGCCGGCCCGCCCGCCACCAGTTCCCGGATGGTGGCGTAGCCGTCGATGTCGGACAAGACCGCGCCGATGCCGACCAGAGACAGCCGCATGGAGATGTCGAAGTCTTCCGCGGCGCGTGGTCCCAGATAGTTGGTATGGGGCTCGATGGCCATCGTGTAGGCATTCATGAATGCCTGGAAAGCGTCGTCGCTGTTGATCTTGCGGATGCGCTTGGAGGCACTTTCATAGCGCTTTTCGAGGACCTTCGAGATGTGCGCGTCATCCTGCCCCGCGAGCTTGAGCCGCAGCCAATCGTTCTTGACGGTCTTGCGCCAGAGCTCGTGCAACTGCGCCTCGGTCGCGGGCCAGGGCTGATCCTTGCGGTCGATCTGCAGCGTTTCGTCGCGCTTGAAATCGAACCCTGATCGCAGCAGGCTGCGGGAATAGGTCATCCGCTCGGCCAGCCGGCGTTCGTATAGGTTGAAGATGTCAAACGGTGCGCGCAAATCCTCGGTCAGGATGGCATCGTCGAGCCGCGTGCGGTCGATCCCGAGGTGATCGATGTCGGACCGCAGGAAGTACAGCTTCTCGGAATCGAGCGCCTTCAGATACTGGTCGAACATCGCGGTCGACAAGGCGTCGTCAAGCGCAAGGGGCTTGTAGTGGTAGCGCGACAGGACTTCGGCAGCCAGATGGGCAGCCTTGGCCTCCTGCATCTCCGCTTTGAGCGGCGGCGGATACGCAACCTCCGAATCCGCCGTGGCGACCTGCATCACGGTCGCCAGGCTGAGCACGAGCCAGATCAGCTTTTGTTTCACGTTCGCTCCATTGCGATTCAACAGCCAGCCGATGAAGCTCGACCTAGGGCGCCAGATTGGTTGCTCTGGCGCGTGAGCGCTGCCAAGGACTTGGCGGGGGCGCGGTCCCGGTCGTTCTTGGCCAGTCGCAACAGCTAGCGCCCGCCAGTCGCAACCAATCCGGCGCCCTACGCGCTACACATCAAGCATCGATATTTGCCGCCCTCAACGCATTCGCCTCGATGAAGTCCCTGCGTGGCTCCACCTCATCGCCCATCAGCATCGTGAACACCCGATCGGCCTCGATCGCATCATCGATCTGCACGCGCAGCAGGCGCCGCACGGTGGGATCCATCGTGGTCTCCCACAACTGCCCAGGGTTCATTTCGCCCAGGCCCTTGTAGCGCTGGCGCGCCACGGCGTTCTCGGCTTGTCCCATCAGCCAGGCAATGGCGGCGCGGAAGTCGGGGACGCGCTGCTCCTTCGTCTTCTCGCCCTCGCCACGCCGAACCACCGCCTCGCTTCCCAGCAAGCCCAGGAAGCTGGTGCCCGCGTTGGCCAGTGCCGCGTAGTCGGCACCGTGCACGAAGTCCTGCGTGATGACGCTGCTCTTGATGTTGCCGTGGTGGCGGCGGCTGATGCGCAGCAGGTGCTTGTCGGTTCGCGTGTCGAATTCGGCACTCACCACGGCGTCCTTCAGCGCGCCCTGCAGCGCGAGGGCGCTGGCTTCGGCCGTCGATGCCGTCTCCAGGTCCAGCGTCAAGCCGCTGCCGATGGCGCGCAGTGCGTCCAGGTCCATCCAGTTGGACAGGCGCGTGATCACCGCATTGGCCAGCAGGTAACTGCGGGCCAGGCTTTCCAGGGCGCTGCCTTCGATCACCGGCCGCGCCCCGTCGTTCGTACCGTCGGGTAGGACGGCCGCGCCGTCCAGGGCCACGCGCAAGAGGTAAGCATCGAGCTCGGTGCCGTCCTTCAGATACTGCTCATGCTTGCCCTGCTTGACCTTGTACAGCGGCGGCTGTGCGATGTAGATGTGCCCGCGTTCGACCAGCACCGGCATCTGCCGGTAAAAGAAGGTCAGCAGCAGCGTGCGGATGTGCGCGCCGTCCACGTCGGCATCGGTCATGATGATGATGCGGTGGTAGCGCAGCTTGTCGACGTTGAAGTCTTCCACGCCGATGCCAGTGCCCAGCGCGGTGATGAGCGTGACGATGCTTTCGCTCGACAGCAACCGCTCATAGCGCGCCTTCTCGACATTCAGGATCTTGCCGCGCAAGGGCAGGATCGCCTGGAACTTGCGATCGCGGCCCTGCTTGGCGCTGCCACCGGCGGAGTCGCCCTCGACGATGTAGATCTCGCACTGTGCCGGGTCCTTCTCCTGGCAATCGGCCAGCTTGCCCGGCAGTCCCAGGCCGTCCAGCACGCCTTTGCGGCGCGTCATCTCGCGGGCCTTGCGGGCAGCCTCGCGGGCCCGGGCCGCGTCGATGATCTTGCCGCAGATGATCTTGGCATCCAGCGGGTTCTCGAGCAGCCAGTCGGTGAGCAGCTTGCTGACGATGTCTTCCACCGGGCCGCGCACTTCGCTGGAGACCAGCTTGTCCTTGGTCTGGCTGCTGAACTTGGGCTCGGGCACCTTCACGCTGACCACGCAAGCCAGGCCTTCGCGCATGTCGTCGCCAGCGATCTCGACCTTGGCCTTCTTGGCCAGCTCGTTGTCGTCGATGTACTTGTTGATGACGCGCGTCATGGCCGCGCGCAGGCCGGTGAGGTGCGTACCGCCATCCCGCTGCGGGATGTTGTTGGTGAAGCAGAGCACGTTTTCGTTGTAGCCATCGTTCCACTGCATGGCCACCTCGACACCGATGTTGGTGTTCTGGTCACTGAGCTTGTCGCCCATGGCATGGAAGATGTTCGGGTGCAGCACCTTCTTGCCGGTGTTGATGAAGCCGACGAAGCCCCGCACACCGCCGGCAAAGGCGAAGTCGTCGCGGCGGTCGTTGCGCTCGTCCACCAGCTGGATCTTCACGCCGTTGTTCAGGAAGCTCAGTTCGCGCAGGCGCTTGGCCAGCACGTCGTAGTGGAAGTCCACCAGGCTGAAGATCTCGTCGTCCGGCAGGAAGTGCACTTCGGTGCCACGGATCTCGGTCTCGCCCGTGATCTTCATGGGGCTGGTCTCGAAGCCGTCGCGCATCTCGATCTCGCGGTCTTGCGTCACGCCGCGCTTGAACTCGAGGAAATGCACCTTGCCTTCGCGGCGCACCGTCAGGCGCAGCCACTTGCTCAGGGCATTGACGCAGCTCACGCCCACGCCGTGCAGGCCGCCCGAGACCTTGTAGCTGTTCTGGTTGAACTTGCCGCCGGCGTGCAGCTCGGTCAGGGCGATTTCAGCGGCCGAACGCTTGGGCTCGTGCTTGTCGTCCATCTTCACGCCGGTGGGGATGCCGCGGCCGTTGTCGATCACGCTGATGCTGTTGTCGCTGTGGATGGTGACGGTGATGTCGTCGCAATGGCCCGCTAGCGCTTCGTCGATCGCGTTGTCCACCACCTCGAAGACCAGGTGATGCAGGCCCGTGCCGTCGGAGGTGTCGCCGATGTACATGCCCGGCCGCTTGCGCACGGCTTCCAGGCCTTCCAGGATCTGGATGCTGCCTTCGCCATAGGCCGCCGAGGCCTCGCTGCCCGTGGAAGCTGCCTGTCCCTCCGCCGTGGGCACGGCCCGCTGCGTCACGCCATCGTTGTTATCGGGTTTGTCGCTCATCATCACTTTCGTTCACCGGGCCAGACCGACCCACACCATCGTCCACGCAACCCCTGCGGGCTAGATCCGCATGGGCATCACGACGTACTTGAAGCCCGGCATCTCGGGCACGCTGAACAGGGCACTGGCGCTGCTGTCCTGCAGTTCAAGCTTGACCATTTCCTGGCTGCTGTTGGCCAGCACGTCGATGAGGTAGTTGACGTTGAAGCCGATCTCGATGGTGTCGCCGTTGTAGTCGACCTCGAGCTCTTCCTTGGCCTCTTCCTGCTCGGCATTGCTGGACGCGATGCGCAGCACGCCGGGCTCGATGTTCACGCGCACGCCCTTGAACTTCTCGCTGGTGAGAATGGCCGCACGCTGAAGGCTGGCCAGCAACGGTGCACGCCCCAGCACCACGGCGTTCTTGTGGTTGCGAGGAATGACGCGGTTGTAGTCGGGGAACTTGCCTTCGACCAGCTTGGTGACGAACTCCATGCCCGAGAAGTTGAACTTGGCCTGGTTGTTGGCAAAGCGCATGTCGATCGGTGTGTCGACGTCCTTGAGCAGGCGCTGCAGCTCCAGCACGGTCTTGCGCGGCAGGATGACCTCCTGCTTGCTGGGCACGTCGGTCTGCAGTTGCGCCTGGGCCAGGGCCAGGCGGTGCCCGTCGGTGGCCACCAGCGTCAGCACCTTGCCTTCGGCGATGAACAAGATGCCGTTGAGGTAGTAGCGAATGTCGTGCACCGCCATCGCGAAGTGAACCTGGTTCACCAGCTCGCGCAGCGTCTTCTGCGGCACCGAGAACACGGGCCCGAAATCCACGCTCTCGTTGACCAGCGGGAAGTCGTCTGCCGGCAGGGTCTGCAGGGTGAACCGGCTCTTGCCGCCTTGCAGCGTGAGCTTGTTCTGGGCCGCGGTGAGGGTGACGATCTGGTCGCCCGGGAGGCTGCGCAGGATGTCGATCAGCTTGCGGGCGCCCACCGTGGTCGCCAACTGCCCGGGGTCGCCGCCGAGCTCGGCCTGCGTGCGCACCTGGATCTCCAGGTCGCTGGTGGTGAACTCGATCGTGTCGCCGGTCTTGCGCAGCAGCACGTTGGCCAGGATCGGCAAGGTGTGGCGACGCTCGACGATACCCGCCACCGCCTGCAAGGCTTCCAGGAGGTTGGCCTGCGCAGCTTTGAGAACAATCATGGTTTCCTCATTTTTAACTTGGTGGTAGCTGGTAGAGCAGCACCAAAACCGGGGACAAGCCTATTTTCGCCTTTTCCATCAACGGTTTATGAAGCAGCCAAGCCTGTGGGCAAAGGGGGGCTCCCGCTGTACCTGAAAAGGGGACAAGACGGGACCGTCGGACCGGTCGGTGGATAAGATGGGTGTTGTGCCAGTCTTTTCCACAGACTTGGCGGGCCGTCCCCGTGGCAGCGCCCATCAACCCTTGAGCGTCTGTTCCAGCACGTGCAGCTGCTGGTTGAGCTCGGGGTTGCGCGTGCGTTCCTCGCCGATCTTGCGCACGGCATGCAGGACCGTGGTGTGGTCACGGCCACCAAAGAGTTCGCCGATCTCCGGCAGGCTCTTCTTGGTCATGTCCTTGGCCAGGTACATGGCAATCTGCCGCGGTCGGGCGATGCTGGCCGGCCGCTTCTTGCTGTACATGTCGGCCACCTTGATCTTGTAGAAGTCGGCCACGGTCTTCTGGATGTTCTCCACCGAGATCTGCCGGTTCTGGATGGACAGCAGGTCCTTGAGCGCTTCGCGCGCCAGGGTGATGTTGATGTCCTTGTGGCTGAAGCGGCTGTAGGCCAGCACCTTGCGCAGCGCGCCTTCGAGTTCGCGCACGTTGGCCCGCACGTTCTTGGCGATGAAGAAGGCCACGTCCTCGGGCATCTCGGTGCCTTCGGCCAGGGCCTTTCGCATCAGGATGGCCACGCGCATTTCCAGCTCGGGCGGCTCGATGGCCACCGTCAGGCCGGCGTCGAAGCGGCTGGTCAGTCGCTCGTCGATGTCCACCAGCCCCTTGGGGTAGGTGTCGCTGGTCATGATGATGTGGGCCCGCTTGGTCAGCAACGCCTCGAAGGCATTGAAGAACTCCTCCTGGGTGCGGTCCTTGCCGGCGAAGAACTGCACGTCGTCGATCAGCAGCAGGTCGAGCGAGTGGTACTTGGCCTTGAGTTCGTCGAAGGTCTTGCGTTGGTAGTTCTTGACGACGTCGCTGATGAACTGCTCGGCGTGCAGGTACAGCACGCGGGCGTCGGGGCGGTCCTTGAGCAGGGCATTGCCCACGGCGTGCACGAGGTGCGTCTTGCCCAGACCCACTCCGCCATAGATGAAAAGCGGGTTGTACATGACCCCCGGCGCGCCCGCCACGTGCAGGGCTGCGGTCCGTGCCATCTGGTTGGCCCGGCCGGCCACCAGCGTGTCGAAGGTCAATGCCGAGTTCAGGCGGTGCGGCGTGATGGCGGGTGCAGGTGCATTGGCGGCGTGCTGCGGACTGTTGGCCGCAGCGTCGAGCGCACCGGCCACCAACGCGCCCACGTGGCCCGATGCACCGCCGCCGCCAGGCGGGTGGCGGGAAGCCTGCGCTGTGCCGCCTTCCGTGCGTGGCGCCAAGGTCAGTTCCAGTCGCACGGGCCGCCCGGCCACTTCGGTCATGGCCGATTCGATGCGCCCCGCGTACTGCGAACGGATCCAGTCGAGCTTGAACCGGTTGGGCACCTGCACGGCCACCACGTCGTGATCGGCACCTGCCGGACTGCCAGGCCCTGGGTCGCCGGCGCCCTCGGCACGCGAGGCGGGCGAAAGGGGTCGGATCCAGGTGTTGAATTGCTGCTCGGGCAGTTCGGCGGCGAGTCGGTCGCAACTGCGCTGCCACAGATCGGGGTGCATTGTGGAAATCTTCTTTTTGAAGCTGCCGATCCGGAGTCCCTCTCGATCGGCGGAACGCAGTTATCCACAACTTCACGATCGCCGTCAAGCCCCGCTGCACCCCGCGGCAACCGGTGCAAGTGGTTGACCGGACAGCAGTTTTTTGCTGTAATTGCGGGTTTCCCGTATTTCAGGCGCTGGCACGCGCAGAGCGTGCCTTGGCTGCAGATGCGGGCATGCCGGGCATGCGAGTCGTGCCTGGCCCGTCAGTCACGGCCGATCGAGGCCCTTCACACCAGTTGCGGCCCGCGACGGCCAGCCAGGAGATCCAGACCATGAAGCGCACGTACCAACCTTCCAAGATCCGTCGTGCCCGCACCCACGGATTTCTCGTGCGGATGAAGAGCCGGGGCGGCCGCGCCGTGATCAACGCCCGCCGTGCGAAGGGTCGCAAGCGTCTGGCGGTCTGAGCGAGCCCTTGCGACGGCGCTTGCGGCATCTCCTGCCTGGGCAAGCAGCCCGAGGCCCGGTAAGCAGCGGTGCGTCCACGGGCCCCTGAGGGTGACCATGTCTAAGCCTGAAACCAGGCGCGCTGGGCCCATCGTCCACAAGGGGGATTTCGAGCGACTGATGGGCACCCGGCCACGCGCACGGAGTGCTCACTTCGCCTTGCACCATGTGCCTGGCTCGCCCACCAGGCCCGGCCCGACTGTGCACCGGGCGCCGGAGCTGAAGTTGTCCACAGACTCTCTACAAGCTTCTGACACTGTTGTGGATAACTCGCCGGTGGGTTGCTGGTTCGGTTGCGTCGTGCCCAAGCGCCACGCGCGCCGGGCGGTCACCCGCAACCTGCTCAAGCGACAGGCGCGGGCGGCGTTTTCGCGTCACCTCGACGGTCTTGCGCCGGGGTTGTGGCTGGCCCGGTTGCGGGTGGGCTACCCGGTGGCGGTTTTCGTCTCGGCCAGGTCCCCGGCGCTGTCGCGGGCCGTCCGTGGCGAACTCGATGAGTTGTTTGCCCATGCGGCCGCCTGAACCTTCCACGGGCCTGGCGCAGCGGGCCCTGCTGCTGCTGGTACGAGGCTACCGCTTGTTCTTCAAGGCCTGGGTCGGCAATGTCTGCCGCTACGAACCCAGTTGTTCCAGCTACATGATGCAGGCCGTGCAGCGCCATGGTGCGGCCCGTGGTGCCGCTCTGGGCACGTGGCGCATCCTGCGGTGCAACCCCTGGTGCCAGGGTGGTTGCGATCCCGTCCCCGAACATCCCCCCAAAGCCGGCCTGGGACTCTTCACGCGCCTGGTGCCGGCGCCTGACGAGCAGCCCACCCGCCGGGCTGGCTCGACGAAAGAAAGTCCATGACCGATATCCGCCGCACCCTGCTCTGGGTGGTTTTCACGATGTCCCTGGTGCTCCTGTGGGACGCCTGGAACAAGCACACCGGGCACCCCTCGCTTTTCGCCGGCTTCGGCAAGCCGACGGCCAGTGCGTCAGGGCCGGCCCCCGGCGTTGGCGCGGGCGTGCCCACCGCCGCTGGCGTGCCGGCCGCGACAGGCGTTGCCGGTGCCCCCGGTTTGCCGGCGGCAGCCGCTGCGGCAGTGCCCGCGGGCGAAGAGGTCACCGTGACCACCGACGTGGCCAAGGCCACTTTCGACAGCCAGGGCGGCTCGCTGGTGCGCCTGGAACTGCTGGGCCTGCGCGATTCCCTGGACCCGACCCACAACGTCGTGCTGATGGACCACAGCGCACAACGCCTGTACATCGCACAGACAGGGCTGATTACCAACCAGCCCGGCGTGGCGCTGCCGAACCACCTGACCCAGATGACGGTGGTACCAGGTGAGCGCACACTTGCGCCGGGTGCCAAGGAATTGACGGTGCGCTTCGAGTCGCCGCTGGTTGACGGGCACAAGCTGATCAAGACCTACACGCTCAAGCGCGGTGAATACACCATCGGCGTGCGGCATGAATTCGTCAACCAGGGTACCGCACCGCTGTCGCCGCAGCTGTACCTGCAACTGGCCCGCGACGGCAATGTGCCCGAAGGGGGTTCGAGCTTCTACTCGACCTTCACCGGCCCGGCCATGTACACCGAGGCGAGCAAGTTCCATAAGATCGAGTTCAAGGACATCGCAAAGGGCAGCGACAGCCACGACAAGACCAGCGACAGCGGCTGGGTGGCGATGGTGCAGCACTACTTCGCCTCGGCCTGGCTGGTGCCCACGCCGGGCCCGCGCGAGTTCCGCACGGCCAAGGTGCGCGACAACGAATACACCATCGCGATGGTGCTGCCCATGGGAGAAGTGGCACCCGGCGCCAGCAAGACGCTGGACGCCACGCTGTTTGCCGGGCCGCAGGAAGAGAACAAGCTTGCGGCACTGGCCCCCGGCCTGGAGCTGGTCAAGGACTACGGCAGGCTGACCGTTCTGTCCAAGCCGCTGTTCTGGCTGCTGACCAAGCTGCACGCGGCCATCGGCAACTGGGGCTGGGCCATCGTGGCCCTGGTGGTGCTGCTGAAGATCGCCTTCTATTGGCTGAATGCCAACGCCTACAAGAGCATGGCCAAGATGAAGGCCGTGGCGCCTCGGGTGAGCGAGCTGAAGGAGCGCTACAAGGACAAGCCACAGGAGATGCAGCAGCAGATGATGCGCATCTACAAGGAAGAGAAGGTCAATCCGCTGGGCAGTTGCCTGCCGATCTTCGTGCAGATGCCGTTCTTCATTGCGCTGTACTGGGTGCTGCTGTCCAGCGTGGAGATGCGCGACGCGCCGTGGGTGGGCTGGATCACCGACCTCTCGGTGAAGGACCCCTGGTTCATCCTGCCTGTGCTGATGATGCTGTCGTCGCTGTTCCAGGTGTGGCTCAACCCCACGCCGCCGGACCCCGTGCAAGCCAAGATGATGTGGATCATGCCGGTGGCCTTCGGCTTCATGTTCTTCTTCTTCCCGGCTGGCCTGGTGCTGTACTGGCTGACGAACAACATCCTGTCGATCGCGCAGCAGTGGTTCATCAACAAGCGGCTGGGCGTCCTGGGCAAGTAGCCGGGCGCGAGGCCATCGTGGCCATCGCCACGGCGCCAGGACGGGCCGCGGTGGGCGTGGTGCGGGCCTCGGGGCCCGACTTGTCGTTGCTGGTCCAGGCGGTCTGCGGACGCACCTTGCAGGCACGCCAGGCCACGCTGCTGCCGTTTCTGGGCGCCGACGGCCAGGCCATCGACAAGGGCCTGGCCATCCACTTTCCGGCTCCGCACTCCTACACCGGCGAAGATGTGCTCGAGCTGCAGGCGCACGGCGGGCCCGTGGTGTTGCAACTCCTGATGGCCCGCTGCGTGCAGGCCATGCCCGGCCTGCGGCTGGCAGCGCCCGGCGAATTCACCGAGCGCGCCTTCCTCAACGACAAGCTCGACCTGGCCCAGGCCGAGGCCGTGGCCGACCTGATCGACGCCAGCACCGAAGCCGCGGCCCGGTCGGCCGCGCGGTCGCTGACCGGGGCTTTCTCGGCCGAGATGCGGCGGCTGTCGGAAGGCATCGTGCGCCTGCGCATGCTGGTGGAGGCCACCCTGGACTTCCCCGAAGAAGAGATCGACTTCCTCGAGAAGGCCGGCGCACGGGAGCAGCTCGACGGCCTGGTGCACCAGCTCGATGCCGTGCTGGGCCAGGCCCGCCAGGGTGCCTTGCTGCGCGAGGGCTTGCGCGTGGTGCTGGCAGGGCAGCCCAACGTGGGCAAGAGCTCGCTGCTCAACGCACTGGCCGGCGCCGAGCTGGCCATCGTCACGCCCATTCCCGGCACGACGCGCGACCGGGTCTCCGAGACGATCCAGATCGAAGGCGTGCCGATCCACCTGACCGACACCGCCGGCCTGAGGCCGCCCGCGCAGGCTGCCGACGAAGTCGAACGCATCGGCATCGGGCGCAGCTGGCAAGCCATTGCGCAGGCCGATGCCGTTGTTTTCCTGCACGATCTTTCGCGCTGCGGGCAGCCTGCGTACGAAGCCTGCGACGCGGAAATCGCCGGGACCCTGCCGCAAGGCGTGCCCGTGCTCCAGGTCTTCAACAAGGCCGATTTGCCGGGTCGCCCGCAAGGGGTCCAGGGGCTGCCGATTTCGGCCCAGACGGGCGAAGGACTGGCCGCGCTGCGCGAGGCGATCCTGCGCCTGGCCGGCTGGCAACCCGGCACCGAGAACCCCGTGATGGCGCGTGCCCGGCACGTGCACGCCCTGACCCGGTCCCGCGAGCACCTGCTGGCTGCGCAAGCGCACGCCCGGGCCCGGGACACGGCGCTCGACCTGCTGGCCGAGGAACTCCGGCTGGCGCACCACGGCCTGGGCGAGATCACGGGCGAGTTCACGAACGAGGATCTGCTGGGCGAGATCTTCAGCCGCTTCTGCATCGGGAAGTGACCCGGTTGCATCGAGGTGCTGGCCCAGGCGTTGTCACAAGCGACGCGCCGGGGCAGCTGGGTTGTTGACTAGGGGTGAACCCGCTGGCGATAGGCCGCCTGCGTGAATCGCGCACGGACCGATCGGTGCGGCGGTTGCGGAGTCATCGGCAATCCCTACTGCGATCGCCAACAAACATGGACATTGTTGCCCAAGCGACCGTCAGCTCAGCGTTGCCTGGGCTTCGTAGGCAAGGTTGGCAACGAGGGCCGCGCGGTAGGGGCGGGAAGCCCGGCGTCGGCGCGCAAAGGCGGCACGAAAGTAAAGACCCATTCTCCGTAGGACAACTTGCCTTCGAAACCCGAGAGCGCCAAGGGAAAGTTTGCTCGTTTGAGGGGCTTGGCATCCGATGCGCTGTGTACGCCTATTGCCCGGCCCGTCCGCTCCAACACCCAGTCGGGACGACCCGTGATGGGATCGACATAAATCCGCCGCAAGTGCCTGACGGGAACGGGATATCGGTTGTCCTCCAGCAGTTCTTCCAGGCTGAGCGGCAATCGCCTGAGTTGCCCAGGCGGCGCTGCGTAGTAAAAGCGCTGGATGGCCTTGATGAACTGCTCGCCGTCGTAGAGCAGTTCCTGCTCCTGATCCCGACGCCGCTCAAGCTCCCACATCTGGGCAGCCCCCAAAGTGGCCCAGGCACCGAGGGTCAGCGCGATCATCAGGGTCAGCAGCACGACGCCCAGGCTGTCCTTGCGCCGGTGTGCGAACCGTCCCAAGGTCAGTTCCCCGGTAATGTGTCGTTTGTGGCGGGTGCCGCCTCGGGTGGCAGCGGTGCCGCAGGTGCGACCGGGGTCGCCGGAGGATTGCCCTCCGGGCTGGCCACGGCCGGTGGCTGCACGTCGTACACCGTTCCTGGACGTTCGGATGGCGGAGCCACGATCACCCACTCGGCCGAGTCACTGACGGGATCGATGGGGATGTCGCGCAGGTAGCGCTTGTCGACCAGATCCTGCAAACGGTCCGGATACCGCCCCTGGTCGGCGTTGTACTTGTCGAGCGCGTCACGCATCACCGCGATGTTTTGACGCTGAACCTTCAACTTGCCGGCATCGACCACCTTGAAATAGCGCGGCACGGCGATGGTCAGCAACAGCGCGATCAGCGTCATCACGACGATCAGCTCGATCAGGGTGAATCCTGTGACCCTGCGCGCTTTGCATTTCCACTTGGGGGCTCGCATGATCACCATTTGTTATGGGGCACACCGTTCATGCCGATGCGGCGCGAGCGGGAACTGACATCGAAGACGTCCTCCCCGGCTTCGGGTCGGTCAGCAGCACTGCGATAGCTGCGCAACTCCCAGGTCTTGTCGTCGGGCAGGGTATCGTCTTCCGCGAAAGGATCGCGCGGCACTCTCCGCAGGAAATACAGACGCCGAGCGGGTGCTGGACCCGAGGCGGCAGAAGCCGGCGAACCCATGCCTGCACGCAGTTTGCGATCGACGCCCGAGGCCAGCACCGCCAGCGACGGTGGATAGCCCGACTCGCCGGTCTCCTTGGGGATCTCGCCCGCGTCCGAAGCCGCTTTGTAGGCGTCGATTGCGACCCGAATCGAGCGCAGGGCGGACCGCAGTTCCGCTTCCTTGCTGCGCACGGCGGAGACCTCGGCCAGGGGCAGTGCGACCAAGGCCAGCAGCCCGACCAGCGTCAGCGTGACCAACAGCTCGATCAGGGTGAAGCCGGTGCTCGAGGGCGGCAAAGCGCCTTGGGCGCGCCGGGTGCGGTTGGATTTCACCGAAGGCTCTGCACGGTGGAGGCCTGCCTAACGTGGGGCGTCTGGGCCCGGTGTCGGCGTCGCCGGCGTCCCCTCGGCTGCCGAGGCCGGCCGATTGGGTGGCTGCGGTGCCTGACCCAGGTACGGCACCACCTGGGGACGGCGCATGTTGCGCAGCTGTTGTGCCGCCGACAAGGGCTGGCCGTTCTCGCCGCCGGCGGCTGAACCTCCCGCCGAAGCGTCGCTGGGCGCCGCTGCAGCGGCGGCGGGGCCTGGCGCCGTCGCTGAAGGTCGAGCGGCCGCACCGGCTGGCGGGGTGGCCGGCAAGGTCGCGGGCAGGCGGATCTCGCCAGTCGTATCCAGGCGCATCGGCCGCTCGCGAAGGCCGGCATCGGTGCCGCTGAACATCTCGCGGTTTGCCGGGTCGCTTCGGGCAAGCCCTCGCACGATGCGTGGCGTGATCGACAGGATGATCTCGGACTTGACGTGATCACCGTTGTTGTTCGAGAAGATCCGACCGGCCACGGGCAGCTGGCCCAGGCCGGGTACCTTGGACGCCGTGTTTCGATCCTGGTCGGAAATCAGGCCCCCGAGGATCTGCGTGTCGCCATCGTGAAGGCGCAGCGAGGTTTGGGCGTTGCGGGTGCCGATCTGGTAAGAGCGCCCGCCCTGCGCGTCGGTGAATTGCTGAACGATGTTGCTGACCTCCAGGCTGATCTTGATGCCCACGTCGTTGTCGGCATAGACCGTGGGCTCGAACTCGAGCTTCAGGCCGACCTCCTGGTAGGTCACGGTGCCCGTGATCACCGGTGTGCCGGTCTGCACCGGCGTGACGGTGTTGGTGATGGTCGGGACACGATCACCGATGACGATGCGGGCCTTTTCCTTGTTTCGCGCACGGATCCTCGGGCTGGCCAGAAGATTCGAGTCCGTGTCCTGGAGCTTCAGGTTCAGGGTTGCCGACAGCGGCGAAACCAGGATGGATGACCGGTTCAGTGCGCGCAGACTGCTGATGGTCTGGCTGCCCGAAGTGCCGGTGCCCCCGCCAGGCGAGAACGTGACGGTGTCCGGCAACTGCAGCCCCAGGTTCTGGATACGGTCGGCAGAAACTTCGAGCACTTCGACCTCGAGCATCACTTCTGCATCCGGCACATCGTGTGCCGCCACCAGCTTGGTCGCCAGCGCCACGCCGTCTGCCGTATCGCGAACCACCATCATGCCGGTGCGTTCATCGATGGAGACATCCTTGAGCTTCAGCACGCTCTTCAGCAGCGTCTGGAGGTACTTCGGGTCGGCATTGGTGATCAGGAAGGTCTTGATCACCAGGTCCTGGTACTCCTTCTGCTTCGACGCGGTCGCAGGGTAGATGAACAGCGACGTCGGATTCAGCACGCGCTTCTCGAGCTGGTTCTGCATCAGGATGAGGTCGACTGTGTCTTCCACCGAGGCGTTGTGGACGAAGATCGTGGTCTTCAGGTCCGCACGCACGTCCCGGTCGAAGATGACATTGAGCCCGGTGGTCCGGGCCAAGGCTTCGAAGACCATCTTGATGCCGGCATCGCGAAATTGAAGCGACACCGACTTCTTCAACACCGACTGTGCTGCGGCTTGGGTGGCCTTGGCCTGAGCGGCATTGTCGCGGGCTTCGTCGATCTTCTGTTGCAAGGAATTCAGGTCGGCGCTGGCCGGTGCCAGTTCGCGAGCCTTGCGCAACTGGGCTGCAGCGGATTCAAATTGCCCCTCCTGAAGCAGCGCCTCTGCGTCGGCCGTCGCACGTTCGACCCGCGCACGGACCCGCAGCGCGTTGAGCGCCTGGGAGGCTGATCCGTTGTCAGCATTGAATTGCAGCGCGCGCTGGTACAGATCGGCGGCGTCGTCGAAGCGCTTCTCCTCGCGGGCTGCGTTGCCACGGCGAGCCAGATCGCGCGAGTAGGCGGCCTTCTCCTTCAGCAGATCGATCTCGAAGCGCGCGTTCGAGGGCTCCATCTTGACCGCAGTCTGGAGCTTCTCGATTGCCAATTCAGGCTTGCCTTCCTGCAGCAGGCTCAAGCCCTCATCGTGCATGCGTGTTGCTGCGCAGCCGGCCAGCAGGACCACGGCGCTCAAGAGGACCGGTTTCACGACGGCTGCAGCGCAGGGCCTGGGCAAGTGGGAGAGACGGCAAAGAAGGGCAAGTCTAGAGGTCATCGCGGCACTCCGGCGACAGGCAATGTCACGACCTGTTGGGTCGGCAAATAGGTCAGCTGCATGGTGTTGCTGGTGATGGCGTCTATCCGGAAGGTCCTATCGATGACATCGCCCTCGCCAACGACCTGCAAGGACTCACGCTGATTGATGAAGACTTTGGCGGCATCGGCCCCGGTGTCGATGCGCCCGATGATGACGAATGGTGGCGTTGGCACCGTCACCGGCTGCGGCACCATCACGGGCGGTGCCGTTGGCGCCGGCGGGGGTGCCGGGGGCGGCGGCGCGGGCGCCGTGAACCAACGATGCGGTCTGAAGATGTTGATCGGTTCATGATCCCAGCGCAGTCGCAGCGCGGGGCCCGCATCGGCATCGGCAAGGCCGTCGTTCGACTCGCCAGCCTGATCCTTCAGCTTCACAGGACCTGTCTGTGCGGGCTTGCGCTCGCCGCGCGGCATCAGCAGATCGGCCGGATCGTCGAGATGGGTCGCACTCCAGGTGCGCCAGCCCCAGCCAGCGGCTGTCACGGCTGCCACAGCCCACAGCAAGACTTTCATCCAGGGACGCACGCTGCTCATCGGCGGTCCTGATAAAGGAAGGTGAACTTCAGTCGAGCGCCAATCACGGCCTGGTCCGCAGCGTCTCGCTCCATGGCCAGGTCGTCCAGTGCGACATGGGGCAGGCTGTTCAGGACTTCGGCCATGAACCCGCGCATCTGTCCATAAGATTCGCTGATCGGAAAGCTGGCCACGAACATCGTCACCTGCGCCTGTGCATCGTGCTGAAGTTGATATTCACCACGTGGCAGCTGGACGCCATGCCGGGCGGCCAGCTTGAAGACCTGATGCAGATCCTCACCCAGTTGCCTGGGCTCTGGCAGTTGACCGATGAAGGTCTGCCAGCGTGCGGGCGGAGGGGCTTGCGGGACGGGCTGCAGCTTGGCGGCTTCGGTCTGGGGGTGTGGTGAGATGGCCGGTGCCTGCGCGGCCCAAGCCAAGGCCAGCAGGCCCAGGCCACCCAGCAACAGGCTGAGCGCCGGTACCCAGCCCACTCGCCGCTGGATGAACAGAACCAAGCTCCAGGAGCCTTGCATCACTTTGCCTTCCAGTTGGCCGTGAGCTGGACGCGCACGGGAGAGCCCGGCGTCCTTTCCTGTCGCTCGTGGGAGACCAGCGTGACGGTGCTCAAATGTTCATCGCGCTGCAGGGTCTGAAAGTAGTCCACCGCATCGTCCAGTGACGCGGCTTCGAGGACCACCTGGATCAAGCCAGTCTGCAGGTTCGGTTGGACGACGAGCACAGCGACCTTTTGTGTGTCGGCCGATTCGAAAATCTCCAGCAGGCCTGCCCAGGGACGATTCAGCCGCAAAGCCAGCCTGTCCGTGGCCGCGTTGCGCAGTTCGGCCTTGGGATCTGCGGCGGCGGCCAGGCGGGCAGCCGCAGATTTCGCCGCGCTCATCCGGCCTTCAGCGGCCTGTCGCTCGCCAGCCCTGGCCCGTAGCGTCAGGCCGACTTGCCAACCGCCCAGCGCCAGCAGCGCCAGGGCGGGAATCAGCCACCCCAGGCGCTGCGGCCGCCAGGTGCGCTGGCCCGAACCGAATTCCATGTGAAGGTCTTGTCGGTTCACGCGACGGTCCTCTTGAACAGGTCGTACCGCTGCCAGCGAGCCGACGCCGGCGTCTCACTGCCGGCCAGCACAAACTTCAGCCCCGCATCGACATCCACCCCCCATGCGGCCATGTCGCGGTCCACGCGCCGATCCAAGGCGTCGGCGCCGGAGGGCAGGCCTGCCTGTGTGATGCCGGTCAGGATGCCGTTCGACACCCAGGCCACCGAGGCGTATTGGCCCGCCACCACTGCGAATACGCCCGTGTCGCGGCCCACGATGGGGTTGGCCGAGTCGTTCCACGCAACCGCAAAGTGTGTGGAGACCGACACCCGACCCAGGCCCAGATCGGCGCCCAGGCGGCCTGCGCGCTCGGCCACCCCCGGCATCATGCCGCTCGCGAAAAGGTGGCCACCGCCGCGTTGGATCTGCCAACGGTAGGCTGACCGGGCCGGGGTGTGGTCCAGTACTTCCTGCAACGCAACCTCGGCCATCAGATCGATCTGGCGGTCATTCAGGCGATAGAAATTGCCTTCGATGACCTGGACGCGTGTCCATCTGTCGCCCACCAGCACGCGCAGGCTGCCTCCCACTGCGGACGATGCCAACGCGTTCCGCAAGGCCGGCAGGGCGCGCTCGCAGACCTCTTCGAAGTCCGAGGACGGCGGGTCGATCGGCAAGGGGTGCTCTTCGAAGCCGCGGCCACGCAGGCCCGGTCGGTGACGACGGAGCGTGACTCTGTCCGGCCGCAGCAGGAGCAACCAGGAATCACTCCACAGGCGTGACACGGTTGATCTCATCCAAGGTGGTTTCGCCGGCGTAGACGAGCGCTATGGCGGCGTCGCGCAGGCTGAGGAAGCCGCCCGCTCGCGCGGCAGCCTTGATTTGGGATACCGAGGCGCGCTGCAGCAGCATGTCGCGCAACCCGTCATCGATGGTGAGGGTCTCGGCGATGGCCCGGCGGCCGCGGTATCCGCTGCCGCGGCATGCGGCACAGCCGAGTCCTCGACGGTACCGAGTCGCTTGTCCGGGTGCGGGCCTGAGCCCGGAGGCCAAGAGCAGGTCGGGATCGGGCGTGTCCTCTGCACTGCACTGTCGGCAAGTCAGACGCAGCAGCCGCTGTGCGACGATGCCGTTGAGCGCTGCAACCAGGCTGTAGCTGTCGATCCCCATGTTGGAGAAGCGGCCGATGACGTCGAAGACATTGTTTGCGTGGATCGTGGTGAAGACCTGGTGACCCGTCAACGCGGCCTGCACGGCAATCTGCGCGGTCTCGCCGTCTCTGATTTCGCCGACCATGATCTTGTCAGGGTCGTGGCGCAGGATCGAGCGCAGGCCCACCGCAAAGGTCAAACCCTTCTTCTCGTTGACCGGAATCTGCAGCACATCCGGCAACTGGTATTCGATCGGGTCTTCGATGGTGACGATCTTGTCCAGCCCGGTGTTGATTTCCGAGAGGGCGGCGTACAGCGTGGTGGTCTTGCCGCTGCCGGTCGGGCCGGTGACCAGCAGCAAACCGTAAGGTTGGCGCGAGATCCGCCGGACGAAGTTGATCACGGACTGATCGAAGCTGAGCGTGTCCAGGGTCAGGGCACGGAACTGGCCCGTCAGGTGTTTGCGGTCCAGAACCCGCAGCACCGCATCCTCCCCGACCAGATTCGGCATGATGGACACGCGGAAGTCGATTTCGCGGCCCTCGCTGAACACCTTGAAGCGGCCGTCCTGCGGGATGCGCCGCTCGGAAATGTCGAGTTCGGAGACGACCTTGATGCGTGATATGGCCTGGTGCGCAATGTCCAGGCTGTTGACGCGCTTGACCAGTTCAAGCACGCCGTCGACGCGGTACTTGATGACCATGCCCAAAGGATGGGTCTCGAGGTGGATGTCGCTGGCACCGGAGCGCAGGGCGTCGAACAGCGTGGAGTCCACGAGGCGCACGACCGGGCTCTCGGAGGCATCGATATCGGAGATCGACAGCGACAGCGCACCCCGGGCCTCGCCCGGCACGCCGTTCTGCTGATCGACAGTCACGCCGTCCATGGCCCGCAAGCCCTTCTCGGCCAGCGTCAGGAAGGCGTGCAAGTCCGCGGCTGAGGCCAGCGCCGGTTCGGCATCGGTGTATCCGGCCCGTTCCAGGCAGGACTGCAGCCAGGCGAGCGTGGACGTGTCGGTCGGATCCACCAGGACGGGCGTAGGACCGGACTCTCCCGGCAAATGGACCACCGCACAGCGCCGGCGCTGGCAATCGGGGAAGCCGACGATGTCGAATTTCACTTGCGACTGTCGCAAGTTCCCGATGGGCACGTGCCTGATGCGGAAGTGCCTGGCGGCCTCCGGCGTAAAGGCCTCGATCTCCCAGCCCAGGCTCTGTGCCAGCCAGGCCAGCCGGTCTGGCGGATCGGATGCCTTGATGGCCGCGCGGACCTCAACGCTCGTCAAGGGACGGGCAGGGCCAGCCGTTACAGGATTGGCCGAAGCAGCTGCGCTCAGCATCGATGGACGGTTTGACGACGCCGGAGGGCTCATTGCAGGCTCGATGCCAGGTCAAAGATCGGCATGTACATCAGCACCACGATCATTCCGATGACCAAGCCGATGAAGATCATCAGCAGGGGTTCGAACAGTCGGCTGACGACTTCAATGGAACGCTGGAGATTGCGCTCGTAGAAAGTGGCGATTCGCTCGAAGGCGTCAGACAGGGAACCCGTCTTCTGCGCGACGCCCAGCATGCTGGTGGCGATCTCGTCCGCCAGCCCAGCCCGTCCCAGAGCGAGCCCCAGTTCCTGCCCGGCCTGAATCTGGCCAATGGCCACCGCCAGTTGGCGACTGTCGATTTCACCGAGAAGACTGGTGCCCAGCGTCAAGGCCCGGGGTGCTGCGATGCCGCCCTTCAGCAGCATGGCCACCGTGCGGTAGAACTGGGCTTGGCGGAACTGGCGTGCCAGGACGCCGACGAAGGGCAGGCGTTCGATCCAGGCCTGGCGAAAGCCAGAGGCGCGCAATTGCCGCCACTTGAAGGCCGCGGCCAGCAGCAACAGGCCCAGGACACTGAAGAAGGCCTGGTAGTGGCTGGCGAACAGACGGCCCCAGCCCATCAGCAGTTGCGAGGACCAAGGCAATTCGGCCCGCGTGCTCTCGATCAGCACAGCGAACCGTGGAACCACCACACCCAGCAGGAAAAACACGACGCCCGAGCCCACGACCAACAGCAGGGCGGGGTAGATCAAAGCACCGACGACGCGGTCGCGTACCGCCAGGACTTGAACCTGGTGTGCCGCATAACGATCCAACGAGGTGGATAAATCGCCGCTCTGTTCACTGGCGATCACAGTGGCGACGAGCAGCGCAGGGAAGCCTCCTGCCTGATGGAGTGCTGCCGAGAAAGGGCTGCCCTCGGTGATGGCCTTGATCACGGCCTGGAGCCGGGCACGGTGCGCCGCAACGACCTCCTGGCGCATCAGCGTTTCCACGGCTTCGAGAATGCTCAGCCCGCCGCTGGTCAGGGCTGCAACTTCCTGGGCGAACCGTGTACTGTCCCAGCGGCGTCTCCGCCAGCGTCCGCCGCTCACCGTCTTCGCAGGTCTCGCCTCGCGTGCAACCGGTTCGCAACGCATCACCTGCCACCCGCGGCCGCGGGCCCAGGACGATGCTTCGGCCACGTCGGCTGCCAAGCGACGGTGGGCGGTGACGTGACCTGAGGGCGCGCGCACGATGACATCGAAAAGTACAGGCATTGGCAGTGCTCGGTGACCTTACTTGCCCGTATCCCAGGAATTGATGTCCGCTGCATCGCCGGTGCCGCCGGGCTTGCCATCGCTGCCTAGAGACGTGATGTCCACTTCACCGTGTTCACCAGGGCTCTTGAACTGAAAGGCATTGCCCCAGGGGTCCGGAGGGACGTCCTTCTTGAGATACGGACCCGCCCATTTTTCTTCGCCCTGAGGCTTGGCGTTCAGGGCCTGCAGGCCCTGCTCGGTCGTGGGAAAGTGCCCCACGTCCAGGCGGTACTGGTCCAGGCCCTTTTCCAGCGCGACGATCTGCGAGCGCGCGATCTTGGCGTTGGACTTGCCGATCTGCTCGAAATAGCGCGGTGCGACCAGACTGGCGAGCAGCCCGACGATGACCATCACGACCAACAGCTCAAGCAGCGTGAAGCCGCGGGCCATCGCCAGGCTGTTGCGGCTGGCTGGGTGGCACTGGTTGGCGGCCTTTGCCGGCCGGCCCCGGTTGGTCATGACTTCGCTCCTCGACCTCACATCGAGGCGGCCGGTGCCAACCTCGGTCACATTGTCACGGCACCTTTCACGGGCTATTCGCTGAAAAGCGGCAGGTTGAGCGCGCTCCAAAGCCGGCTTCAGTTCGCGGCGGACAGCTTGCGGAACTCGGCCACGATTTGATCAGGTTTGGCCAGCCCATCCAATCGCACCCAGGGCTTGCCCGGCGAGGCGCGCATCAGCGTGAGGCCCTCGTGGTTCATCTTGTCGCCCCGAAAGGCCTCGAAGCTCTTTTGCGCGGCGATGCTGCTCTCGGCGGTACCGGTGTAGAAGTCCCAGTTCGTGCCCGCGCCATATTGCCGCGCGTATTCGCGCAGTTTGGCTGGCGTGTCGTTCTCGGGGTCGATCGAAATGGACATGAGGTGGATCTTGGATGCATCCGCGCCCAGTTGCCGCTGGGCCTCGGCCAGGGTATGGGTTTGCACCGGGCAGATCGCCGTGCAGGTGGTGTAGATGAAATTGAGCACCACGGGGCGCTTGTCGCTCAGTTCCCGGGCCAGGTCCGTGTGCTTGCCGTCGGCCTTGACCAGGGCCACGGCAACCACCGGGTAACTGGCCGTGCTGACCTTGACGCCGGGTTCCGTCATCGCCATCTCGTGATGGTGATGATGGGCGTGCGGGTCATCCTCGGCATGTGCGGGCAGTGCGGTCGCTGCCCACAGGCTCACGGTGGCGGCCGCCAGGATGTTGAAGTGCAATGTGAAGTGCTTCATGATGATTCTCCAAGGGGCAAGTGCAATCGCAGCGCGGCGGCCGAAGCCGCATCGCCGGCTACTGAATGGCAAGCAGTTCGATGTCGAACACCAGGGCTTGATTCGGGCCGATGACGTTGCCGGCACCCCTGTCGCCATAGGCCAATTTGGGCGGCACGACCACGTACCATTTCGACCCTGCCGGCATCAGCTTGAGCGCTTCTCGCCAGCCCGGGATCAGCGCCGAGAGCTTCAGCTGGGCGGGCTTGCCGGGCGGCGAGGAATCGAATGTCTTCCCGTCTGGCAGTTGGCCGGCATAGTTCACGCTGACCACCGACGACTCGCTCGGCAAGGGCCCTTGGCCTGCCCTCACGATTCGGTACATCAGGCCCGAAGGCGTGGTGTTCATGCCCGGTGTCTCGCGCTGCTGCTTCAGGAAGTCTTCGGACTTGCGGGCGTTCGCTTCGCCGGCCACGCGACGCGCCGCCGCCATCTTGTTCCGTACCTGGCCCTCGAGTTCCGCGACCAAGAGCCGGGCTTCCTCGTCCGACAAGGCCGCCTGGTGGCCGGCTACGGCCGCATCGCGGATGCCCTGAACCAGGAGGTCGATGTCGACCGGGACATCCTGCAACCTGAAGTTCCGGATCATGTCCAGGCCGATGGCGTAGCTGATGGCCTGTTGACGGTTGCCGAAGCCGCCGGGCGCCTTGGCCGAGGATGCCGAGGATGCCGCCGCCGTAGCTGCTGGTGTGGCCTGTGCACCAGCACCGCTTCCAACGAGGCCGAGAGCCATGGCCACCAGGCCATTGACGAAGCGAAGGGATTTCATGGGGTGTGGTTCAACTCGATGGTTTGGTACTTGCTGATCCCGCGTCTTCCATGGGCGCGAGAGATCACGGGATGATCCAGTCGCTGTCGGCGGCCAGCAGCCCGGGTGTCCCGGGATCGCGCCGCACGATGTACGCGCCCTTGGATGCGAAGTGCTGACCAGGGCCCAGGGCCAGCCGCGGGTAGACCGAGGTCCCGCTGCTCTCCGGGACGCCAAATGCTCGGCGCTGGGCGGTGCGAGCGTCCGGTGCATCCATCACGCCCGCGGCCGATCGCTGTTCGCCATCCACTGCGGCCCGCGCCAACCGGCCCAGCGCACGCCGGTCACGGTTTTCTTGCTCGGCCTTGCTGGATTCGCGTTTGCCCAGCATGTCTTCGGTGCGTTCCACCAAGTAGTCCCGGTACAGGTTGTCGATCAGGTCCTGCAGGGTATCCGTCATCAGATTCAGCGACAAGAACAGCTCGGATTGCATCTCTTCGTCCACCAGCGGAATGTTCTTCAACTTCAACCAGCTGTGCAGGTAGGCCAGATTGGCTTGCCGCAAGCGCGGCAGCTCATAGGGATAGACCCAGCGCACGGACGGCAGCAAGGGCTCAAAAAGTGGCTCGGTGGTCGGGTTCAGGCTTCGCGACAGGTAGACGCGCCGTTCTGGTCTGGGCGATGGCTGCAGGCCATCCAGGGCCTTCAACGCAGGACCGCCCAGCCACAGCACGAGGTCGGCATCGGTCGGCGCCTTGCCCACCGCGGCGCGCAGCGCCTGTTCATCGCCAGCGTTCACGACGATGTCCTGCAGTCGCCCCGGCGCGCCGCGCCAGGACTGCTTCAGACGCTCGGCGGCTTGCGCCCCCGGGGTGTCGTTCGCGTAGATCTGGACCACCGCCCGTTCCGTAGCCTGGCTGCCTTGTGACAGGTGTGAGGCCAGCACATCGGCTTCCAGCATGACACCGCGCGAAAAGTACAGAGCGCCGTTGGCGGGGACTTTGGGCGGGGCTGCCAGACTGGGAAACCAGATCGGCAAATGTTCTTTTGCGGCGAAGTCCTGCACCGGTTCCCAGGTCCCTTCCGCAAGTCCCGAAAGCAGCGCGAAGACGGGCGCGGCGCGGTGCCTGGCTTCGAGCTGCGCGGCCCATGACGAAGGCGGGCCCTCGAGGGACCAGACGGCCACGTCCCAGCGGCGCTCGGTCTGCGTCACGAAGTTCGCGGCCATCGTCATGTAGCGCTTGCGAGGCAGCGTGCTGCTGTTCTTGGTCACCACAGCGGCCTGCAACATGTCCAGAAACACCTGCCGGCGCGCAGGGGCCACGTCGGGCGTGACCACGACCGCAAAGCGGATCGTGTCCTTGCTGGCCCCTGGCGAGTAGGCCGTCGACAGGCCCGCCAGGTAGGCGCGCAAGTCGGCGATGTCACGCGTTGACAGGGCGTAGCGAGGCATGAGGGCGTTCAGGCCGCGCCCGCTGGCGTCGATGCCCTTGGAGAGGGTGCGCTCCAGCAGCGCGTCGTCGTAGGGCGCGTGACTGCGGTTGAGCGTCTTGCCACGGATGCCGTCCATGTTGGCCATGGTCAGGTCACCGGTCTCGGGGAACAAATAGCGACCGGTGATGGGTTGAATGCGTACATTGCCTTCCACGCTGCCCATGCCGCTGGCGCGATGGCATTGGATGCAGGCCGCCGCACCACCGCTGAGGGCGGTGCCTTGCTCCGTCCTGGCCGTCAGCGACGTGCCGTCGTGCAGCAGGCCTTCGACATAGATCCTTCGCCCACGTTCGGCCGCAGCGGCCTGGGCGGCCCCGTCGTCCGTCGCGGCGTGCGCCGCCGTCGCGGCAGCCAGCAGCAGCATGCCCATGACGAACGCAGACCGCCAGCCGCCGGGCTGCGGCCAAGTTCTCACCGGCCCGGTCCGGGCACGACCCGGACAAGTTCGATTTCATAGGTCAACAGTTCGTTGGGGCCGACGTCCGTACCCACGCCACGTTCGCCGTAGCCGAGTTGCGGCGGTATCCAGACCTGCCAGCGCGCGCCCTCGGGCATGGCCTTGAGCGCCGTCTTCAGGCCGTTGATGGCATTCACCAGGACCAGCGTCCCGGGCTTGCCCGGTTCGGTCCCGTCGAACTCGCTGCCGTCCAGCAGCGTGCCGCGGTAGTTCACCTGCACCGAGTCAAGGTCCCCTGCCCGTGACCCCGCGCCGGCCTGCAGCACCTGGTACTGGATGCCGCCGAGCAGCAGCTGCACGCCGGGCTTGCTGCGATTGGCGTCCAGGAAGGTGATCGCCTTCTGCCGGTTTTCGGTGGACAGCAGGCGCTGGTTCAGCGACATGCGTTGGCGCACGGTGGTCTGGAATTCGTTGAGGATCAGGCGCAGCTCTTTTTCCTTGAGCATGGGTCGCGCGCCCGACAGGCCATCACGCAGGCCCTTCAGGACGAGATCAGGGTCGAAGTCGATAGCGTTCTTGCGGAAGTTGCGGGCGACGTCCAGGCCGATGGCGTAACTCACCTTGTCCTTGTCAAGCGTCGGCCGGCTGGTGATGTCCTGGGCGACAGCAGGTAGGCCGAGCAGCGCCGTGTAGCTGACCAATCCGACCAGGGTCCTTATCAGTTTCATGGGTTCTCTCAACGCAGGCGCCGCCTGCCGCGAGGCTGAACGAAGGCGTGCTGGCGCAGGCGGCAATTTGTGGCAGTTGAAGCCATTTTGAGTGCTGTCCAAAGCACATTGACTGCTGAAGGGCCAGGGGCTGGGAGCTTCAACGGGAACCTGGCCGTGGCCAGGTTCCCGTTTCCGCCAGGGCAGGCGAGTGCCCGCCCTGTGGTCCTCACTGCACGGTCACGTTGACCGCTGCACTCGGCGCGCTGCTGCCCGACGCATTGACAGCCGTCACGGTCATCGAGTACGTCCCGGCCGTGGTGAAGGTCAGCTGCTGGCTCGAGGTGGCCGTGGCAGAGCCCGACGACGGCCCTGTCCAGGTCACCAGGTAGCTGGTTGCACCGCCGGCCGGAGCCGTCCACCTCAGGCCGCCGGAGATCGTGCCGCCATTTGTACCGCTGGCTGCGCTCACACCCGTGGGGGTGCTGGGCAGCGTCAACTGCACAGCACTCGCAGGTGAGTAGGCACCCGCGCCGGCTGCGTCGCTTGCCCGCAGCTGGAAGCTGTAGCTCGTGTTGCCCGTCAGGCCGCTGATGACTGCCGAGGTCGATGTGGCCGCCAGCGAACTTGCCGGCGTCCGCACACCGCCGGTGCCCGTGCCGACATTGGCCCAGGTGGTACCCCCGTTGGTCGAGTACTGCAGCGTGTAGCCGGTCGCACCTGGCACCGCCGTCCCCCAGTCCACCGTCAGCGTGGTGGCAGCCACGTTCGAGATGGTGGGAAGAGCCGGCGCGTTCGGTAGCGTCCAGGCTGTCGCGGCTGTCGACGGTGCGCCCGTGCCGCCCGCACTGATTGCGGCCACCGTCACGGCGTAGCTCGTTCCGGCGGTCAGACCCGTCAGTGCAGCGTTCGTCGTCGTCATCGGGCTGCCGGTGGCCACGCCGGCCACATAGACCTGGTAGCTGGTGGCGCCGGTGACCGCCGTCCAGTTCACCGTCAGGCCCGTTGTCGAGGCCAGGGTGAAGGTCGGGGCATTCGGTGCCG
>CAIJPE010000126.1 GCA_903822435.1 uncultured beta proteobacterium | reverse complement strand
GTGCCTGCGCCAGGGAAGCCCACTCATCTTGGCACGATGGGTAGATCGAGTCGGCTGGCCGCATCGGCCCTGCGAAACACCCTTTGCGTTGCCTTGATGAAGTCCTCGGGCCTGGCGAAAAAGATGTTTTCAACGAACCTCTGCGGGTTGCGGTCGTACAGAGGAAACCAGGTGGACTGAACCTGGACCATGATCCTGTGGCCAGGCAGAAAGGCATGGCTCACGTGAGGCAGTGCCAGCGTGTAATGGACCACATCGCCTGAAGGAATCGGGCTGGGGCGGCTGGGGTCGTCCCGGTAACGGCCCCGCAGAATCTCCATGGCGATCGGCAACTGGTAGCCGCCCATGGCCATGTCGCCCGGAACTTCGTCCGGATAGACGTCGATCAGCTTGACGATCCAGTCGCTGTCGGTCCCCGACGTGGAGGCAAACAGATGCGCCATCGGCTGCCCGGCCAGGCGCAAGGGCTCGGTGAGCATGGGCGAGCAATAGGTCAGGACGTCTGGCCTGTCACCCGCGAAGCGCTGGTCGTCGACGAGCCATTGGTTCCAGGTCGAACCCGGTGCCGAGCGGGCGCGGATCGGGCGCAGTTGGTAGGTCACCGGCTTGGCAGGATCGGAGAGGTACTCGTCGAAGCCCCCCTCGGCAACGGCGGGTGGCGGCTGGAAGGCAAGCCCGGCGTCCCGCTGAAAATAGACCGGCTGCCATGGATGAGGGCAATCCTGCGCGCCCGCCTGCGGCCAGGCTTGATAGGTGTGCCAGGTGTTCGTGCCGGTCTCGAAGGCAGTGACGCGGGCCACCGGATTCGTGGGGTGCTCAGGCCTCAGGTGCTCATCCAGAAAGGCCCGCAGCACGTGCTCGCGGAACCAGCGGGCGGTGTTGCTGCCGAACTTCAGCGCGCCCAGCGTCGCGCCTTCGTCGAAGCCCACGCCCGGGTGGCTCCAAGGTCCGATCACCAGGAAGTTCTTGTCCTTTGCACCCGCCTGGGCCTCCATGGCCGCGTGCACCGCCATCGGGCCGTAGCTGTCTTCCGCGTCCCACTGGCTGTGGACATGCAGCATCGGCACCCGCAGGGGCCGGGCGGCCAGGATCTTGTCGACAGCCTGATCACGCCAGAAGGCGTCGTAGTCCGGGTGCTCGCCCACGGTGAAGACGCCGGGCTGGTAACCGCCCCTGAGCAGCACATCGGATGTCTGGCGAGATACCAGCGACTCGACGGGCTGCTGAAGATCGAGCCCCCCTTCTTCCATGAGTCGCATGATGGCGCCCGCGGCGTACGGCTTCGTCACCGAAGCGATTCGAAAGGGCAGGTTCGGCGAGAGCGCCTCGGCGCCGCACATCGCGGCGCGGCCGACTTTCCTACCTCTGGGTGGGGCCGGGTTGGTGACAAGCCTGAAGCACTTCCGATGCCATCGGGTCACCGCAGGCGCGGGCGAGCAGGACGGCGCCGACCAGCATCGCGATCTCTCGCAACGCGCACGCCTGTCGTTCCTCCGCCGATCCTTTCCCGGCCGCTGAGAGCGCGGCGATGACCCGGCGCAGGCCGGCGGTGAACTCGGCCTTCACGGGCTCTGCTTCGCGCGCCAGGTCACTGCCCAGCGCCGGCATCGGGCAGCCACGCCCCGGGTTCGCCACGTGTTCAGGCGACAGGTACAGCGCCTTGTACTCGTCCACGACAGCCTGAGGTGACTCGGTCTGCTGCCGCAGTTCGAGCGGCTTGGCGAAGCCATCGAACGCGGTCCGCAGCGCCTCGACGACCAGATCGTCCTTGGTCTTGAAGTGCCGATAGAAGCCCCCGTGCGTCATGCCGGCTTCGTTCATCGCATCGGCCACGCTGGTGCTGCGGACGCCGCGCTCGCGCATCAGGCGCGAAGCGCCCTCGACGATCCGGTTGTGATTGGCGTCCATCTCGTGTTGCGTGACTCGCATGCACCAGGCCTTTGCAAGGGTTGTTGACAACAAAGATTGTAGTCATCATCATTAAGATGATCGACAACATCTAAATACCCGGCCGACGGATCCCAGCGCAAGGTCCTCGCTGTCAGACCGCCTGCATTACCTGCAAAAAACACGGAGTACCGAGATGAGCTTTCCCCACATCACATCCATCACGGCGGGCCTGCTGCTGCCGATCCACAGGGTGCTGGCCTTCGCTGTGAGCGGCAACCGCAGGAAGGTCGACACCGGGATTGGCGACGGTGGCGACACGAACTTGCTGCGCCTGATCGGCGGACTCGGCACCGGCGTGATCGGGGTTGTGCACGCGGGATCGAAGGGCGCTGGCGGGGTGCAGCCATGACCGCAGCAGGCTTCCTCGCAGGCACTGGCCTGCTGGCCCTGTTCGTCGTCCTCTCGGCCGCTCGCTACCTGGGCTCGTCGGCCGCTCGCATCGTGCTCGCAGGCCTCGGTGGCTGGCTGGCCTACGTGGGCACCCTCAGTGCGCTGGGCCTCGTGAGCAACCCGTCGCTGAAGCCGCCGGGCGTGCTTTACATCGTTTTCCCGGTGGTCGGCTTCGTGGCGCTCTTTGCCGTCCGCTCCGAGCGGGGTGGCGCCATCGCCCGCGCCCTTCCGATCGGGCTGTTGATGGGTGCGCAGGTTTTCCGGGTCGGCGTCGAGTTGGGGCTCCACACGCTCTGGCAACAGGGCCTGGTGCCCAGGCTTATGACCTACGAAGGCGGCAATGTCGACATCCTCATTGCCCTCAGCGCACCGGTGGTCGCCTGGCTGACGCTCCGCGGCCAGGTCGGTCGGCGTGCAGCCATCGCCTGGAACGTCCTGGGGCTGCTGGCCCTGGCCAACATCATCGTCCGATCAGCGTTGACGGCGCCGGGGCCTCTGAACTTCATCCGAAGCGAAGTGCCGAACCTGGCCATCGGAACGTTTCCGTACACCTACGTCGCCGGCTTCCTTGCCCCGCTGGCCGTGACGCTCCATGTCCTGAGCATCCGTCACCTGCTATCGCGGTCGGCGTCTGCTGGACCGTTGTTCGCAGGCACCGGCCGGTTCGGGCAGGCCACGCCGCCGGCCTCGGCCAAGTGATCGCGATGAGCCTCGACACTCAGCGGGTGCGCCGGCACGACGAGCAGCGTGCCGACCCCAGTGAGAAGGCGGATCGCTTCGGCCGAGAGATTGACGCGATGCAGGGTCGGTCAGCGCATCGCGCAGCCAGGGCTCGACCAGCACCTCCTGAGACTGGCGTGGCACCTCGGGGGGGGGCGGCGTAGCGCCAGCCGATGCCTTCGGGGCTTGGACCATGGCCAGGCATCCCAATGAACCTCAACCGGCATCGGTACGGTGCCTTCTCGCGCAACCTTCACTGGATCCCATCTCATGCTTGACGAACTGGCCATTACCCGCGACCACTACCAGGCCGCGATCAACGACCCAGCGGCCCTGTTGGCCCGGATCTCCTCGGCACTGGAGGCGCATGGCGCGCCCATCACGGCCGAGCGAATGGGCAGCTTCGATCAATTTCACATCGGTGGATTGGCCTCGAGCATCGAGCTTGCGGCCCGGATGGACATCGCTGGCGATGCGCAGGTCCTGGACGCCGGATCCGGCCTGGGCGGTCCATCGCGGTACCTCGCCGAGGCCTTCGGGTGTCAAGTGACGGGTATAGACCTTGCACCCGCCTATGTCGCCATTGCTCAACTGCTGGCCGACAAGGCGGGCGTGTCCGAGAAGGTCCGCTACGTCGCGGGCAGCATCACCGACATGCCGTTTCCTTCGGAGACCTTCGATCGGGTCTGGACACAGCACGTCGTGATGAACATTCGCGACCGCGACAGCCTTTACCGGGAAATTCGGCGCGTCCTGAAAATGGGGGGCCGGTTCGCGTTCTACGACCCCTACGTCCCGGCCGGTGGCGAAGCGCCGCACTACCCGACGCCCTGGGCCGAGTCCGCCGCCACCAGCACCTTGCTGACCGAGGACGAAACGCGCGCCTCGTTGGCGCAGGCGGGACTCAAGGTCGTGCTCTGGGAGGACGTGTCCGAACAGGGCAAGGACTGGATCACGCAGCAGCAACAGATCAGACAACTCGCAGCGGCGCCGACCGGACCGGCGTTCAGTCTGGGCTGGGTGGTGGGCCCGCGCATGCAGCCGATGGTGGCGAATTTTGCGAAAAACATCCAAGAAGGTCGCATCCGTCTGGTGATGGGCATTTGCGAGGCCGCCTGAGCGTCGTGGACCGAGTCGTTGAACCTGTTCTCTCCCCGCGTGGCCTCCAAAACCTTCGCCCCTGAAAGCACCCCATGCACAACCCCAGGATTCTCGTGACCGGCGTGACGGCGAGATGCCCGCAGCGAAGCAGTGGAACGATGCGGCGTCGACGTGGCCGTTGCCAGCCTCTACGACCCGGACCCATGGCGGTCGGCCCTGCGCGGCTTCCAACGCGCCGACGACCTTGATGCGGCGCAGGACACGCCAATTGCCGTTCGCAGGGCCACGACAGCCATCCGCGCGCCCTCTGCAGACCCGTCGCGCAAGGGCGGCTCCGTGGGCAACGACCCCGGCGCCGAAAGAGGAGCGCCGCGCTGGCCGCGCAGCGCTAAGCCGCGGTGCGGGCGGGAGACGTGATCCTGCCGCCCGATGCCGGAAGGCGCGGCAGCGCCCGGGCCTGCTCGCCCAGGTCGAAGTACAGCCCCGCCATCAGCACCAGCGCCTGCTGCGCCACCGGCACCAGCAGGTGCTCGTCCGGCGCGTGCTGGCTGCAGGCGGCGTAGCTGTGCGGCACCCACACGGTGGGCAGGCCCAGGATGTCGGCGAACACGTCGTTGGGCAGCGAGCCGCCCAGGTTGGGCAGCAGGGCGGGTTTCAAACCCGTGCTGCACTCGATGGAATCCAGGGCAAAGCGCACCCAGGCGTTGTCGGGGTCCAGCCGGGTGGCCGACATGACCACCGGGTCGCTGACCTCGATGTCGCCGAAGCCTCGCGCGGCCAGGTGTTCGCGCACCTCTGCGGCCAGCCGCGACACGTCGGTGCCCACCACGAAGCGCATGTGCATCGTGGCCTTGGCCGAAGGCGGGATGGCATTGACAGGGAAGTCGGGGTTGCCGGTGCGGTAGGCCAGCACCTCCAGCGTATTCCAGGCGATCACGCGTTCGCCAGGGGTGAGGCCCGGCTCGCCCCAGTCGGCATCCACCGCGGGGTCGCCGGGGTCGCCGCCGAAGCGCAACCCGGCCAGCGCGGCGCGCACGTTCTCGGGGATGGGCGGCGGACGCAGGCCTTCCACGAGGATCTTGCCGCGGCCGTCGACCAGGCAGGCGATGGCGTTGGCCAGCACCGTGCCCGGGTTGCGCAACAGGCCGCCCCAGTTGCCCGAGTGGTGGGCGCCTTCGCGCAAGGTCAGCGAGAGATCGAAGTTGGCCACCCCGCGCGAACCCAGGAAAACCGTGGGTCGCTCACGCGAGAGGCGGGGGCCGTCGCTGGCGATCAGCACGTCGGCGGCCAGTTCGTCGCGATGGGCCTCGCAGAAGGCGGCCAGGCCCGGAGAGCCGGTCTCTTCGCCGGTCTCCATCAGCCACTTGACGTTGAAGCCCAGGCGCCCGTGGCGCGCGGCCAGCACCTGCGCCAGCGCGGCGATGTTTATGCTGTGCTGGCCCTTGTTGTCGGCCGTGCCACGGCCGTACAGCCGCTCGCCGTCCTGCACCAGCTGCCAGGGGCCCTGGCCGCGGGTCCAGGCAGCGTCCTGGCCGCGGATGACGTCGCCGTGGCCGTAGACGAGTACGGTGGGCAGGTCGTCCGACTCGTGCCGGCTCGCGACGAGAAAGGGCCCGCGGCCCGCCTCGGGGTTGTCATGCAGGCTGTGCCTGAAGCCCAGGCCCGACAACGTGGGTGCGATCTCGTCGGCCAGGTAGGCGTGCAAGGCGGGCCCCGAGCTCGCTTCCTGGCTCGCCGTGCGAATGGCCACGCGGCGCGACAGGTCGCGCACGAAGTCGCCGCTGTCGAAATGCGCACGGGCCAGTGACAGGGCCTGTTCGCGCAGGCCGGCTTCAGCCACGGTGGCCAGACTCATGGCGCCGCCACCGCCGCGGCCAGGGCGAAATGCTCCACATGCGGCGGCGCCGCGAAGAACGGCCCCACGATGGCGCGCCACTCAGGAAACAGCGGGCCCTGGCGGAATCCCACCGTGTGGTCTTCCAGCGTCGCCCACTGGATGTGCAGCACATAGCGCTCGGGGCTTTCGATGCCGTGGTGCACGTGGGCGCCCAGGAAGCCCTTGGCGCGGCTGGCGACGGTGGACAAGCCGTGCTGGATGGCGGCTTCGAAGGCGGCCTGCTGGCCGGGGGCGATGCGGATGTCGGCGACTTCGAGGATCACGGGGGGCTCCGGCGTTGGTGGGCCTGCCAGTGTCGCACCGAGTTCACTCGATCCGGATCCCCGCGGTCTTCACCAGCGCCGCTGCCGCATGTGTCTCGTCGTCCAGAAACTTCTCGAAGGCGGGCTGCGCCATGGGCATGGGCGTGGCGCCGAGCTTGTCCAGCCGCTCGCGGATTTCCGACAAGGCCAGCACCTTCAGCGCCTCGTCGTGCAGCCGCTCGATGATCGGACGCGGGGTCTTGGCTGCCACGAACAGGCCTACCCAGAACGTGTAGCCTGCATCCTTCAGGCCGGCTGTTTCGGTGATGCTGGGCACGCCTGGCAACACCGATGAACGGGCAGTGGTGCCCACGGCCAGGGCCTGCAGCTTGCCGTCCCTGATCAGCTGAAGGGCCGAGACCAGCGGCGCAAAGAACCAGTCGATGCGGCCCGCGATGGTTTCGGTCAGGGCCTCGGGCGTGCCGCGGTAGGGCACGTGCAGCGCCTTCAAGCCGGCCGCAAGGCGGAACTGCTCGGCGTTCATGTGCGTGGCCGAGCCGTTGCCGGCCGAGGCGTAGGTGTAGGCGTCGGGCTTGGCCTTCACGCGGGCCACCAGGTCGGCCACGTCCTTGTAGCCCTTGGCGGGCGAGACGACCAGCACGTTGGGCAGGCTGGCCAGCGGCGTGACCCCGTCGAAGTCCTTCAGGGTGTCGTAGCTCAGCTTGGGGTACAGCGCCGGGTTGACCAGGTGCCCGGAGCTGTGGATGAGCGCGGTGTAGCCATCGGCCGGCGCCTTGGCCACCTGGGCGGCGCCCAGGGTGCCCCCGGCGCCAGGCCGGTTGTCGATGACCACCTGCGTACCCAGCAGGGGGCCGAGCTTCTCGCCCACCGTGCGGGCGATCACGTCGGTGCCGCTGCCGGCGGTGAAGGGCACGACGAAGCGGATCGGACCGGCCTTGGGCCAGTCGCCGCCCTCGGCGCGGGCCCGGCCCGTTCCGGCAAGGGCCAGCGCCGCGCCCAGCGTGAGTACGCGGCGTCGCGGCAGGGGGGTCGGGTTCATCGTGGGTCTCCGATCGGGTGGCTCAAGGCGCCGGTGGATGCAGCGGCATGGCCAGCAGCACCCGGGCGGCTCGGTCGGTGTGGTTGATCAGCTGGCGCTTCTCCCCCGGTGCGTACCGGCAGGTATCCAGCGGCCGCAGGACAGCCCGCTCGGGCGCCGCGCCTTCTACTTCGCCCACCAGCGTCAGCTCGCCTTCGAGCACCACGTAGTGCTTTTCCATCGGGGACGGGTCCAGCAGGGTGTGGCCGCCGGGCTCGATGATGGACAGGCCGAGCCACAGCTGCACCGCCGGGCCCGCTTCGCGGCCCTGCAGGCGCAGGCAGCGCATGTCGAAGTGGTTGGGCGCCACATACTCGGGCGCCTCGTCGATGCGGGTCACGTGCATGGGGGCTTCCTGGGTCGGGCAAGGCGGGTGGCGAAGGTCATGGCCGCAGCACCACCCGCTCGGTCGCGCCGCCCAGCACGCGCCGGTAGGCGGGCAGCACCTGCGACAGGGGCACAGCAGCCCCGGGCGTGACTGCAAACGGCCGCAAGGTGCCGGCCTCGAAGCCGGCGCGCAGGGTGTCCATGCGCTCGGCGGTCGCCACGCAATCCAGCGCCAGGGTGTCGATGCCCACGTAGGTGTGCATGCCCCGGTAGAAGGTGAAGATGTCGAAGGGCACCGGGCGCTCCACCGTGGCGATGAAGACCTGCGTGGCGCCCTTGGCCATGGCCTTGTTGGCGGCCTCGAAGTAGGGGCTGCCCACGGTGTTGAAGACGATGTCGGCACCGCGTCCGTCGGTCAGGTCGCGGATGCGGGTGGCCACATCTTCGGTGCGCGCATCCACCGCGTCCACGGGCCCGGCGGCGTGCCCCGCGAAAGGCCCGGCCTGGCGCTGCACCGCAATCACGCGGGCGCCGGCCTGAGCGGCCAGCTGCACCGCTGCCTGGCCGACCTTGCCGTTCGCACCCATCACCACCACGGCCTGGCCCACGCGCAGCCCGCCGCTGCGCCGAAAGCCTTCCACTGCGGTAATGAAGGGCACGCCGACACTGCCCGCCTCGTCGAAGGACAGGCGCTCGGGCTTGTCCCGCAGGGCCGCCACCGGCAGCATCAGCCAGCCCGCGTGCGAGCCGTCCCGCGTGATGCCCAGGTCGCCGCCCGAGCCCCAGACCTGCCGGCCCGGCCACCCGGCAGGGCCGGCCACCACGATGCCGGCGTAGTCGCGGCCCGGCGTGCGCGGCCACACCGCCTGCGGCATCAGGCCCAGCGCGGCCTTGACGTCGCTCGGGTTGACACCCGCGCTGATCACGCGCACCAGGGCCTGGCCGGCGGCCGGTTCGGGCGGGGTGCGCTCTTCCAGCGCGGGTGCCAGGGCATCGGCCCCGGCCGCCTTGCCGGCCAGTCGCACCGCCGGCCGCGGGCAGATCTGCAGGTCGTCTCGCATGCGCTTCAACCTTGGCCCGGCAGGCCGAGCATCTGCCGCGCCTGCCGCGGGTTGGCCAGCTGCCCACCCAGGTCCTGCACGATGCGCCGGGCCTTGGCCACCAGCTGCGCGTTGCTCTCCACCAGCACGCCCTTCTCGAGATAGATGTTGTCCTCCATCCCTACCCGGACATGGCCGCCGGCCAGCCAGGCCATCGCCACCATGGGAAACTCATGCCGCCCGATCCCGAAGGCCGACCACACCGCGCCGGCTGGCAGCAGGCCGCGGGCGTACAGCAGCGTTTCGGGGCTGGCGCCGAAGCCGTATTTCACGCCCGTGACGAATGTCCACATCCCAGGGCCCTGCAGCGTGCCGTCCGCGATGAGGTCCAGCGCCAGGTGCATGTCACCGGAGTCGAAGATCTCCAGCTCGGGCTTGACACCGGCCTCGCGCATGGCTGCCGCCATGATTCGCACGTTGCGAGGCGTGTTGATCACCACGTCCGGGCCCGAGTTCATGGTGTTGAGGTCCAGCGAGCAGACGTCGGGCTTGATCTGCTGGATGTGGCGGACGCGCTCCAGCGGCGGCAGCAGCGTGCTCCCCGGAGCGGCCACGCGGGGGTTGTCCTCGCTGGGAATGAAGCGCCCGCCCGGCCCGGTGGTGAGATTGATGATCAGCTCGCGGTCGGCCTTGCGGATGCGGTCGACCACGTCGCGGTAGAGCTCCACCGCCATGGAAGGCCGCCCGGTGGCCGGGTCGCGCACGTGGATGTGCACGGCCGCGGCGCCGGCCTCGGCCGCTGCCAGGCACTCGGCGGCGATCTGCGCCGGCGTGATGGGCAGGTGCGGCGTCTGAGAAGGCTGGGTGATGTTGCCGGTGACGGCGCAGGTGAGGAGGGTGGGGTTCACAGATGCCTTCCGCCGTCGATGACGATTCGAGTCCCGGTGGCGTAGCGAAGCGTGGTGGCGCAGGCCTGCACGGCGGCGGCCACGTCGTCGGCCGTGCCCACGCGGCGCAGGGGCATGGTGGCGGCGGCCTTGGCGTTGAATTCGGCGCCGCGGCCTGGTACGAAGGTGGAATCCACCACGCCCGGCGAGACGGTCAGCACCCGCACGGCAGGCGCCAGTGCGCGGGCCAGGGCATCGCCTACCACGTCGATGCCGGCCTTGGCTGCCGAGTAGGCCAGGTTGCTGCCCGTGCCGGTGAAGCCGGCGATGGAGGAGATGTTGACGATCAGACCGTCGCCCGAGGCCTTCAGGCCCGGGGCAAAGGCGCGGATGGTGGCGAAGACCCCGCGGAAGTTGGCGCGCAGGATGTCGTCGATCAGCGTGTCGGTGAGCCCTTCGAGGTCGGCGGCCGGCACGGCCTGCGTGTGCCCCGCGCTGTTCACCAGGATGTGCAGGGGCCCGCAGGCGGCTGCCACCCGCGCCGCGGCGGCGGCCAGCGTGGCGCTGTCGGTGATGTCGGCCCGCACGGCGAAGTGGCCGCTGCCCGGCAGGCTGGCCGCTGCGGCGGCAGCGGCCTCGTCGGTGCCGCTGCGGTGCAGCAACACGCAGCGCGCGCCCAGGCGGGCCAGCCGGCGGGCCGTGGCCAGGCCGATGGCCCCGGTGCCCCCCGCGATCACGGCCACGCGGCCTTCCAGGGTATCGGCGGGGGCGAAGTCCGAAGGGCTCATGGCGGAGGTTCCGGCGGGTGCATTCATGGGATCGGCGGGTGCGGAAACACGGGCTCGCCGCGCACCAGGTGGAAGTCGTGGTCCAGCAGTGCGAGCGGTCGGCCATCCTCCTCGGCCAAGCGGAAGTGCCCCACCAGCGCCGCGGTCACGCCGAACACGGGGTCGCTCTGGAGGTGTTCGCTGTCGTCGGCGAAGACCTGCGTCACCAGCACCTTGTGCCCGGGGCTGGAGACCATGAAGTGCAGGTGGGCGGGCCGGCAGGGCTGGCGCCGCTGCGCCCGCAGCAGTTCGCCGCAAGGCCCGTCGGTGGGCACGGGGTAGCCCGCCGGCCGCACCGAGCGGAAGTGGTATCGCCCGGCCGCATCGGTGCGGAACTGGCCGCGCAGGTTCATGTCGGGCTGGCTCGGATCCTGGTTCTCGTAAAGCCCCACAGGGGAGGCCTGCCAGACATCCACCACGGCGCCGGCCAGCGCCTGGCCCTCAGCGCCGTGCACGGTGCCGCGCACCTCCAGCGGAGTGCCCGGCGTGCCGGCTCTTGCGATGTTGTCGCCTAGCTGGCACTCGGGCGCCTCGGCGCGCCAGAAAGGCCCCAGCAGCGCGGCGTGCGACTCGGTGCCGGCCTCGCCCGCCGGGTTGTTCTGCAGTGCCACCAGGGTCGAAATGCCCAGCAGGTCACTGGCGAGGATCACCTCGTTCTTGGTCGGTCCGGTGGCTTGCCCGATGCCGACCAGGAAGGCCACGGCGCGCTCGAATTCGGGCTCGGTCACCTGGTGTTCGCGGACGAAGTCGTGCAGGTGCGTGACCAGGCCCGACAACAGGTCGCGCAGCCGCGCGTCGGGGGTGGCCTGCATGGCGCGAAGGACCAAGGGCAGCAGCGATTCAGGGGTAGTGGGCAACATGGCAGCACTTGGTCAGGATTCGGATTGCAATGAAAATGCAACCGGTTGCACGAATCTAGGCGCAGGCCATGGGCCTGTCAACCCGGCGCTTGCCCTGGCCGGCGTACTACGATGCCTGCGATGGCGGCTGCAACACCCCCCCCAAAGCCGCTGCGCGGGAACCCCCCGACGCTGGATGACCTGGCCCGCGCACTCGGGGTGCACAAGTCCACCGTCTCGCGGGCGATGGACCCGGCGCGACGGCACCTGATCGGCGCCGACCTGCTCCAGCGCGTGCAGGCGGCCGCGCAGCAGATGGGCTGGCGCCCCAACCGTGCCGCGGCCGCCCTGGCCACGGGCCGCTCGCGCACCGTGGGGGTGTTGCTGCCGGACATTACCAACCCGGTGTTCCCGCCTATCCTGCGCGGCATCGAGGACGCCCTGGACGCCGAGGGCTGCTTTGCCTTGCTGGCCAACACCGCGCGCCGCGAAGGAGGGGTGGTGGCTGCGCAGATGGCCGTGGAGCGCATGCTGGCGCAGCGCGTGGAAGGGTTCCTGATCGCGACCGCTGTGCGCGACGACGCCTGGCTGGAAGGCCTGCACAAGAGCGGCGCCCACATCGTGCTGGTCAACCGGACCAACGATGCGCCCGACAGCCGCGGCCGGCTGCCGGCCGTGATCAGCGACGACATGCTGGGCATGCGGCTGGCCGTCGACCACCTGGTAGGGCTGGGCCACACCCGGATTGCCAACCTGGCCGGGCCGGCCGACCTGTCCACCGGTCGCGCGCGGCGCGAAGGCTTCCTGCAGGCGCTGGCCGCGCACGGGCTGGCGCCGGCCGCGGTGGTGGACGGGGCGGCCTTCTCGATCGAGGCGGGCGACGCCGCGATGTCCGAGTTGCTGGGACGCAAGACGCGCTCGCGCCGGCTGCCCTATGGCTGCACGGCGGTGGTCGCGGCCAACGACCTGCTGGCGCTCGGTGCCTTGCAGGCGCTGCAGCGGGCCGGCGTGGCGGTTCCGCAGTCGCTCTCGCTGGTGGGCCACAACGACATGCCCCTGCTGGCCCAGATCAGCCCGCCGCTGACCTCGGTGCGCATCCAGCACTACGAGATGGGCTTCCGGGCCGCCCGCCTGCTGATGGAGTCGCTGCGCGGCGTGCCGGGCAGCGCCTCCACCGTGGTGCTGCGGCCGGAACTGGTCGTTCGGGGCTCCACGGCCGAGGCGCCGTCCTGACCACACCCTTTGCATAGGGGATTGGCGGAAGGAGGAACGCTGGCCAAACTCGAAGGGTTGGTGGGCCTCCTGTCGGGGGTGACCGGACCTCCGCTTCGAAGGAATGACCATGCGAATCAAGAGCCTTGCCTTGTTGGCAGCAGGCGCACTGTCTGCGGCGAGTTCGTTCGCCGCCAACATCTACGTCGAGAGCACCGATGCCGGCCAGACCCCCGGCACGGCCCAAGCGGTCAACACGCTACCCGGCGGTACCGCCCTCGACGCGATTCGCGGCTCGCTGACCGGCGGCGCCGACCTGTTCCAGATCTACCTGACGGGCGGCCAGAGCTTCTCGGCCACCACCACCGCATCGTCCCTGGCCTACAACGCCTTCGATACCGAGTTGTTCCTCTTCAACAGCGCGGGCCTGGGTGTCTATGCCAACGACGACTCGTCGGATTCGCCGCCGCAGTCCACGCTGCCCGCGGGCAATGCGTTCACGCCGTCAGCTTCCGGCATCTACTACCTGGCCATCGCAGGTGCCGGCTACACGCCCGTCAGCGGCAGCGGTCCGATCTTCGGCGCTTTCTACGCGACCACCGACGTCGTGGGGCCCACGGGCACCGGCGGGGCTGCCGCCCTGACCAGCTGGAGCAGTGTCTCCAGCGAGAGCGGTGACTACGAGATCGTGCTCACCGGCGCGCAGTTCCTGCCCAGCGCCGTGCCCGAGCCCGGCTCGGCCCTGCTGATGTTGAGCGGCCTGGCCGCAGGCGCACTCTGGCGCCGCCGCGCAGCGCGCCACGGCGCGTGAACCTGCCGCCCCCGCCACGCGGCGCCGGGGCCATCCACCGCAACCGCCTGCACACACCACGGACTCCTCCATGAACTTCATCCTGCGCAACACCGTCGTCGCTGGCCTCATGGGCCTGGCAGCCTCATCCGGCGTGCACGCCCAGTACGCCAAGCTCGACGCCGCCCTGTCCGACCTGCTCGACAAATCGGGCGGGCGCCTGATGGCCCCCGCCAATGCGCGGGGCGCTCGCGTGCAGATCCAGTCCAACGTGCTGTCCACGGCCCAGATGGACAGCGCCGGCCGCGTTCTGGTGGACATGGTGCTGGATGGTTCGACCGATCTGGATTCGTTCGTCAAGTCACTGGAAGCGGCGGGCGCATCGATCACCGGCGTCAACCCCTACTTCCGCAATGGCGCGGTGTCGGCCTACCTTCCCGTCGACCAGCTCGGTGCGGTCTCGGCGACCAGGGGGCTGCACGTCATGAAGATGACCGCCCGGCCGCAGGCCAACGTGGGGCTGACCACCTCCGGCGGCGTGAAGACGATCCGCTCGGACGTGGCCAATGCCAGCGGCTTCATCGGCGCCGGCATCACCGTAGGTGTGTTGTCCGATTCATACAACACGTCGCCGACCAGCTTCACCACGATCCGGGCCGCCAACGACATCGCTTCGGGCGACCTGCCGACGCCCAAGCTGGTCATCGATTTCACCGCCTCGACCAGCAACACGGACGAAGGCCGCGCGATGATGCAGATCGTGCACGACGTGGCCCCGGGTGCCGACCTGTGCTTTGCCACCGCTGACTTCGGCGAGGCATCGTTCGCCGCCAACATCCGCGCCCTGCGCACCAACCCCGCCTGCAATGCCGACGTCATCGTCGACGACGTGTTCTATTTCGACGAGCCGTTCTTCTCGGACGGCCAAGTGGCCCAGGCGGTGGACGACGTGTCCAACAGCACGACGCTGGCCGGCAAGAAAGTGGCGTACTTCTCCTCCGCCGGCAACCAGGGCAGCCGCGGCGGTGGTGGTTCGATCGACATTCCGGTGGCCAACTTTTCCACCAGCCCCACGGGCCTGGGCAACATCAATCTGGCCACGGTCTCCACCTGCACCAGTTCACCCAGCGCGGGCAGCACCAAGGCCGACGTGGGTGGCGGCTGGCTCGACTTCGGGGGCGGCAACTACTTCGCCACGCTCACGTTGACCACCAGCGGCACCATGATCATGCAGTGGGACGACCCGTTCTACGCCGGGGCCGTCACCACCGACCTGAACTTCTTCCTCTTCAATTCGTCGGGCAGTTGCGTGCTGGCCTTTGCGGCCAACAACTTCACCACCGACCGCGGCTACGAACAGATCGGCGTCAACGGCAGCGGCACGTTCCGCGTGATGATCTCGCGCACCAGCGCCGGCAGCAAGCTGGCTTCCCGCGTGCGGTTGGTGAACCTGGGCGGCTGGTCCGGCGGGCCCCTGGCCGTGTCGACCAACCCGACCACCTTCGGCCACAGTGCCGCTGCCAGCGCCAACAGTGTGTCGGCCTACGTGTACACCAACACCCTGGCGGCCATCGTTCCCGTGATCGAGAGCTTCACCAGCCTGGGCCCGGTGACCATCGCCTTCGATGCCGCCGGCAACCGCCTGCCCGTGGCCGAAACCCGCAAGAAGCCCGACATTGCCGCGCCCGATGGCGGCAACACCACCTTCTTCTATCCCGGCTCCGACTACGAAGGCGACGGTTTCCCCAACTTCTTCGGCACCAGCGCAGCCGCACCGCATGCCGCAGGCGTGGCCGCACTCTTGCTGCAAAAGGCCGGCGGCCCGAATTCCCTGACGCCCAAGCAGGTCAAGAGCATCCTGCAGACCACGGCACCCGCCCGCGTGCTTCCTTTCGGCGTGGCGCCGGCCGTCAAGGGCTGGAACGTGTACGACGGTTTCGGGCTGATCGATGCCGTCAATGCGCTGAACAAGCTGCCCTGACCGAAACGGACCGGGGCCGCAGGGCGGCCCCGGTGGCTTACAGCTTGCAGCCGCGGGCCGGGTCGGCCAACGACTTGACGGCGATCGAGCGGAACTCGTTGTAGTTGCCCTTCACTTCGCGCAGGTAGATGTCCTGCACGGGGTTGCCGGCCGGCGAGATGGTGAACTTGCCGCGCGGGCTGTCCACCGTCACCTTGCGCATGGCGGCATTCATCGCGTCGCGCTGCTTCATGTCGCCCTTCACCGCGGCCAGGCCGGCAGCCAGGATCTGTGCGGCGTCGTAGCCCTGCACCGAATACACGTCGGCGTTGGCCTTGTAGGTCAGCGCGTAGCTCTTGCGGAAGGCGTTGTTGCGGGGCGTGTCGAGGTTGTCGGCGTAGTGCAGCGTGGTCAGCATGCCCTGGGCTGCAGCGCCTTGCGCCTCCAGCGTGCCATCGGTCAGGAAGCCGGGGCCGTAGAGGGGAATCGTGCGGCGCAGGCCTGCGGCGTCGTAGTCCTTCACGAACTTCACGGCCGCGCCACCGGCGAAGAACGAGTACACCGCGTCGGGCTTCTGCGCGGCGATCTCGGTCAGCAGGGCCTGGAATTCCACGCCGGGGAAGGGCAGGTTCAGTTCCTTGATGACCTTGCCGCCGCTCTTTTCCAGACCTTCGGCAAAGCCCTTGACGCTTTCGGTGCCTGCGGCGTAGTTCCAGGTGATGGTCATGGCGCGCTTGACGCCCTTGCTGCCGGCCACCACGCCCATGGCATAGGCCGGCTGCCAGTTGGAAAACGAACTGCGCACGATGCCCGGCGAGCACAGCGGGCCGGTGATGTCGCCGGCGCCGGCATTGGGGATGATCAGCAGCGTGTTGCTCTCGCGCGCGGCGCGGGCCATGGCCAGGGCCACCCCCGAGTGAACGGTGCCCACCAGCACATCGACCTGGTCGCGCTTGATCAGCTTGGCGACGTTGTCGGTGGCCTTGCTGGGCTCGCTTTCGTCATCGACCTTGAAGTACTGAATCTCGCGGCCCGCCAGCTTGCCGCCCTGTTCCTGCACGAGCAGGCGAAAGCCCTTCTCGATGTTGTCGCCCAGCGAGGCGTAGGTGCCGGTGTAGGGCAGCATGAAGCCGATCTTGATCGGGCCCTGCTGGGCGGTGGCGGTCAGGGGCGCGGCCACCAGCGCCGCCGCGGCGGCGAGCAAGGCCAGCGCGGCCTTCGGGGCCGCTGCCGTGGTGTGGCGGATCGGGTTCATGCTCTGGCTCCAGGTTGAATGTGCAAACCCGCGAGCATGCCCGTTGTGGCCTGCCGCCGGCAAGCGGGGTTTGCCGGATGCCCGGCGCCTTGGCCGCCCGGAGCTCAGAGCTCCAGCGGCAGGCCCACGTAGTTCTCGGCCACCGAAGTCTGCGCCGCGGCCGAGGTGCACAGGTAGTCGAAGTCGGCCCGCTGCATGCGATTGTCGAACGCCCCGTGGGCGGGGAAATGGTGCATCAGGGTGGTGAGGAACCACGAGAACCGCTCGGCCTTCCACACCCGGGACAGTGCCCGCTGCGAGTAGTGGTCGATTCCCGCCGTGCTGCCGCCATAAAAGTCTGCCAGCGCGTGGGAAAGCAATCCCACGTCGCCAGCCGCCAGGTTCAGGCCCTTGGCGCCCGTGGGTGGCACGATGTGCGCGGCATCACCCGCGATGAAGAGCCGGCCGAAGCGCATCGGCTCGGCCACGAAGCTGCGCAGCGGGGCGATGCTCTTCTCGATCGACGGGCCCGTGACCAGCGTCGCGGCCAGCTCGGGCGGCAGCCGCCGCTTGAGCTCGGCCCAGAAGGCTTCGTCGCTCCAGTTCTCCACCCGTTCGTCGACGGGGCATTGCAGGTAGTAGCGGCTGCGCGTGTGGCTGCGCATGCTGGCCAGCGTGAAGCCCCGCTCGCCGTTGCCGTAGAGGATCTCCGGGTGCACGGGCGGGGTGTCGGACAGCACGCCCAGCCACCCGAAGGGATAGACCTTTTCGAACGTCTGCACGGCGCCGGCGGGCAGGCTGGCGCGGCACACGCCGTGGAAGCCGTCGCAGCCCGCGATGAAGTCGGCGTCCAGCCGCTGCTCCGCCCCGTTGTGCCGCCAGCTCAGGTGGGGATGCGCCCCGTCGATGCCGTGCGGCTGCACCGCCTCGGCCTCGTAGACCGTCTGCAGGCCGGCCGCGCGGCGGTGATTCATGAGGTCACGGGTCACCTCGGTCTGTCCATACACCCGCATCCGCTTGCCGGTCAGCGCGTGCACGTCCACGCGCAGCCGATCGCCGTCGTAGGCCAGCTCGAACCCTTCGTGCGGCAAGCCCTCGGCCATCATGCGCTCGCCGGCCCCGGCCTGCACCAGCAGGTCCACGGTGGTCTGCTCCAACACGCCGGCACGGATGCGGCCCAGCACGTAGTCGGGACTGCGCTGCTCGACCACGACGTTGTCGATGCCGGCGCGGTGCAGCAACGCGCCGAGCAACAAGCCGGCAGGGCCGGCGCCGACGATGGCGACTTGGGTGCGCATGGGGTTTCCTTCGTTGCGAGGCCTTCGCGGCCAGACCGCGATCCTGCGGCCTGAAGGCCTCGGCGAGCTTGCACCTGAGCGCCGATTGCTTGAACAATTCGAACATGCCGCGCTCTGCTCTTCGTCCCGCTACCCGTCCCCTTTCCCGCCTCCCGGCCTATGCCCTGTACGGCGAGCCCGGCGCCGCGCCCGGCCCGGACCGGCTGCACTGTGAGTCGATCGCAGAGCGCAGCCGCCTGCACGGCTGGGAGATCCGGCCGCACCAGCACGCCGCCCTGTGCCAGATCCTGCTCATCGAAAGCGGCTCCGGCGCCGCGTGGCTGGACGGCGATCCGGTGGCGCTAAAAGGCCCGGCGCTCGTGACGGTGCCGGCACTGGTGGCCCATGGTTTTCGCTTCGACCCCGACATCCATGGCGTGGTGTTCACCCTGGCCGAAGCCCATCTGGGTGCGCTGCTGCAGGGCCACGCCGGATTGATGGCCCGCGTGATGCGCCTGCGCGGCGCGCAGTTGCCGAAGCCCGGCGCGGCCGAACTGATGGCGGCCGCAGCGGACCTGCGCGCCGAGGCCCTGGGCGATGCCGGCTGGCGCGCCGCGGCACTGGATGCCGGGCTGGTGCGCCTGGCGGTGTCCATTGCCCGCATCGCACCGGCCACCAGCGTGCCCGAGGTACCGGTGGCTTCACGGGCGCTGTCCCACGTGCAGCGGCTGCGCGGGTTGGTCGAGCAGCAGTTCCGGCGCCAGCCCTCGCAGGCCGCGCTGGCACTGCAGCTGGGAATCACCCCCACCCAGCTGAACCGGGCCTGCCAGCAGGTCCTGGGGCATCCCGCCCAACCGGTGCTGCATGCGCGGCTGTTCCTGCAGGCGCAGCGCGAGCTGCTCTACACCGAGCTGGCCATCAAGCAGATCGCCTTTGAGCTGGGTTTCGTCGATGCGGCCTACTTCACGCGCTTTTTCAGGCGCCACGCGGGCCAGTCCCCGGCCGCATGGCGCATGGCGCAGCGCCTGCGTGCGGCAGGTGGCGGCTGAAGGGCATGCTGACCTAAAGTTTGGCCACGTGCTCCCGAAAACAGAGATTGAAGGCGGCCCACAAGGCCTGCCTGTGTCCACTGGGAGCCCGCATGTCTGCCACGATCGCTGTCGAAGAGTTGCGCGTGGGGATGTACATCCACCTCGACGGAGGGTGGTTGTCGCATCCCTTTCCACTGTCGAGTTTTCGCATCGCGACCGCCGAGCAGATCGCGACCCTGCGCGGGCTGGGATTGGCGCGCGTGCGCTGGGCTCCCGAGAAGAGCGATCCGCCCTCCGAAGCCGCCACGCCGGCGCCGGATGCCTCGGCCGCGGGCGGCGGCACCGTGCTGCCTCTGACGCGTGTTGCGGAAGCCGCCCAGGCCGCCCAGGGATCCGACGACGCCGACGGAGAGCGTCGCGACTGGCTGGCCCGCCAGCGCGAAGCCGCCCAGCGCTGCGAGCGCCAGTACGGAGAAGCTGCCAAGTCCTACCGCGAGGCCCAGGATGCGGTCCTCTCGCGCCCCCAACAGGCCGGCAGGACCACCGAGGCGCTGACCCGCGCCATGCTGGACAAGATGCTGGGCACCGAGGACATCGGCATCCGCCTGGTCAGCGGCGGCGGCGATCGCAATGCGGCACATGCCTTGAACGTGGCCGTCATCTCGATGTTGATCGGCCGCACCCTGGGCCTTTGCGACCAGGAGATGCACGATATCGGCGTGGGCGCGCTGATGCACGATGCGGGCAAGCTGGAAGTCGTGGACCGTTGCCGGCATGCCGAGGACGGTTTCAGCTCGGCTGAACTCGCGGCTTACCGCGACCACGTGGCCAAGGGCGTGGCCCTGGGCACCCGGATGGGCCTTTCGCCCGGGGCGCTTTCGGTGCTGTCCCAACACCACGAACATGCCGATGGCAGCGGCTTCCCGGGTCGCCTGAACGCCGACCGCATGAGCATCTGCTCACGCATCGTGGCCATCGTCAACCGCTACGACAACCTGTGCAACCCCGGTTCGCGGGCCCAGGCCTTGACCCCGCACGAGGCGGTGGCCATGCTCTTCGCACAGGGCCGGCAGCGCTTCGACGCGGCGGTGCTCGGCGCCTTCATCCGCATGATGGGTGTGTACCCGGCGGGTTCGCTGGTGCAGCTCACGGACGACCGGTACGCGATGGTGGTGGGCGTGAACTCGTCCCGGCCCCTGAAGCCGCGGGTGCTGGTGCACGACGCACCTTCGGCCCGGTCGAGCGGTCCTGCTGCGCACCTGATCGACCTGGAACGGGTGCCCGACCTGGGCATCCGCCGCAGCCTGGTCGCCAACAAGGTACCCACTGCCGCCCTGGACGCCCTGGACCCGCGGCCGCGCGTGGCCTACTTCTTCGAGCCCATCGCGCGGGAAATGGCCGCATTGGAGCAGGCTGCGTGAATCGCGCCGCCGCCTGGGCCGCCCTGTTGAACGGGCTGCCGTACGCAGCCTGGGTGGTCGAGTTGGCGAGCGTGCGGCTGGTGGCGGCCAACGGCGCGGCCGCGACGTTGCTGGGCCGGCCGGTCCAGGCGCTGGTCGGCCTGCGCGCCGATGCGCTGGTCGCCTCGCCGGAAGACATGGCATGGTGGGCGTCCGGCGGCGCCGACGGCCGGTTGCATTCCGAGAGCTGGGTGCTCACCGCCGATGGCCGCACCCTCCGCGTGAGCCGCAGCATCGGCCTGATCGAGCCGCCCGAGTCCGGCGACCTGAGACATGCGCTGGTGGTCCTGGCCGATCGCAGCGCCGAACAGAGGGCCGAATCCGAGCGTGAAGCCCTGCTGGCCGAATTGCAGGCGACCCTCGAAGCCACCGGGGACGGCATCCTGGTGACGGACCTGGACGGCCGGCTGCGGGCCTTCAACCGGCGGCTGGCGGAAGTCTGGGCCCTGCCGATGGAAATCCTGCAGGACCGCGACGACGACGCGGTGAAGGCCTGGATGGCGCATCGCGTCACCGATCCCCTGGTCTACGAAGAGCGCCTCCTGGCGCTTCAGCGGGCCGCCGGCGTTTCCTCCAGCGACCGCCTGGAACTGCTGACAGGGCAGGTCGTCGAGCGTGTGTCGCAGCCCCTGGTCTACGGCGGGCGTCCGCAGGGGCGGGTGTGGTCCTTCCGCGACCTGACCCAGCGCGTGCATGCCGAGGAGCGGATCGAGGCGCTGACGCTCCACGACGGCCTGACCGGCCTGCCGAACCGCCGCCGCCTGGGCGAGTGCGTGGCCCAGGCCGTGACCGACGCCCGGCGCGAAGGCACGAGCTTCGGCTTCCTGTTCATCGACATCGACCGCTTCCGCCAGATCAACGACAGCCTGGGGCACGACATCGGTGACCGCGTGCTGATGGATATCGCCCAGCGCATCCAGGGATGCCTGCGCCAGGACGACACGCTCGCCCGGCTCGGCGGCGACCAGTTCGCCGTGATCGTCGGCCGTGCCGACGCCGCTGCGGCCGAGTCCACCGCCCGGCGCGTGCTCAACGTGGTGGCCCAGCCCTGCAACGTGGACGGCGCCCCGTTCACCCTGACCTGCAGCATCGGTGTCGCACTGGCGCCGGGCCAGGGTTCCCGCATCGACGACCTCGTCCGCCATGCCGAGGCGGCCATGCGCGCGGTGAAGTCGGCTGGCCGCGCCAACTACCGGCTCCACCAGAACCGCGACGAGGGCGATCGGCGGCAGCACATGCGGCTGGACCACGCCATGCGGCAGGCCCTGGTCAGTGGGCGTTTCCGGTTGCACTACCAGCCCCAGGTCAACTTGACGACAGGTGCCATCGTCGGGGCCGAGGCGCTGCTGCGCTGGCGCGACCCGGAACTCGGCGAGGTCTCGCCCGCGCGGTTCATACCGGTGGCCGAGGAGAGCGGCTTCATCGTGGCCATCGGCGACTGGGTGCTGGGCCAGGCCGTGCGGCAGGTGGCGCTCTGGCATCAGCGCGGTTACTCGCTACCGATCGCCGTGAACGTCTCGGCCCTGCAGTTCCAGCAGGCGCAATTCGTGGACCGGGTGGCTGGCGTGCTGGCGGTGTCGGGCGTGCCGCCGCACCTGCTCGAACTCGAGCTGACCGAATCGATCCTGCTGCACGATGCCGACGAAGCGCTGCACCGCCTGCACGCGCTGGCCCGGCTGGGCGTCCGCCTGTCCATCGACGACTTCGGCACGGGGTATTCCAGCCTGGCCTACCTGAAGCGCTTTCCCATCGGCAAGCTCAAGATCGACCGCAGCTTCATCGCCGGCCTGCCGGACGACAGCAGCGATGCCGGAATCGTCCGCGCCATCCTGCAAGTCGCCCACGCCCTGGGCATGCAGGCCATCGCCGAGGGGGTGGAGACCGAGCCCCAGCGCGCCTTCCTGCAGGCCGCGGGTTGCGACGAGTTCCAGGGCTTCCTGTTTTCGCCGGCGCTGGACAGCCTGAGCTTCGAGCAACGCCTGGCGCCGGCTGAAGCCCGGGCGGCGGCCCCGCGGATCCGGCTGGTCAGCGGGTAGGCGCGACGAAGGCCCTGCGCCGCCGGCCAGAAATGAAAAAGCGGCCCGAAGGCCGCTTGGTCAAGGCAAGGGATCCGCTTAAGCGCGGCGGCCCTTCTTGGATGCGACGCCAGCCGTCACCAGAGCCAGCGCCACCAGGGCGATGGAGGTGGGCTCGGGCACGCCGGTCGGGGGCGGGACAACCACGCCGCCGCGCACCTGGAAGTTGTACTGACCCAGGACGTTCGAGTTGAGCGAGTGGCCGGTCAGCGAATCGACGCCGCCGTCCAGGAGGGCGCCGTTGACGAGCGAACCCGGCAGCGTGGCGTTCGAGCTGCTGCTGGTCCAGTAGCCGGCCAGTGCGGAAGTGCCGCCCAGGCCGCCTGCAGGAGCGCCGCTGGCGGTGCCCGCTTCCCAAATGATCGTGTCGTAGTTGAACTGGATGTCGAAGTCGCCCGAAGCCACGTCGGACCGATCCGTCAGGATCAGCTGGAAGCTATTCAGGATGTTCTGGCTGGCGAACACACCGACGTTGATGTAGTTGACGCCGAAGACGTTGTGGCCGCCCAGGACGGCACTGCCGTAACGCACGACATCCGACAGGGAACCCCGCGTGTCCACGTCAGCGAAGAACGGCGCGATGATCGGGCCGAAGCCGCCGCTGCTGATGGCCGACGGGGTGAAGGTCGACAGGGAGTTGTTGAACGTGACGTTGCCGTTGTTGTTGACGTACGTCTGCGTGTAATTCGTGCTGTTGATCTGGGCGGTGAAGCCCAGGTTGACCAGGCCCGTGGAGCCGTCGTCGTTGGCGGGCAGCACCGTGGTGAACAGGCTTGCGTCGTGGATCGCGCCGGCGTGAGCCGGGGACATCACGAGAGCAGCCAGAGAAGCCGTTACGGCAAACGAACTGCGAATGAATTTCATCTGATCCCTCACTCAATAAAACCAAGGGCGACAGCACCTCGCTTACCCCCACGGAGTCTTCTATTGCCAGAAGCGTGCCAAAGTTGGTAGAAGCGTTGCCCGACAAATACTTGCACGCACCACGTGCCGAAGGATGGGTCGTAACTGTCAGTTTTGGCGACACCCTTGAATCGGGGGGGTGTCGCGGACCACGCGACAGGGGCACGTTCCGAACCGGCCGCTTCCTGGCCGGCCTGCAGTCGGTTGCACAATGCGGACTCCGCAGCGCGTCCCCAACGACACCCGATGATCTACAAGTTCAAGAGCCCCGCCACGGGTGATCTCGTGCTGCTCGGGCCGCAGGGGGATGCGATGCTGCGGCTGATCGGTCGCGAGCCGGCGCCCAAGGGCATCATCGAGGTGTCCGCCATGCCCGCCGCCCTGGCTGCGCTGCAGGCGGCCGTGGCCCAGGCCACGGCGCCAGCGCCTGGCGAGGCAGTCGCCGACGACGCCGATGGCGGCGTGGGCGTGCGGCAGCGGCTGTGGCCCGTGATCGAGATGTTGCGCCGCGCCCACGCGGCCGACTCACCGGTCGTCTGGGGCGTGTGATGCGCCAAGGGTGCGAGGGACGCGAAATGGAGGCCTTGGAATGAAGCTCTGGAGCGACAGCTGGACCAACGGGGATCGCATCCCCGCGCGCCATGCCGCGGGCAAGCCCGACGGGGCCGGCGGTGCGGCCTTTAGCGACAACATCAACCCGCATCTGGCATGGGGAGAGGTGCCCGCCGAGGCGCAATCGCTGGTGTTGATCTGCCATGATTTCGACGTGCCCAGCCGCGCGGGCGACGTCAACCAGTCGGGGCGCGAGATCCCGGCCGATCTGCCGCGGGTGGATTTCTTCCACTGGGTGCTGATCGACCTGCCTCCCCGCCCCACCGTGATCGCCGAAGGCCAGTACAGCCAGGGCTTCACCCCCCGCGGCAAGCCCGGGCCAGATGTGCCCGGCGGCGCGCGCCACGGGCTTAACGACTACACCGCCTGGTTTGCCGGCAACCCGGAGATGGCGGGCTCGTATTTCGGCTACGACGGGCCGTTTCCCCCCTTCAATGATTCGCTCGTGCACCACTACGTCTTCACGCTGTACGCGGTCTCGCTGCCGCGGCTGCCCGTGGAGGGTGCCTTCACCGGCGCCGACGTGCGCAGCAAGCTGGCCGGGCGTGTGCTGGCGGAGGCGACCTTCTCGGGCACCTACACGCTGAACCAGCGGCTGTTGATGCCGGCCTGAGCGGCGCCGGGAGCGCCACGGGACATTCGCACATGGAAGAGCCGACGCGGATCCTGGCCATCCGGCACGGGCAGACGGCGTGGAACGCCGACAAGCGCATCCAGGGCCAGCTCGACCTGCCGCTCAATGCCACCGGGCTGCTGCAGGCCCGCCGCGTGGCCGATGCCCTGGCCGACGAACCCATCGCGGCCATCTACTGCAGCGACCTGGACCGGGCTGTCCAGACCGCCGCGCCGCTGGCCCGGCATAAACAATTGCCCCTTCGCTGCGACCCGAGCCTGCGCGAGCGCGGCTTCGGCGAATTCCAGGGCCTGACCTTCGACGAGATCACCCAGCGTTGGCCCGAGCAGGCCCTGCGCTGGCGCCGCCGCGACCCGGACTACGGTCCCGAAGGCGGCGAACGCCTGAGCGACTTCCACGACCGCTGCGTGGCGGCGGCGTGGCGCCTGGCGGGCGCCCATCCAGGACAGACCATCGTGCTGGTGGCCCATGGCGGCGTGATGGACTGCCTGTACCGTTCGGCCGTGGGCGTGGGCGTGTCGGCCACGCGCACCTGGCAGCTCGACAACGCGGCGGTGAACCGGCTGCTGTGGAGCCCGCAGGGCCTGTCGCTGGTGGGCTGGAACGACCTCAGCCACCTCGAGGACCTGCCCCGGGGCGGCTGAGGCGGCCGCTCAATCGGCCAGCGGCAGCTCGCGCCAGTTCAGCCGCCGCAGCGACTGCGACGTCGTGGGCGCAAGGTCCGGCGACTTGCACACACCCGTGTCGCTGCACACGATCAGCCGTCGCGTGGCATTGCCACTGCCGTCGTTGACGCTGTAGAAGCGCAGGTCGGTGACCGAGCCGCTCACGGCCGTGCTGTAGCTCAGCACGGTGGAGCCGCTGACCAGCTGGCTCTGGCCCGAGCCCAGGTCGATCACATAGACGCGGCTGCTGCCCGAGGGGTTGCAGGCGTCGCCGTTGGGCAGCATGGCCGAGAACGAGACGCTGCCGTAGAACGACGTTGGATCGGCGATCACGCGCCAGCCGCGGCTGCTGCTCGTGCCCAGGTCGAACCACCAGCCGATCTCGGTCGCGGGGTTCAGCGTCACCGGCACGGTGAGGTCCGTCAGGCGGTGCAGGTTGCTGTTCAGGATGGGGTAGCTCATGCCGGTGGGCAGGCTGGTGGCCGTGCCGAAGGCCAGGCCCGTGCCGTCCTGGATGGCGAAGAAGGCCTGGTCCTGCGAGTTGCTGATGTCGCCGCTGGACAGCAGCTGCCCCGTGCCCACCGTGATCCACCGCGTGTTGGTGCCTGGCTGCACCACCGGCAACGGCCGCGAGGTGACCGGCAGCGCGGTTCCGCTGCCATCGGTCAGCTTGGCCAGTTGCACCGGCGAGGGGTAGCTGCCGCTGGTGGCCGTCACGTCC
>CAIJPE010000125.1 GCA_903822435.1 uncultured beta proteobacterium | reverse complement strand
GAGCCCGTCGAAAAGCTTGAGTTCGGCCAGTTCAACACACCGGAAACCCACGCAAGGTTCCTCAAGGAAATCCTGCCCGCCGTGAAGCAATCGGGCGTCTGGGTCGGCGAAAACTCGGTCCTTCTCTCAGGCGGGCGTGTCATACCGGTCAGTCACATGGTGTTGGCACACCGGGACCACGACGGTCGCATCCAACGCTTTTCAGGGATCTTGCGCGACGTGTCGGCCCAGACGATCGCCGGGCAGGAGATTGCCCGCCAGACCGAGACGCTGCGTCTCGTGGCCGAAGCCATTCCGGCCACGGTCGCGGTGGTGGGGAGCGACGGTCGATACCGGTTCGTCAACTCCGCGTTCGAACGCGGGTGCGGACTGCCGCGAACGGAAATCCTTGGCCGCCGGGCCTCCGAGGTCCTCGGTGAAGCGGAATTCGCAAGGCGACTTCCGTGGATACGACGGGCCATGGCCGGAGAAGAAGTGAGCTTCGAGCTTGTTCACGGCGCACCGGGAGAACAACACCACACCCGTCTCACCTACGTTCCTCTGCGAATCAGCAGCGGCGCGCGGGATGGATTCGTGACGGTGACTCAGGACATCACCCGCCAGAAGCAAGAAGAAGTTCGCCTGAAGGCCCTGGCCCAAAAGGATGCGCTGACTGGGTTGTTCAACCGCGCTGGATTCGAGGAAGCGCTTGAGGGCATGCAAGACACCGGCCAGTCGCTGGCTGTGCTCTACATCGATCTGGACCTCTTCAAGCCCGTGAACGACACCTACGGACACCCTGTCGGAGACGAAGTGCTAAGGTCGTTCGGCGAACGATTGACGCACTTGGTGCGACCCACGGACTATGTCGCCCGCCTGGGCGGCGATGAATTCGCGATTGCCCTCTCAGGGCTTCCCGATGGGCAACACGCTGCGCTCCTGGCCGAAAAGGTGCTTGCAGCCGCCATGCGCCCGTTCGAGATCGGGCAGTGGGTGGTGAAGATCGCCGCCAGCGTGGGCGTGGCCCACAGCAAGGCAGGCCAAGTGGACTGGCGTGAAGTCGTCGCCCGTTCGGATCAGAAGCTCCTGCAGGCGAAAGCTGCTGGGCGAGGAAGGCAGTTTTCAGACAACCGCTAAAGGCCGGACCGTCCAGGCGCTACCGGACGGCCTACTCAGCGACCGTCCTGAGTAGCTGAGGCTCTTCCTCTTTGAAGGATACCCCGCACTGCCAACCGAACATGCCCGCGAGCGCTGACAGAAGCACGCCTGCGTACAACGTGGCGCGGGCGCTTGGCAGAGTCGAGTTGGCGCCCTTGGCATGCAGAAGGCTAGGGTCTGCGAGAGCGATGGGTTCATGCCAATCGCTGTCTTCTGGGGAGTCCGTCGCGCATCTGCCCTTGATCGACTTGAAGTCGTGCAGATCGATGCCATGCAGCGCAACCGGCTCGCCCATGCAGCGGGTCCGGAGATCCCGCCTCAGCCCAGTGGCTGGTCGGAAATCCGTTCGACCAGCGCGCGGTAGACCGACACATAGCGGCCGGCGCTGGCATGGGCCTGCTTGGCTTCCACGAAGGCCAGACTGGCGGCCTCGACAATGTCGGCTGCGCACACGGCGGCCGGCTGGCTTTCGCGCGTCTGGCGACCGTCTGAAATCCAGTTGTCGCACTGTTCGTCGTAGCTGCTGAATCCGATGGCGACGTCCATCGCGGGGCGGCCGACGGGCTCGGCCTCGCCATGGTCGGGGCTGGCCACCCGGTCCAGGATGCGCCGCACGACCTCACTCACCCCGGCTCGGCCGGTGCAGGGAAGCATCAGCGCGAAGGTGGCACCGCTGTAGCGGGCGGCCAGGTCTGCCGGGCGCCTGAGGCTGTCAGTCAGGATGCCGGTCAGGTGGACCAGTGCTTCGTCGCCGCGGCGCCGGCCATGCTCGACGTTATAGGCCTTGAAACCCTCGATGCCGACCATCACCACCGACAGGGGTTCGCCGCAACGGCGGCTGCGGCCCCATTCGCGGGCCAGCGCATCGTCGAAGGCGCGGCGATTCGGCAAGCCCGTGATGCTGTCGCTCAGGGCCAGTTCACGCAGTTGGTCCGCCGCCTCCTTCAGTCGAAGTTGCGTCGCCACCCGGGCCGCCACGATGACAGGCCGGATGGGCTTGGCGATGAAGTCGGCCGCACCCATGGCCATCCCGGCATGCTCGACGTCCTGGTCAGCATGGCTGGTGACGAAGATGATGGGGATGTGTGCCAGCGCGGGGTCGGCCTTCAGTGCTTGGCAAACCTGGAAACCGTTCATCAGCGGCATCTCTGCGTCCAGCAAGATCAGGTCGATGGCTTCGGTGCGCGCGAGCCTCAGGGCTTCATGGCCGCCCTTGGCAAAGTGAATGTGCCCCTGGTCCTGCAGCGCCTGGCTCAGCACCCGGATGGTGACGACATCGTCGTCCACCAGCAGGATGCCAGGCTGTGCCCCCGTCGCGCCGGCCTGCGTGCTGGCCTGTGTGACCGCTTGCGCGAGCGCCTGCATGGCCGTCTGCGTGATCGTTTCCATACCCACCACTCCCTGTAAAGGCCTGCAGGCCGGATCTCCCCATCGGTATCGACCAGTCTGCATCAATCTGTAATGGCAGGGGTCAGGGCCGGTGCGCCGTCGGGTGGTCCATCCGGCGCCAGGGGCCGGACAGGGGCCAGCAGGCGCAAGGCCCGCGCGAAGTCCAGTTCCTCCATCGCATCGGACAAAGCCGCGAAGGCCGCCGCGCCCAGCAACAGGCGGAGCGACGGCGACAGGCCCTCGAAGTTGTCGAAAGCACCAAGGTCCTGGCCCTGGAGCTGGCGAAGCAAGTCCTGCATCCGATCGGCCTCGGCCCGCGGAGGTAGCGTCGCACGGCCGGCTGCAGCGGCCTTGGGGGTGGGGTTCGAAGCACCGCTGGCCAGCAGGGCGACGCTGGCGCCGGCCAACTGCGTCAGAGCCCCTGACACGCTGCGCAGTGCGGCGACGGCATCGGCTTCGCCTTCGACATGGGTAGCAGCAAGCCGCAGGCTGGCCTCGGCAGCATGAGCCAAGCCTTGCAGATTGCGCGCACCCAGCGTGCCGGCGCTGCCGCGCAGCTTGTGCATCCGGGCTGCCAACAACTGGACAGGTACAGACTCGGCCCCGGCCGAACCGCCGAGGCCGGCGAGGTCCTGGAATTCGGCCAGCAGCTGGCGCAGCAGCGACATGAAGAGGGCTGGGTCGCGGCCCAGGCGTTGCGCCGCGTCGGCCGTGTCGATGCCCTCGACACGCGGCCAGTGCGCCAAATCATCCCGAGGCTGGCAAGCCGGATCGGCCACGGGCAGCACCTCACCGCGGGCGGTCTCGACACAGCCGCGCAGCACGCGCACCAGCTGAGCCGGGTCCAGCGGCTTGGGCAGGAATCCTTGCATGCCCGCGTCGAAGGCGCGGCGTCGCTCTTCCACCAGCGCACCGGCAGTCAGCGCAATCACGGGCAAGCGCAGCAGGCCCAGATCGGTGCGCAAGCGCCGCGTGGTTTCAAGGCCGTCCATCTCGGGCATCTGCACGTCCATCAGCACGGCATCGAAGCCGGTGGGTGCTGTGCGCAGGCAGTCCAGGGCCTGGTGGCCGCTCGTGCAGCAGCGCACCTGCGCGCCGCGGCCGATCAGCAAGCGCCGGGCCACTTCCAGGTTGATGTCGCTGTCGTCCACCAGCAGCACCCGCAGGTCGGCCAGCCACAGCGTGTCGGGCGCATCGACCCGCGTGGCGTTCAGCAGCCTGTCGGTGCTGCCCTGGCGGCGCGCCAGGCTGTCATTGACGGCATTGAACAAGGCCGACGAGCCCACAGGCTTGGTCAGGATGTGGTCGGCCAGGCCGCTGTGGTCCAGCCGGCCGATGCCTTCGCGCTCGTGGGCCGTGACGACCAGCGCCGCTGGCGGGACCCTGGGGCTGGAGGGCGACGCCATTGCCGCCATGGCCGCCAGCGCCTGCAGGCCATCCATGCCGGGCATCTGCCAGTCCACCAGCACCACATCCGGGGGAGCCTGCCCGGCGGCGGCACGCCGCGCCAGTTCCTGCAGCAGTGCCGCACCGCCATCCAGCGCCAGGGCCTGCCAGCCCAGCGCCCGCACCTGGGAGGTCAGCACCACCCGGTCCAGCGGGTCGTCGTCCACCACCAGCACGTCCAGCAGCCGCAGGCCGCGTGAGACCGATGCAGCCTGGTCGATGCTGGGGCGGGACTGTGGGAGGGCAACCCAGAACTCGCTGCCCACCCCCGGCGCGCTGTTCACGCCCACCTCGCCGCCCATGATCTGCGCGAGCCGCTTGACGATGGACAGCCCCAGCCCGGTGCCGCCGTAACGTCGCGTGGTCGAGGCGTCGGCCTGGATGAAAGGCAAGAACAGCCGGTCCTGCATGTTGCGTTCGATGCCGATACCGCTGTCGCGCACACGGACGCGCAGACCGCAACGGTCCAGCGTGCCGTTGCTCCACGACAGCAACACTTCAACCCGGCCGTGGTCGGTGAACTTCAGTGCATTGGCGACCAGGTTGATCAGCACCTGCCGCAGCCGCGTGCTGTCGCCGTGCAGCCAGGCCGGCAGGTCCGGGCTGGTCGTGGCCGTGAAGTCCAGGCCCTTCTCCCGGGCTTGCGGGGCGTACACGGCTTCGATCTCTGCGAGCAAGGCCGCCGGCTGGTACGGCGCTTCATCCAGCGCGATCTCGCCCGCCTCGATCTTGGCCAGGTCCAGCACGTCGTTGACGATACCCAGCAGCGAACGGCCGGCCAGTTGCGCCTTGTGCAGCAGCAGGCGCTGGTCGTCGTCGATGCCCGACTCGGCCAGCAAGTGGGTCACGCCGATCAACGCGTTCAAGGGCGTGCGGATCTCGTGGCTGATGTTGGACAGGAAGGCGCTCTTGGCGGCATTGGCCGCCTCGGCCGCCGCCTTCGCCTGCAGCGCCTGGGCCAGGGTGATCTGCAGCCGGGTCTCGCTCTCGCGCAATTGGCAGGCCAGGCGGCGCTGGCGCAGAGCGGTCGCGATGCGGTAGTGCAGCAGCTGGAGGTACTGGCCCTCGATGTCCTTGATCAGGTAGTCGTGCACCCCCAGGCGCAGCGCATTCGCCGCCGCGGCCGGATCCCACGCGCCGGTGATGAAGATCACCAGTTGGTCGCCGAAGACATCCATCAAGTCGAAGGAGGTGCCATCGCCCAGCTGGTAGTCGGCCAGGATGACGTCGAAGCTGGCGGCCTGGAGCACCGCGCGTGCCCGGTTCATCGTGCGGGCCACCTGCATCCGGTAGGGCAGACGGTCGCGCTCGATGGTGCGCAGCGTGGCCAGTTCGTCGACCAGATCGTCCTCGATCAACAGCACCCGGATGAGCGGGTCGATGGCCCCGGCCTGCACCGCAGGGGCGGCGTCCGTGACCGGGTCGGCGCAGGCCTTCATGTGGGCGTGGCGCTGGTCATCCAGTAGTCGCGGATCAGGCTCATGATCGCCACGAACTGGGGGTAGTCCACCGGCTTGACCATGTAGCCCGCCACACTGTTGCTGAAGGCCGCGATGCGATCGCCTTCCTCGCTGGAGGTGGTCAGCACCACCACGGGAATGATGCGCAGTTGCGGGTCCTTCTTGATCTCGGCCACGAACTCGATGCCGTTCATCCGCGGCATGTTCAGGTCCAGCAGGATCAGCCCTGGCCGCGGCTGCGCCGGGTCGCGCAGGAAGGCCAGCGCTCGCTCGCCGTCGGCGGCCCGGTCCAGCGGGTTGTGGGCGCCCAGTTCCTTGAGCGTTCGACGGACGGTGAGCGCGTCGATGTCGTCGTCTTCGACCAGCAGGATGTGTTGCTCGGGCGTCATCGCGCAGGCCTTCCTGGGCTAGTGGGTCGGCAGGTTGGCCGGCAGCGTGAAATGGAAGACGCTGCCCACGCCCAGGGTCGATTCGACCCAGACCCGGCCACCTTCGATCTCGATGATCTTCTTCACCAGCGCCAGGCCGACGCCGGTGCGCTCCAGTTCGTCGCGGGTGGCCAGGGTCTGGAACAGCTGGAAGATGCGTTGGAAGTGGCGTTCCTCGATGCCCGCCCCGTTGTCGGTGACCGTGAAGTGCCATCGGTCAGCTTCCGGCGTGCAAGCCACCACCACATGGCCCTGCGGCTTGTCGATGAAGTCGATCGCGTTGGACAGCAGGTTCTGGAAGACCTGCTGGATCTTCACGGGCTCGATGTGAAGGTCGGGAAGCCGCCCGCTGATGGCCACCCGCACATGCGGTGGCGGCGCCAGCAGGTCGATGGTGTTGTGGACCAGGGGCTCCAGCTCCACGTGCATGCGGTCGACCCGGCTGCGGCCCGCCCGGGAATAGGCCAGGATGGCGTCGATCAAGCCGGCCAGCCGCTTGACCCGGCCGGCGATCAGGGCCAGGTGACCCCGGCCCTCGGGGCCCAGCTTCTCGGCGAAGTCATTGACCAGCCAGGTGGCGAGCGAGCTGATCCCGCGCAACGGCGCCTTCAGGTCATGCGACACCACGTAGGCAAATTCGCTGAGCTCGTGGTTGGCCGCGACCAATTCCGCGATCAAGCCTGCGCGTTGTTGCTCCAATTGCCAGCGGCCTGTGATGTCTTCGTGCGAGACCACCGCCCCGGCCCGTTCACCCACCAGCGGCGATACGCGCATCAAGAACCAACGCAGCTCGCCCGGCCTGGGGCAGGGGTACTCCAATTCGAAACTGGGCAGGCTGCCGGCCAACACGGCTGCAATGCCCTCACGCGCCTCGGCGGCGTTGGGCGCGGGTGCGAGCTCGTTCAGCCGACAGCATACGTCCAGGTAGTTGGTGCCGATCGACCTTGCCGATGCCGGCGTGGCCCCATTGGCCAGGCCGAAGTTCACCCAGGCGCGGTTCACCGCCATGATCTGACCCGAGGGGTCCAGCAAGGCCACGTGCTGGTGCAGCGAGTCGAGCACGGTCAGGGCTTCGACCTCGCCGCTGTGCTGATTCATGGGTGCCTCGAAGGTGCTGATCTTCCAGAGAAATCCATGGCAGTGTCGGGCGAATCGTTCATGGAGAGCGCCGATGCTGGCAGAAGGCGCTAATAACCAAGCGCCGAACTGGGGGGTGAACGCCATCGAATTCGTCATTTGGCGTTGCTCGAACTCGAGCGCCAGGGCCACAGCAGCGAAGGCATCAACGCCGCCGTGAATGTCGGCAAGGGCTCCATCGACTCGCGGTTTCAGCGGATGAACATCAGGCCCGGTGTCCGAAACCGGCTCATGGCTCTACAACTGGCCGTCGAGTGCGGCCCGCTGCCCGGTTGCACCCAGCCGTCCCGCGTGGAGTGCCAAGTACGGCTCTGCAGCGTGTGCGGTCGATCGCCGGCGGCGGCCGCACTGAGCGTGTTGGACATATTCCGGTCGCTCGGACCCGTGTGCGACCTCGACGCCACTGGCCGGTATCACGGTACTGCTGACATGATCGCGCCCCTTCCCTTAGACTTATACCGGCTCGTTATGAAAGGGGCCTCGGTGCGATCCCCGGTGGGCCTCGCGCACCGCACCCATGCCAGTGATTGGAGGTCTATCGTGAGCAAATGGTCGACGATCAAGGAAGGACTGCGTCAGATGCCTGCCGCCGGCAACGAGCAATACGAGCTTGAATTCGACGCGGGATGCGACGGGATGGTGAAAGACGCCACGGTGAACAACAGTTTCTGCGGCATCGCGGAGGTGACAGCAGAAAACAAGATCAAGGTTTATCTGGCACCGCTGGCGGCGGAGATTGTGGGGCGCAGGGCAGACCAGGAGTATCAAACCCAGCCCCCGACATTTGAGTGCAGGGTTTGTGGTGCTGTCGTGGAGCCGGTCGTCCACAGCCAGAGGAATACGAGCCATTTGCAGCTGTATAAGCTGTCACATGATGGCAAAGAACCGAGCTCCGTCGTCCTCAGTGAGCGCGAATCGGTCAGAGGATTCACCTTGCTCAAGAAGGACGGTGTTCAATGGGAATTTTCGCAGACCTCCATGACATTCAACCCTGAGAAATATCCCCTGCCTGAGGGAAGCACTGCCTCGGCAAAGGGAGGAAAGCTGGAAGATTTGATCACGACCTTCCTGATGAGCAAGATTCTCGTCTACATCAAAGAACGCAATTCACTGGCGACTTTGACAATCAAAACACCCGGAACTTCATAATCTTCACGTCGGCTCAGTCCAACGGACTGGCCGACGGGAAACTGATCCATCCGCAGACAGCGGCCACGCAAGCAGCAGCGCTGCCGGCGTCACTCGGTCTTCGGTTCAAGCGCTGCCCCTGGAAGTTGATCGATGACCTGCTGACCACCAGGCGCGCGTCCCGGGGAAAGATACCTGGCAGGTGCGATCAGCGCGGATCGATCGGTGTCATCGCCGGGCAGTGCGCCTCGATCACGTCGGCCGCATCGAACAGCAGGTCCTCGCGAAAGCGTGGTGCCGTCAGCTGCACGCCCATGGGCACCGCGCCGGCCAGGCCGGTGGGCACCGAAAGGCCCGGCAGCCCCAGCAGCGGCAACGCGAACTGCGATTCCTGAGCGCGCAGCACGCGGGCCATCGCGTCGGCACTTTCCACGTCCAGGCCCCAGGGGAACGGCGGTTCACCCGACACGGGCCCAAGCACCAGCGGATAGCGCTCCATGAACAACTGCCAGCGGCGGATCAGCGTGCTGCGCCGCGCAAAGGCCTGCAGGTGAGCCGCGTGGTCGAGCACCGGCGAATCGGCCAGCATCCAGCCGAACGACCGGCGCACGCCCTCGTCACCCAGCTGCGCGATGGCGGGCCACATGAAGAATCGGGCCTCGTCATTGCCGACCAGATTCCACAGCCGGTGGGCTTCGGCCATGTCGGGCGGCTCCACCTCTTCCACCCGGTAGCCGGCGTCGGCCAGCCAGGCGCCGGCCTGGCGGACCGCAGCCACCACCGTCGGGTCGGCCGGCGCGCCACTGCATTGCACCGTCATGGCCACCCGCATCGGCCTGGGCAGGGCCGGGCCAGTCAGCGGCGCGGGCACCCACCAGGGGTCGCGCGGGTCGCCAGGGCTCATGGCCGCCAGGGCCAGGCGCAGGTCGGCCACATGGCGGGCCAGCGGGCCCTGCACCGACATCATGGCCATCGAGACCGGCCGCTCATCCTTGGCGCTGGGCAGAAAGGCGGGCACCCGGCCGAACGACGGCCGCAGGCCGTACACGCCGGTGCAATACGCGGGGTAGCGAACCGATCCGGCGAGGTCGTTGCCGTGCGCGATGGCCCCCATGCCAGCGGCCACAGCAGACGACGCGCCACCGCTGGACCCGCCCGGCGTGTGCGCGCGCGACCAAGGGTTGTACGTGCGGCCATGCAGGTCGTTGTCGGTGAACCACCGCACCGAGAACGCCGGCGTGTTGGTGCGGCCGATGATCACCGCGCCGGCCCGACGCAGGTTGGCCACCACCGGGCTGTCGTCGGCGGCGATGTTGTCCTTGAAGGCGACCACGCCGTTGGTGGTGGCGCGGCCGCGCAGGTCGACGTTGACCTTCACCGTCACCGGCACGCCATGCAGCGGGCCCAGTGCGTCGCCGCGCCGCCGCGCCGCATCGGCAGCATCGGCCGCCGCCAGCGCCTCGTCGGGCAACACGTCGACGATGGCATTCAGCGCCGGGTTGACCGCCTGCACACGGTCGAGGGCGGAGACGGTCGCCTCCCGGGCAGACAACGCGCCAGCGCGGATGGCGGCAGTGAGCCGGTGTGCGGGCCAGCGCCACAGGGGTTCAGACATCGCGGAGTCTCCTGTTGAATGGTGACCCGAGCGTACCCGCTGCATGAACCGGCGGGCGGCTGGAGGGCCGGACTCTCTAACGCCCTCTGCCCTTCCCAAGGTGTGGTTCGCCTGATGGGTGACACAACCCATTGCGGCGGTCCGGGCCCCACCCGGCAACTTGGGATGCTGGCTGCGCGCTTAGCCTGCCTCTCATCGACGCCAGCCAGACAAACTTTGCCAGTGCCGGCGCGGCCAAGGCGTGGCGGTACGGCTGAGGCGCAAAGCAGGGCGTCGGCGCGGTCGATCACAGTGAAGTCCGGGATGGCCGGAACCAGTTCAAGCAGGCGTTGACTTCGTCGCAGCGCGCGGCCCTTGAATGTGTTCGCCCAACCGCCGTCACACGGCGCAGGCGACTGGTCTGGCGCACGTCGATGCGCCCTCAATTCACATGCAATCCTGCTGACCGGTGGACGTATCGTTGTAGCAAAGCTCCGTAAGCTGGTAGTTGTCGCCACGCGCACTCAGCCTGCCCGAGAACGGAATCGTCAGCAAAGCGCTGCCGCGCGTGAACGAGAAAGTGCCGGCGACGGTGCAGCCGGTCGGCCGACATTCGCTCTTGGCTGCATGCGCCGAGCCGAACTTGTAGCGATCGCGGTACCACGTGCTGGTCCACTTCACGAACGCAAGGTTGACCATGTCGTCGAACTGCGAGCTATCGCCGACGGCTTGCGGCGGTGACGCCGCTGGGTCGGCGGCGGGCCGCGGGGCGTTGCGCGAAACCGGCGCGGCGGTCTCGACCGACCGTGATGAGGGCGCGGCCGCCGTGGTCGCAGTCGCAGCAGCGGCAGCGGCAGCGGCCGTGTCACTTGCCGAGATATCGACGACAGCGACGTACGGTCGCGAGAACGCGACCATCTGCGGCTGCAGCGTCATCTCGAAGCTCGGGCCGCCTTGCGGCGCGACATGGAATGGCTGCACCCAGGGTGCAGCGTTCATCATGGCCGTCGCGCCGTTCGCGAGCATGCGGTTCATGCCGGCATCGAAGCTCTGATCCTTCAGATAGATGTCGCCATTGCTGGCTTGGTACTCGACGAAATCGGGCTTGATGTTGGTGACGGTCGCGCCGAAGCGCCGCGCGACCGCCTCGCACAGAAAGGGGCGGTCGACCGAGGCGACGGCCTGTGCCGTCACGCTGATGATGCGAAAGCCGCCGGGATTGATGTTCACGCCAAGGAACGCGCCGCCCAGGAATTCCATCATCTTGGCGGTCGGGTCGCTCAATGAGTCCAGCATCAACTGGCTGAAGGTGGTGATCGCCGGCCCGGAGGCGCAGATGCGCGCCGCCTTCTCGCGCGTGGCGGTCGAGAGCGCGGCCCAGTGTTCGCTCTCGGCCTGGTTCCTCGGCACGCCTTTGCCGTCGCCCAGCAGCTTGGACAACCCGGTCTGCGCGCGCGCGTCTCCGGCTTCCGCGGCCACACGGTAATACTTGGCGGCCAACGCGAAATCCTGCGGTGCGCCTTCCCCGAGATCATAGGTGCGGCCGAGGTAAGCGTTGGCGTCGCGATGGCCCTGGTCGGCGGCCATCTTCAGCCAGTAGACGTGGGCCGAGCCAGCGACGGCGGGCGGCCCGCTGCTCATCATGTAGGTGGCCTGCTCATATGCGGCGTCGGGGCTGATGACCGGCAGGTCGCGCGGGCCGGCGCCGCCGGATTGCGACAGCGCGAGTTCCGAGCAGTCGAAAGCGGGGTTCACGATCGTGCCGCGCCAGCCGTCGCCCGCGAGATCGCGTCCGAATGTTGCGGTGAACTTGGAGGCCGCGGCCAGGTCGGCACGCTCCTTGGCGCGTTTTTCCGCCATTTTCTCGCCAATGATGCCGAGGAAATTGACAGTGCAATCCATCTTTTGGCCGAAGACGGTAGCAAGCGCCTTGGGGCACGCCTTCGGGTCGTACGGAATGATGACAGAGTGCATTTGCACGATGCCCGTTGCAGGGAAGAACTGGCCCTCGAAAGGGGTTTCCAGGTGCTGCGTCTTGTCGCCACTCGGCATGTCCACGGTCTGGAACGAGCCCTTGATGCCGACGCCGGCCGGGCCGGCCGCGACCTCTTCGATCTTGAACTCAGTGCCGATCTTGCGGCCGCAACGCGTGCCGCCGCGCAGTGTGCCGGTGAGCGTGGCCTTGGCTTGCTGCAGCGCCGCGGCATCGGGTTGTGCGGCTCGGGGCGCGGCTGCTGCCGGGGCCACCAAGCCTGCGGCGACCAAACCCGCGAGCCACGCGAATTGCATGCTCGAGTCCATCCACGCGAAAACTCGATGCATTCTCGGGTGCTCCCTGATCACCGCGGCTGCGGTTTGATTGATGTAGGTCGATTTGAACATCCGCCGCGGAACTTGACCAGTCGCTGTGCTGCGGTACCGGGTCGGATGGGCGGAGGCCTCGCCTTGCCTGTGCGGACCTTGGGACGAGACGCCGCGCGATCCGGCTCACTGGCGGGCGAGCGCGCACGGCAACTGTTGAACCCGCACACGGCCGCCATGGCCGCCAAGTTGCAGACCGAACAAGGCAAGACGGCCTACCGGCGCCGCAAGTGGCTCGCTGAGCCACCCGACGGCTGGATCAAGCGCGTTCTGGGATTCCGTCAACTCAGCCTGCCAGGGGTTGCACCGAGTGCAAGCCGAGTTCAAGCTTGTGTGCTTGGCACTGAATCTGCGACGCATGGGCAGCCTGAAGGTCGCGTGAGGGCAAGAAGATGAGTCAGATCGGCTCGAACAGAAGGCTTCAGGGGAGCTCACAGAGCCAACTGAGTGCATCGGCCGTCGCGCACCGCGGCCAACGCGGCGGACTTCTGCCGCCCACGCTCCTAGAGCGTGATCGGGCTGCGCGTGGCGTCGCCCCGAAGGCTCTCCACCGAAGCACGGGCGCTGATGAACCAGCAGGGGTCGATGGCCAAACCACCATCGGGCAACGCTTCTACGGCGCGGGCCCGGGCGCGGCCTTGCGGCCGTGAGAGCCTACCTGGAGGCCGCAAACGACGCTGGCCGCCTGCGCGTGGCCGACGCCCGAGTTGCCGCGCCCCACCTCATGGGGCTGCTGCAGGCAAAGACCATACCGCAGCGGATGTTGGATGTGCACGTGAACACGTCGCGTGCACACATTCGCCAGGCGATCGAACGCGCCCTGGCTGTGTTCCTGGCGGCCTACGAGCCGCTCAAGTGAATGCCGTCGCGACCGGCCGACTTGGCCTTGTACAGCGCGGTATCGGCTTCCTTTAGAAATGTCGGCGGGCTGTCGAGCGCATCCAGGCTCGACTTGAAGGCGATGCCGATGCTGGTCGTGACCTTGAATGCGCGCTGTCCGATGTCGAAGGGCCTGCGAATGTCGGCAACGATGGCCTCGCCGATTCGCTCGGCGTCCGACGCCGAAGGCAGGCCTTCGAGGATCACCACGAACTCATCGCCGCCCAATCGGGCCACGGTGTCGGTCGTGCGCACGCACCGAGTCACGCGCCGGGCAAACTCCTTGAGGATCTCGTCACCGATGTCGTGCCCGAAGCCGTCGTTGATCTGCTTGAAGTGATCGACGTCCAGGAACATCAACGCCATCGCCGACCCGGCACGCCGCGTGCGAGCCAGGGCCAACGGCAGGGTTTCCTCGAACTGCAGGCGGTTGTTCAGGCCGGTCAGGCTGTCAGAGTGCACCAGCTTGTTCAAGCGCAACTGGACATCCTTCAACTCGGTGACGTCAGAGCTGAGCGTGTAAAAGCCAGCAATCGAACCATCGGGTTCGGTATCGGGCAGGTATTCGATGCGCAGTGTCTTTCGGCCGACCAGCGTCTGCACGTCCATTTCGAAGCTCGAGGCCTCCCCTGCGAGGCAGCGTGCAACCCTCTCGCGCCGGGTCGCGTAGACCTCGCTCCCTATCACCTCGGCCATGGGCTTGCCAATCGACGATGCGGGATCGATACCCAGCCAGACCCTGAACGTGTCGTTGAGGAAGTCATAGCGCCCAGACCGGTCGACGTGAGCAATCAGCGCCGGCAGGTGATCGGTGATCGCCCGCAGGCGTTGTTCGACCAGAGCCTGACGCCCCTGGGCCTCCTTCAGCGCCGTGATGTCGAAATTCATCTTGTAGAAGCCACGGACCTGGCCTGACTCGTCGAAGTCGGGAATGAAGTGTGATTGGGAATGCCGGCCGTGTCCCTTGACGAATTCGCGGCTTTCGAAGTTCACGGTCTGCCCACGCAACGCAAGGGCCACGTACGGTGCGACCTCGGCGTAGCTGATGTCGCCGCGCAACTCCCGCATCGTGCGCCCGATGATGTCGTTGCCGCTGGCTTCATACTGGGCGAAGACGCGGGCATTGGCGAACGTGTAGCGTTCGCTGCTGTCGATGTAGGCGATCGATGCCGGCATGTTGTCGGCAATCTCGCGCACCCGCCGCTCGCTGGCGTGAAGACGGTCCTCGAATTGGCGTCGAGCCAGTGCCTGCGCGTTGTAGGCAGCCACCAACGCAGACAGTTCGACACTGCCAAAGCGCTCGGGAACAATCTTCAGCCCAGGTTCGGCCGCGTGCCTGCCTATCAAGGCCTGCAGTTGCCTCAGCGGCCTGAGCAACCAGCCGGTCAAGAGCCAGGCGGCCACCGAGGCCACGAGGAACAGTGCGGCGCCCACGCTCAGCACCTCCTGCCTGCGGGCCTGGAGCCCGGCGAAGGCTTCCCGGGCGGGATACAGCGCCACCAGCACCCAAGGCACCGAGCGCAAGGGCTTGAAGGTGCGCAGGGCCTCGACGCCGAAGGCGCTCGCGCCCTCGATCGAGCCTTCCCGGCCCCGCATCGCGCCGACGATGATCGCGTGGTTCGCACCACCCGGCGCTGGCGAGGCGACCAGTTCTGGCCGGGCGTGCAGCACGAACCGAGGGGTTTCATTGACTTCGACCAGGATGAAGTAGCCATCCTTGCCGATATGGGCCTTGCCCAGGTCGCCTATGAAGCTGCCCTGCGACAGATTCAAGAGACCGATGAGTGCACCGGTGATCCGGCCTTCAACCGTGCGGAGCGGAGTCGCAAAGGCGATGTAGGGCGTGCCGTCCGCGGCGGACCGGAATGGCGAAGAAATCACCAGCGGCGAACCGTTCTTCACCTGCTTGAAGTAGCTGCTGTCACCAAGACTGGAACCCACCGCGGCTGCGGCCGCGTGGGCGGGATATTCGTAGACGACATGGCCCTGCGCATCGGCCACCATGACGATTTCGAACATCTTCTTGAGCACCGGCCGCGGCTGGAAGAACTCCTCCATCGCAGGGCCTGCCGCAGGGGCTGCATTCGCCAGCAGCGGCGCGATGGTCAGCAACGCGTCCCGCCTCAGGTCTACCTTGGCATCGATATCGGCAGCTGTCGACCGCACCATCGCCAACTGGGCGTCGACGACGCTGCCGTGCACGTCGGCCTCGACGTTGCGCAGCGTCCACGTGGTGAAGGCGATGGAGAACAGGCCCATCAGTGCGCCACTGCAAAGGGCGAACTTGGTCTTCAGGCTCCAAGTCCTGGGCGGGCGTAGGAAGGGCATCGAAGAGGCAGAGGGCGGTGTGGAATCTGCGCTCCATGAGTCTGCGACGGACAGCTCGGTCTCAAAGGGAGAAACAGCGTGGCTGATCCCGGGCATTTTTGCGCCCACTCCCAGCCGGTGGGCCGGATCTCCCGCGCCGTTGGCTGGCGGGCGCTTGCTGGTGGGGTCCTGGCTACTGCATCGGGGCCGATGGGCGGCAACCAGGTGGAGACCTGGCTGCTTCCGACGACTGCCGTTGGCTCGTTCCCTTTGGAATCCCCCGGGCCGCCGCTGCCGAACCTGGACGGCGAGGGCCCGGGCTTCATGGCCAGTACGTCGTCCCATGGCACGCTGCGGAATTCCAGCGTCATCTGGTCGGTCTCGACCCAGGCGAACGCCTGTGATCGGCTGACCCTCGCACGCGGTGCGCCCAGTCTGTAAGCGCCACTTTCTAGCCGTGCTTGACGGTTATCCACAATGCGAATGCGAACTCGGTTCCCCTCGTGGCGCATGGAAGGGTCTGCGCCGCGAGCTGCGGGCAGCTCACGTTCCGGGGCCTGTCGCATGGACACTCGTCTGATTCAATCTGGTTATCGAATCGGTTCCGAAAATCGACTTCTCCGGTCCTCGCGGCGCATCTAGGATCGCCATCCAAACCGAGATACCTCCCCACCGCGCGCAGAAGATGCGCGCCGGAACCAACCCCCATGAGTACATCCGAGATGGCCACAACTTCCCAACCGTCTGCTCGGGGCGGAGTCATCCGCCCTTCGGAACATCAGGGCTACAGCCCGGCCAATCACCATGGCACCACCAACGTGCGGCTCATCGGACCGCACAACGGGGCCAAATACATGGAGGTGCTGCTGGGTGAATTCGTCCCGGGTGGCAATGCGCTGGCGCACGCCCATCCGGCCCTTGAACAGGCGGTGTACGTCTTGGAGGGCACGGCCCTCGCCGGCATCGACGGGGTCGAGCACGAAGTGCGTGCCGGCGACGTGATGTTCTTTCCAGAAGGTGTTTTCCATTCGCTGAAGGTGACCAGCGCCAAGGTCAAGCTGCTGGTCATGTATGCCCCGCCCTATGGCGAGGACCCGAGCAAGGTCACTCGCTGAAGGGGCACGCCGGCCCGGCTCGGCAGGCTGACGAGCAAGGCATCAACGTTCCTGAGCCGCCGTCAAGCCAGCGACGGCGCGGGCAGCAGGGCGTCGGCTGCAAGTTTGAGTTGCTCGATGAAGCGGGTCGTGGCAATCGACTGCGTGCGGCCGGCCAGTGTGACGATCCCGACCTTGCGCCGAACATCCGGCCTGGCCAGGCGCCTGGAGACCAGCCCGGGCTGGTTCAGGCACGACAAGGCACTGCCGGGCAAGGCGGTCAGTCCGAGGCCCGAAGCGACCAGACCGCCGAGGATGGGAAGGTTGCTGCTGTCCACCTCATGCGCGGGGCGCAATGTGACGCCCGCCGCCATGAAGGCCGCGTCGGTCGCCGCACGCGTATTGCTTCCAGGCGATGCCGCGATGAACCGTCGCTCGGCGAACACGTCCCACCCGAAGACGCGGCCGGGACGTGAATTCACCGCCAAGGGGTCGTCGGCTCGGCAGATCAGCACGAATTCATCGTCCTGCAGATGCTGGTAGGCGAAGCGGCCGTCGGGCGGCGGTTGCACCGTCAGTCCGATGTCGATGCTGCGCGCCTCCAGCAAGGCCAGCACCCGGTCTGCCGAGTCCACCTTCAGCACGAAGTCGACCTGCGGATAGGCCGCGCTGAAGCTCGCCACCACCTCCACCATCAAGGACGGCGCCATCGATGGCAGCGCGGCCACGCGCACCCGCCCTCGACGGCCTTCCATGAACTGGGACAGTTCGCTCATCGAATCGCTGAACTCGTCCACGATGCGCCGGGCGATGGGCAGCAGTTCCCGGCCGGCGGGCGTGAGGCTGACGCTGCGCGTGTCTCGGTCGAAGATGCGGGCACCGAGGGCTTCCTCCGCCAGGCGGATCGTGCGGCTCAGCGACGGCTGCGAGACATGGATGTGTTCCGCAGCACTGCTGAAGTTGCCCTGGTCCGCGATGGCAAGGATCGCTTCCAGTTGGCGCAGGCTCAGGTTGGTTCGCATCGCTCTGTCGCTTTGGTTATGAATTCAATATGATCATTCTATTTCCAACATGACCGCTCGGTTCGCACAATGGCGTTGGTCGCCCCTTGCGATCTCGACAGTGATGCACACGACATCACGCCCAGCCTGGAGACATCCCTTGAAGAAACGTCTTGTCGCTCATCTGGCCTGCCTGTTCGCCTTCGCCGCGGCGCATCCGATCGACGCCACGGCACAAGGCTACCCGAGCAAGCCCATCACGCTCGTGATTCCCTTCTCGGCGGGCAGTGGCACGGACCAGGTCGCGCGGGGCATGGCGCAGGTCCTTGCCAGCGCCTTCAACGGAGCGACGGTGGTGGTCGACAACAAGCCCGGCGCCAGCGGCATGATCGCTGCGCAGGCCGTGGCGAAGGCGCCGGCCGATGGCTACACGCTGTTCATGACGACGAACACGACGCAATCGGCCAATCAGCACCTGTTCAAGAAGCTCTCGTATGACCCCGTGGGCGACTTCACGCCCATCGCCGCCATCGCGCGCGGGTCCATGGTGCTGGCGGTTCCAGGCTCGAGCCCCATCAAGTCGGTGAGCGAGTTCATCGCCGCTGCGAAGAGCAAGTCCCAGAGCTTCGGCGCGGGCAATTCTTCGAGCCGGGTGGCCGCGGAGATGTTCAGCCAGATGACGGGCACCAAGACGCTGTACGTGCCCTACAAGAGCAACCCTCAATCGGTGACAGACCTCGTGGGTGGACAACTGGACTTCATGTTTGCAGACACGGCCACCGCCTTGCCCCTGGTTCAATCGGGCAAGCTGAAGGCCTTGGCCTATGCCGGTGACAGGCGGTCCCCGGCCCTGCCCGGCATTCCGACCCTCGGCGAATCCGGCGTCAAGGGGTACGAGCTCTACTACTGGGTTGCGATCTACGGACCCAAGGGACTCGCGCCCGAGCTCGTGCGGCAGTTGAACGAAGTCTTTGTCAAAGGCGTGCAGACGGACACCCTCGCGACCGTGTACGCGCATGCGGTCCTGGACCCGTTCACCACCTCTCCCGAGGGGCTCGCGCAGTTCCAGCGCAGCGAGACGGAGAAGTGGGGGCGCGTGATCAAAGCCGCAGGCATCGAAGCCGAGTAGGCCAGACACGACGCGTCCAGGCAGCAGACCATGACAGGCCCACTCCACGGCGTCCGCATCCTCGATCTGACGACCGTGGTGATGGGCCCCTTCGCGACCCAGATCCTGGGCGACATGGGCGCCGACGTCATCAAGATCGAGTCACCGTCCGGCGACTCGATGCGCAAGGTCGGGCCCTTCCGCCATGCGAACATGGGCCCACTGTTCCTACAGGCGAACCGCAACAAGCGCAGCGTGGTGCTGGACCTGAAGAAGGCCGAGGACCGTGAGGCCTTGTTGGGCCTGGTGCCCGGGGCCGATGTGATGGTCTACAACATCCGACCGCAGGCGATGCGGCGCCTCGGCCTGGACTACGACACGCTGGCTGCGATCAACCCAGGCCTGGTCGTCTGCGGTGCCTTCGGCTTCGGCGAGGGCGGCCCCTATGCCGGGCGCCCGGCCTACGACGACATCATGCAGGCGGCGTCGGGCATTTCATCGCTCTTGGAACGCGTGAACGGCAAGCCCAGCTACGCGCCCATCAACATCTGCGACCGGACGGTGGGCCTCTATCTGGCCAACACACTGCTGGGGGCGCTCTTCCACAAGGCGCGCAGCGGCGAGGGCCAGGCCATCGAGTTGCCGATGTTCGAGACGATGGCGCAATTCGTGGCCGGCGACCACCTGGGGGGTGAGTCCTTCGTGCCCGCCTTGGGCGGCACGGGTTACCAGCGTTTGCTGTCCACCCAGCGCGGCCCCTACCCCACGCGCGACGGCCACCTGTGCGTGGTGGTGTACACCGACGAGCATTGGCGGCGCTTCTCGGCCATGATCGACGTGCCCGACCTGGTGGCAAACGACCCCCGATTCGCCACGCTGCAGACCCGCACCGTGCATGCGGAAGGCATGGGCGCCTTTCTGGCCGAACACCTGCCCTCCAAGACCACGAACGAGTGGATCGCACTGTTCGGCGCTGCCGACATCCCGGCCACGCCCGTGAATTCGATCGACGACCTCTTCGAAGACCCGCATCTGAAGGCGGTGGGTTTCTGGCAGGAGATCGAGCACCCCACCGAGGGACTGTTGCGCGTACCGGGGGTGCCCGGGACCTGGTCGCGCACGCAACCCGATATCCGGCGCCTGGCACCCCGGTTGGGTGAACACACCGACGAGTTGCTGGGGCGGACTTCGCCATGAAGTTCAGCGCCCTGGCCGACACCGAAGAGCGCCTCGCGCTGCGCGATGCCATCGAAGCCGTCTGCGACCGCTTCGACGACGGCTACTGGGGTGAACTGGACCGCAACCACCGCTTTCCGCACGAATTCTCGCAGGCCATTGCCGAAGGCGGCTGGCTGGGCATTGCGATGCCCGAGGCCTACGGCGGCGCCGGGTTGGGGGTGACCGAGGCGGCCATCATGATGCAGGTCATCGGCGCCTCGGCCGGCGTGTTCGCGGCCTGCTCCACCGTGCACATCAACATCTTCGGCCTGCACTCGATCGTCAAGCACGGCAGCGAGGCGCAAAAGAAGGATTGGCTGCCCAAGGTCATCAGCGGAGAACTTCGCGCCTGCTTCGGCGTCACCGAGCCCGATGCGGGGCTGGACACGACCAAGATCAAGACCCGCGCGGTGCGCCGCGGTGACCACTACGCCGTCAACGGCCAAAAGATCTGGACCAGCACGGCGCAGCACGCTGACAAGGTGGTGCTGCTGGCACGCACCACGCCCATCGAGGACTGTGCCAAGCCCACCGAGGGCCTGAGCCTGTTCTTCGCCAACATGGCGGGCGTGAAGGTCACTGAAATCCCGAAGATGGGCCGCCATGCGGTCGACTCCAACCAGACCTTCTACGACAACCTGATCGTGCCGGTCGAACACCGCATCGGTGAAGAAGGCCAAGGCTTCAGATACATCCTGGACAGCCTGAACCCTGAGCGCATCCTGAATGCCGCGGAAGTGCTGGGAATCGGCCGCCGCGCGTTGGGCAAGGCGGCGGACTATGCAAAGCAGCGCGAAGTCTTCGGCCGACCCATCGGCAAGAACCAGTCGATCCAGCACCCATTGGCCGAATGCTGGAGCGAGCTTTACGCCGCCGAACTCATGACCCTGCATGCCGCGGCGCTCTATGACGCCGGCAAGCCCTGCGGTGCGCAGGCCAACGCCGCCAAATACCTGGCCGCCGACGCCGGCTTCCACGCCTGCGACCGGGCCATCCGTACGCATGGCGGCATGGGCTACGCCGCCGAGTACCACGTCGAACGTTACTTCCGCGAGATGGTGGCGTGCCAGCTGGCGCCGGTGTCCCGCGAAATGATCCTCAACTTCATTGCCGAACGCGAACTGGGCCTGCCCAAGTCGTACTGAAGCGCAGACAGGTCCGTGATGTCCGACAGCACCAACACCCCTGCGGTGATCGCCGAACAGCGTGGGGCGGCGATGTGGATCACGATCCACCGGGAAGAGCGCCGCAATGCGCTGAATCCCGAAGTCGTTCGGCACATCCATGCGGGCATCGACGCGGCCATCGCGACGCCAGGCCTGCGCGCCATCGTCTTGACTGGCGCGGGACAGAAGGCCTTCTGCGCTGGCGCCGACCTCAGCAAGGGCACGGACGTGTTCGGGCCCGAAGGCCTGGACGAACCCACCACGGATTTCGGTCGCCTGGCGCGGCGGGTGCGTGATCTGGGCCTGCCGCTCATCGCCCGCATCAATGGCGCCTGCGTGGCTGGCGGCATGGGGCTGATGTCGTTGTGCGACCTGGCCGTCGCGGCCGAGCACGCGAAGTTCGGCCTTCCTGAAGTGAGGGTCGGCGTGTTCCCGATGCAGGTGCTGGTCCACTTGCGACGTCTCATCGGACCTCGCCTCGTCAATGAACTGTGCCTGACCGGTGAATTGATCACGGCCCCACGTGCCTACGAGATCGGCCTGCTCAACGCGGTGGTGCCGGGCGGGCAACTCGACGCGGCCGTAGACGCGCTGATCGACAAGCTGGCCGCCGCTTCGCCGGTGGCCCTGAAGCGCGGCAAGGCCGCCATCGCAGCCATGGAGCAGATGGCCTTCAACGAAGCCCTGCCCTTTGCCGAAGCGCAGATCGCAATCGCCTCCCGCACCGGCGACGCGCGCGAGGGCCTGGCCGCCTTCAACGACAAGCGCCGACCACGCTGGGCAGGCGGTGATGGGGGTGCATCGTGAGCGACAAGGTGGTCAGGATCGGCGGTGCTTGTGGCGCCTGGGGTGACAGCCCGATGGGCACGGCACAGTTGCTGCGCGCCGAGGTGCAGTACCTGGTGATGGATTACCTGGCCGAGGTGACGATGTCGCTGCTGGCCCGGGCGCGGATGAAAGACACGGAAGCGGGATTTCCGCCTGACTTCGTCGTCTATCTCAGGCCGCATCTGGCCGAGATCGCGCGCCGGGGCATCAAGGTCGTGAGCAATGCCGGTGGCGTCAACCCGCAAGCCTGCAAGCGGGCTCTGGAGTCGCTCATCGAGATCTCGGGCTTGTCGCTGCGCGTGGCCATGGTCGAAGGCGATGACCTGGTGCCCTTCATCGAGGAGCTGCGGGCCGAAGGCACCCGGGAATGGATCAGCGGAGAGGCCCTGCCGAAGAGTCTGCTGACGGCCAATGCCTACCTGGGTGCGCTTCCCATCGCCGCCGCGTTGAAACATGGCGCCGACATCGTCATCACCGGCCGATGCGCCGACAGTGCACTGGCTTTGGGCGTTTTGATCCATGAATTCGATTGGAGCCCCGAGCAGCACGACATGATGGCCGCTGGCAGCCTGGTCGGCCATCTGCTGGAATGCGGCCCGCAAGCCTGCGGGGGCACCTTTACCGACTGGGAACTCGTGCCCGACTGGGCCGATATCGGCTACCCGATCGCCGAATGCCGCGAGGACGGAACCTTTGTCCTGACCAAGCCCGAGGGCACTGGCGGGCTCGTCACGCCACAGACCGTGGTCGAGCAGGTGCTGTATGAAATCGGCGACCCGGCCGCCTATGTCCTTCCCGACGTGGTGGCCGACTTCTCACAGGTCAGCCTGGTCCAGCAGGGCACGCATCGCGTGCACGTCAGCGGCGCGCGCGGCAGGCCGCCGAGCAACAGCTACAAGGTCTCGGCGACCTACCAGGACGGCTATCGGGCGGTGGGCATGGTGGGCCTCGTCGGACCCGATGCAGCGGCCAAGGCGCGGCGCGTGGCCGAGGCGTTGATCGAGCGCACCCGGCGGCGCCTCGCAGAACGCGAATTGCCGCCGCTCAAGGTCGTGCATGTCGAGGTGCTGGGCGCCGAGTCGGCCTACGGCGAAAGGTCGCTCGCACTGGCCGCACGCGAGGTGGTGCTGCGCCTCGCACTGGAGCATGCCGATGCCAAGCCGCTGGACGTGTTCTCGCGCGAACTGGGTTCTGCCGGATTGAGCTTCGCACCGGGCATCACAGGGCTCATCGGTGGCAGGCCGAAGGCAACGCCCGTGGTCCGGCTGTACAGCTTCCTGATACGCAAGACACGGCTGGCGCCTGCGCGCGTGACCTTGGGTATGGCGGCGCCCTTCGATGTGCCAGTGGCCGACGTCAACGACACCAGCGATGTGGCAAGGCCAGCCGCTTCCCGAGCCGAGAGCGCTGAACTCGAGGTCGATACCGTCGAGATCGAATTGCAGCAGGTTGCCCATGCTCGCTCCGGCGACAAGGGGAATTCATCGAACATCGCGATCATCAGCCGTCGCCCTGAGTACCTGCCTTGGCTGCGCGCCGTGCTGACCCCGGCTCGGCTCGCCGAGCACTTTGCGGGGAGTGTCGAGGGGCCGGTCGTCCGCTATGACGCGCCGGGCCTGCATGCACTGAACTTCGTGCTGGAAAAGGCCTTGGGCGGTGGCGGCATGGCTTCCCTGCGCCTGGACGCACAGGGCAAGGCCTACGGGCAGCGCGCTCTGGAGTTGCGCATCCCTGTGCCGCGCGCCTGGCTGAGCGGGATGGTGCAGTCCGCGCCGAGGAGCCCCGTGCGAACATCGGGTTCGTGACTGCAGCGTTCCTGAGCTTCCTGCTCTTCCTGTCTTCCCTGGGACTGCTGTTTTGGCGACCCCGGTCGGCCGCCGCCAGCGGATCGCGCATGCTTGTGTGGGCCGTCCTCGGCTTCTTCGTGGCGATCGATGTGCTGTTTTCGCTCTTCACGCTCTGGTGGCCTCCGGCCCAGACCTGGTCCGTCGTGTGGTCGATTGCGGCCGCCATCTGCCTGCTGATCGTCCTGCTGACAAACACCAAGGCGACCGACTGGCTCGGATGAGAGCCCCAGCGATGCCGAGGTCTGCGCCTGGCATCAATCCAGCGTGATGCCGTTGTCCCGAATGATCGGCCCCCAGCGCCGGGACTCGCTGCGCGCGAAGTTCTTGAACTGATCCGGCGTGCCCGGCATGGGCTCCATGCCGAAATCGAGAAAGCGCTTCAGCACGGTGCTGTTGCCCAGCGCCTTGTTCAACTCGGCATTCAATCGCAGGACGGTGGCCGCGGGCATCCTGGCGGGCCCGAGCAGTCCCTGGAACGCGAAGACCTCCACTTCGGGCACGCCTTCTTCGATCAGCGTGGGCACGCCGGGCAACAGCGGCGTGCGGGTCTTTCCGCCAAAGGCGATGACACGCACCTTGCCACTCTGGATGGTCGTCAGGCCGGAGGCCAGGTCGAGGAACATCACGGGAAGCTGGCCGCCCATCACGTCCTGCATGGCCGGCGCCGCGCCGCGATAGGGGATGTGCACCATGAAGGTCTTGGTGCGGTTCTTGAACATCTCCATGGCCAGGTGGTGGGGCGACCCGTTTCCCGGCGAGGCATAGCTCACCTTGCCCGGGTTGGCGCGCACATAGGCCATGAACTCCTTGAAGTTCTGCGCGGGAAAGGCCGGGTTGAGCACCAGCGCCAGCGGGAACTTGCCGATGCTGCCGATGTAGCTGAAGTCCTTCTCTGGATCGACCGGAAGCTTCTTGAACAGATGCTCGTTGAAGGCCAGCAAGGCGTTGTCGGCCTGCAGGATGGTGCGGCCGTCGGGCGCCGCACGCGCCACTTCCTGCGCGCCGATGTTGGTCGAGGCGCCGGGCTTGTTGTCGACCACGATGGTCGCGCCCAGCCCCGCATGCATGGCCTCGGCCAGCGTGCGAGCCAGCACATCGGTGCCACCGCCTGGCGGGTAAGGCACGATCCAGCGCACCGTCTCCGATTGCGCCCGGGCGCTGAAAGAAGGCAGCCAAGTGGCGCCCGCGGCTGCGGCAAGTATCGATCGGCGTGAGGTCAAGGTTTGTCTCCGCTTGTTGTGGACTGGTTGGAAGTCAGTAGGTGGCGTGGGCTGCCGAGAGCGAGGGTTCGGGCAGGTCCTTCAAGGCCAGGGCAATGGCCGCGCTGGCCGCGGATTCGTCGCCGAGCCGCTCGCACAACTGCAGCGCCAGCCTCGCCAGGAACAGCGTCTCGCGCGAGCTGCCGGCCGCACTCACGCCCAGGGCCAGTTGGGTGTAGATGCGGTCGCGCGCCGAGCCCTGGGCGACCCGCGGCGTGGTGTGGATGATGCCTGCTTCGAGCCCCATCGCACGGCGCAGCGCGCCCCGCACCGCTGAAGCGTCCGGGCGTTTCCATCGCGCAGCCACATGGCCGTCGGGCCGAAGCAGGTAGGCGCAACCATCGACACCCTCCAGCATCTGCGCCACGCGGCCGTCGGGGTCCAGCAAGGCGCCCGTCCGGCGGGCGCCTGCCTGCGTCAGCACCGGCACGGTCCGAAGGCCGTCCATCGCGGTCCAAGACGGCGGATCGCCGAAGCACAGTAGGACGAACCCGGGGCCGACCACCTCGGTCAGATGGCTGCAGGCACCCCCCACCGGGACCTCGGGCAACACCTCGCCGGGCATGGGCCCCGATCGCCAGGCATCGCTCTCGGTGTCGGGCGTCGACAGCGGCGAGCCGGTGTAGGCCACGGCAGCCGTCTGGCGGGGGTTGATCAGCTCGGCAATGCCACGGTCCGCGGCGGCCAGCGACAGCACCGCCTCGCGCAGCACGTCGAACCCGCGGGACGGCGGCGACATGAACTCGGTGCTGCGCCGCGCGCTTTCGGCGTTGATGTGGAAGGCCTGGACACGCTCGGTGCTGTAGCTGTCCAGCAGCGCCGGGCTGCCACCTTCGACCACGGCCGCGAGCTTCCAGGCCAGGTTGTCCGCGTCGTCCAGCCCCGAGTTCAGCCCCCGCACCCCAAAGATCGGCATGGCGTGGGCGGCATTGCCGGCAAAGAGCACCCGGCCGTGCCGATACCGCTCCAGCGTCATTGCGCCGGCGCGGTAGACCGATTGCCAGGCGGGCTCCCAAGGAAGATGGCCTTCGCCGATGGCATCCAGATGGCGCTGCACGAAGGTGCGCACGTTCTCGGGCCTCAGGGCTTCTTCGGTCTCGTCGCCATGCCGCAGTTGCCAGTCGATGCGCCAGAGGTCGTCGGGTTGCCGGTGCATGAGGACCGTGGCGCCCCGGTGCCAGGGCGGGTCGAACCAGGCCCGGCGTTCGGTCGGGTGCTTGCTGGGCAACGTGATGTCCACGATGACGTACCGTCCGGTGTAGGCCGTCCCTTCCAAGGCCAGGCCCAGGGCATTGCGCACGAAGCTCTGGCCGCCGTCGCAGGCCACCACCCATTCGGCCTGCAGCGTGCCTCGGCCGAGCGCGTTGACGAGCCCCAGGCTGACTTCGCCAGCGCCAGCCTCGAGCGCATCCACCGTCGTGGCCCAGCGGATGTCGATGGTGTCCGGCGCAGCCCTGTTGACCGCGGCCACGGCCGCCAGCAGGGCATCCTCGATGTAGTACTGCTGCAGATTGATCATCGGCGGCAGGCGCTGGCCTTCGTACATCGGCATCGAGAAGCGAAAGACCTCCTGGTCCTGCCAGTAGCTGCGGCCCCCCGACCAGGGCAGGCCACGCTCCAGCAGATCGGGCAATGCCCCCAGGCGCCCCGCGATCTCCAGGCTGCGGCGAGAAATGCACGCTGCGCGGCTGCCGAGGCACACGCTGTCGTCCGCCTCCAGCACCACGCTGGCCACGCCCTGACGGGCCAGGCCCAGGGCCACGGAAAGACCGACAGGCCCGCCGCCGACGATGGCCACGCGGCACTGCCGGGCAGCGGGAAGCGCGACAGGCGCAAAGTGCCGATAGACGTAAGGGCCGATGCGGTCGATGGGGTCTTGAATGGGCATGTTCTTCAAAGGCTCTGGGCGAATTCGGCGATGTGGTCGGCCACCTGATCCACCAGGGCGGGCTGGCCGGCCAGGTAATGATTGCCGCCGCGGATGTCGATGGAGCGCAGGCGCCCGGGCGCCGCGGCGATCCAGGCATCCCGCGTGCTGGGGAAGGTGCTCTGGTCGGCGGTGTAATTCAGCAGCAGCACGGGGTGCGTGCAGCGTGTCAGATTGGCCGGGCCGTCCGCCGGGGAACGCGACGACCACTGCGACAGAAAGCCGGTCAAAGAACTCACGCGGCCCATGGCGTAGGCGCTGGCGTTGACGATCTTCGGGTCACCCCAGACGCTGCCCACCGCGCGGTCGTTGGCGTCCAGGCTGAGGTCCAGGCAGCGTGGGTCGGCGTGCGTGCGGTGCAGGGTGAACACCTGGTCGGCTGCCGGCGACCCGGCGCCATAGGCCGCTCGCAAGGTGGCCAGGCGCTGGCCGACCCACGCCTCGATGCGTGCCAGCCGAGCGGCTTGACCCTGCATGAATCGCTGCAGAAAGACCGCGTCGTACGGCGGCGATACGGCACTGCCATACAGGTCGAGCGATGGGTCGCTGGCCAGCGGATCCTGCTCGTCGATCACCGCAGGGTCGATCCAGCGCGCCAGCAGCCGCGAGCGCCCTTCGTGGGCGGCGCACAGGGCCAGGCCGTCCACCGGCGGCAAGTCGACCGGCACCAGATGGGTGGGCCCGCCGTGCAGGAACTCGGAGGCGGTGATGCCTTGCGACTGCGCCGCGTAGAAGCTGCTCAGCGCGGCGCCACCCGAATTGCCGATCAACAGCACCTTGGCGTAGCCTTGTTCGCGGAGGTAGGCCACACCGGCACCCAGGTCCTGGATCACGCGCTCCATCAGCAGCACGGTGTCGTTGCCCGCATAGCGGCTGTTCAGGCCCATGCAGGCCACCCCGCGCGCGGCCAGCGGCTCGATCAGGTAGTGGCCCATGAAGTTGCTGGCCGGGTGCATGACGATGGCCGCCACACGGCTGCGCGCCACCGGCTCGCGCCAGGCGCCCCAGATGCGCGGGCGCAGCATCTGCAGGCCCGACTGGCTTTCCATAACGGCCCCGGGCTTGACGTCGATGGCGGCCAGGCGCAGTTCGCCGGTGTTGGAGCGGGGGCTGCTCACCGCGCCGTCCAGGCCGACAGGTCGGCGTGCGCGAGGGCGGCCAGCCGCTGCATCTCGGACTCGGGCACCGTCGGCACGGTGAGTTCCAGGCGCAGGCCGTTGGGGTCGAAGAAGTAGATCGACTGGATGATGTGGTGGTCGGTCGGTCCGAGCACCTCCACGCCGGCCTGCAGCAGCCGCAGGCGCGCGGCCTGCAGCGCTTCGAGCGAACCGACACGCAGCGCGATGTGGTTCACCCAGGCCGGCGTGTTCGGCGAGGGCTCGGCCGCGGTGTCGTCCCCCAGGTCGAAGAAGGCGATGGTCGAGCCGTCGCCCAGGCGGAAGAACAGGTGCACGTAGGGGCAGTACTCACCGGTGGAGGGCACGTGGTCGGCGCGGATCACATGCACCAGCGGCAGGCCCAGCAGCTCTTCGTAGAACTGGCGTGTCTGCTCGGCATTGCGGCAGCGCCAGGCGAAATGGTGCAGGCCGTGGATGGGCACGGGTGCCCCCGAAAGGCGAGAGTCTGCGGTCATGGGCCCCATTGGAAGCCCGCTGCACTCATGATTCAATCGAATCATTTTCATGCATTCATGATGTGTTCGTATGAACAAGAACCTGTCCCTGAGACAGCTGCGCGCCTGCGTGGCCGTGGCCGAGCTGGGCAGCTTCACCGCCGCCGCCGCTCGCATGCACCTGACGCAGAGCGCGCTGTCGGTGCTGGTGCGCGAACTCGAACGAGAGATCGGCGCGCGCCTGTTCGACCGCCACACGCGCCGCGTGGTGCTGACCGAAGCCGGCCAGGAGTTGCTGCCCTACGCCACGCGCGTGCTGGCCGAACTCGAACAGGGGGCGGCGGCCGTGGCCGCCCTTCGCGACAAGAGCCGCGGCCGCCTCCGGCTGGCCATGCCGCAGCTGATGGCCTCCACGCTGGGCGCGCGCGCCATTGCCGCCTTCCATCATCAGCATCCCGGGGTGGCGATCGAACTGCACGACACCCCGACGGATCAGTTGGTGGCCCAGGTGCTGTCGGGCGAGGTCGAGCTGGCGATCGGGGTGGAGGTGCCTTCCAGCGCCGACATCCAGCGCCGCGTGTTGCTGCGGGACCGCCACTGGCTGGTGTGCCCGGCCAAACACCCGCTGGCCGCGGGCGCCAGGGTGCGCTGGGCCGACCTCTCGGGCGTGCCGTTCATCTCGCCCACGCGCGACTTCATGCGCTGGCTGGAGCCCCTGCTGGCGCCGCGGGGCCTGCTGCCCGTGCCGGCCCACACGGTGGCCTATGTCAGCACCGCGCTGGGGCTGGTGGCCGCGGGTCTGGGCGTGACCGTGGTGCCCACCTACGGCGATCCGCTGGCGAAGGCCTGGGGTCTGGTGCTGTGCCCCTTGGTGGCGCCGGTGTTCGAGCGCGATGTGCAGATCTACTCTGCGCCGGGCCGCAGCCTGACGCCTGCCGCGGTGGCCTTCGTCGAAGGGCTCACCCAGCTGGCGGCCAAGCCCGGCACCGACCGGGCTTGACGATTCAAGCCCGGGCCGGGCTCGGCGCCCAGGCGCCACCCGCGCCGGCAGCCTGCCCGACAAAGGCGAAGTCCACCTCTGGCTGCAGCCCGCTGACGATGCGCGCGATGCTCTTGCCCGAGCCGCAGGAGTGCGTCCAGCCCAGCGTGCCGTGGCCCGTGTTCAGGAACAGGTTGTGCACCTTCGAGCGCCCGATGATGGGCACGTTGCTGGGCGTGGCCGGACGCAGGCCGGTCCAGAACTGGGCCTGCGCGACATCGCCCGCACCGGGGAACAACTGCTCCACGCGGTTGACGATGGCCTCGCAGCGCACGCGGTTGAGGTCGCGGTCGTAGCCGTTGAGCTCGGCCGTGCCGGCGATGCGCAGGCGGTCGCCCAGTCGCGAGAAGACGAGCTTGTACTCGTCGTCCGTCAGCGAGACCTGGTGCGCCATCGACGCGTCCTTCACGGGCATGGTCACCGAATAGCCCTTGGCCGGGTAGATGGGCAGCTCGATGCCCAGCGGCTTGGCCAGCAGCGGGCTCAGCGACCCCATCGCCAGCACATAGGCATCGGCCGTCAGCTTGCGGAAGCGGCCTTCCGAATCGGTCGCTTCGACGTGGTCGATCTGCCCGCCCGCCTCGCGCAGCGCGGTCACGGTGTGGCTCATCAGGAATTGCACGCCATCGGCCTCGCAGCGCTTGACGAGCTCGCGGGCGAAGAGGTTGGCATCACCCGATTCGTCTTCATGCGTGTAGGTGGCACCCGCCAGTTGTGCCCGCACGTGGCGCAGGGCCGGTTCGATGCGCACGGCCTCGTCGGCCGAAATGACGCGCCGGTCGCAACCCAGCGCGCGCATCTGCGCAGCGGGAGCCTCGGCAGCGGCGAACTCCTTCTCGCTGGTGTAGAAGTGCAGGATGCCCTGGGTGCGCTCGTGGTAGCTGATGCCGATGTCGCGGCGCAGCTGTTGCAGGGTGTCGCGGCTGTAGGTGCCCAGGCTGACGATCTGCCGGATGTTGCGGCGCGTGCGGGCCGGCGTGCATTCGCGCAGGAACTGCAGGCCCCACAGCCACTGGCGCATGTCGGCCCGCAGGCGGAAGAGCAACGGTGCGTCTTCCTGGCCCAGCCACTTCAGCAGCTTCAGCGGCGCGCCCGGGTTGGCCCAGGGCTCGGCGTGGCTGACCGAGATCTGGCCGCCGTTGGCAAAGCTGGTTTCAGCGGCTGCGGCGGCTTGCCGGTCGACCACGGTGACGTCGTGGCCCTGCTGGCGCAGGAAATAGGCCGACGTGACGCCGAGCAGGCCGGCGCCCAGGACGATGACTTTCATGAAGGAACTCCAGAGGAACAACGCAGCCCACGACGCTGTGCGTGGGCTTGCCGCTCCCTCTGTCCTTGATACCTGAGAGATTCAGCACCGGCCGGCGGCCGCTGCCTTGCTCCTTCGGTGCGTCACGGGTGTGACGGCTCTCCAGACGGCAAGATGGGTGTGCAGTACGGGACCTGAGCGTTCATGGGAGTTTGCGCCTTCGGTGGCCGGGCAGGCCCGGCACTCTCCTGCATTTCGCATCCTACCAAGAACGCGGCCCCGATTCAACTTCCCGGTGCGGCCCCTGCGGGCATCGGGTGACAATCCGCAGACCGGAGGCCGCCCGCGCCCCACACAGGACACCGCATGTTTCGTCAGACGTACCTCGATCACGCCGGCGTGCTGGCGCAGTTGCAAGCCTGGGCTGCACAACACCCCGACTTCGCACGGCTGGGCACCCTCGGCCAGAGCGCCGAGGGCCGCGACATCCCCATCCTCACCATCGGCCGCAACCCCGAGCAGGCCGGCCCGGCGGTGTGGGTTGACGGCAACATGCACGCCAGCGAGGTCTGCGGCTCCAGCGTGGCCCTGGCCATCGCCGAAGACGTGCTGGCCATCTACGGCGGAGCCGACCAGGCCGGCGGCAAACCGCTGCCCGCGCACATGGCGCAGGCCATCCGCAACACGCTGTTCTACGTGGTGCCGCGCATGTCTCCCGATGGTGCCGAACAGGTGCTCAAGCGCGGCCGCTACGTGCGGTCCAGCCCGGTGGACGATCGGCCGCAGCAGGGCCATGCGCACTGGGTTTCAAGCGATGTCGATGGCGATGGGCAGACCGGCTACATGCGCCAGATCGACCCCGCCGGCGAACTGGTGGAACTGCGCGGCGAAGACGGCCAGCCGCTGGTGCCCGCGGTGATGGTGGCGCGCCTGGCGGAAGACCCCGGCCCCTACTACAAGCTGTATCCCGAAGGCCATATCGCCAACTTCGACGGACGCACCATCCCCGAGCCCAACTTCATCTCGGACAACCTGTACGACTTCAACCGCAACTTCCCCTTCTCCTGGGCACCCGAGCCGCAGCAGGCCGGCGCCGGCCACTACCCGGGCAGCGCCCCTGAGACGCGCGCCGTGCTCGACTTCGCCACGGCACACCCCAACATCATGGTGTGGCTGAACCTGCACACCTTCGGCGGCGTGCTCATCCGGCCCCTGGGCGACAAGCCCGATGCGAAGATGAACCCGAGCGACCTGGCCCTCTTCGAGCAGGTCGAGGCCTGGATGACCGAACACACCGGCTACGCCACGGTCAGCGGCTTCCACGAGTTCCTCTACGAACCCGAAAAGCCCCTGCACGGCGACCTGACCGACTACGCCTACCACCAGCGCGGCGCGCTGGCCTACGTGGTGGAACTGTGGGACCTGTTCAAGCAGCTGGGCATCGAGCGCAAGAAGCCCTTCGTCGACCATTATTCGAAGCTCACGCGCAAGGACCTGCGGGCCCTCGCCGAGTTCGACCGCCAGCACAACGGCAGCCGCATCTTCAAGGGCTGGACCCCGGCGCGGCACCCACAGCTGGGCGATGTCGAACTGCACGGCTTCGACCCCCGCGTGGGCATCTGGAACCCGCCCTACGAGCGGCTCGCCGACACCTGCGCCACCCAGAGCGCGGCGTTCCTGCGCGTGGCCGCGCTGACGCCCCAGGTCCACGTGGACGTGGTGCGCCAGGAGCGCAACGGGGGCCACACGCGCACCGACATCCGGATCTCGAACACGGGCTACCTGGGCACCGCCGGCATCGCTTCGGCGGCCTCCCTGCCGCACGTGGAGCCGCTGCGACTGACCGTGCAGCCCACGGGCGCCACGCTGCTCGCACCCACCGAAGCGGTGGTTGAAATCGGGCACCTGGACGGCTGGGGCGGCGGGCTGTACGGCGGGGCCAGTGTGTTCTCGCCCTGGACGCGCGGCAACGGGCACGAGCGCTTCGTCTCGCTGGTGACCGCCGGCAGCGGCAGCCTGCGCGTGCAGCTCGGCAGCTGCCGGGTGGGCACCTTCACGCTGGACATCGGGGTCCCCTGAATACCACCGCGTTCGGCTGGGGAGTCATCGCGCCGGGCGCGATCGCGCAGCGCTTTGCCCGGGCCCTGGAAGGGGCGCCGGGGGCCCGCCTGGCTGCTGTCTGGGCGCGTGAGACGGCCAAGGCTACGGCCTTTGCGCAACGCTGTCAGACGCCTGGCGAGGCCGCCCCGACGGTCCATGTCTCGCTGTCCGGGCTGCTGGCCAGCAACGAGGTGGACGCGGTGTACATCGCCTCGCCACACGACAGCCATGCAGATTTCGCCAGCGCCTGCCTGGACGCCGGCAAGCCCGTGTTGTGCGAGAAGCCCCTCACGCCCACCCTGGCACAGACCCGCCGGCTGGTGGCGCAATCGACCGGCCAACGCGTGTTTCTGATGGAGGCCCTGTGGACACGCTTCCTGCCGCTGTATGCCCAGGTCGCCCACTGGCTGCAGGCGGGCGCCATCGGTGAGCTCCGCAGCATCCACTCCAGCTTCTGCTTCCAGGTGCCCTACCAGGCCCACAGCCGGCTCTTCGACCCGCGGCGGGCTGGCGGTTGCCTGCTCGACATCGGCATCTACAACCTGGCCGTCACCCGCTGGGCCCTGGCCGCGGCGTGGGGCCACTGCCCCGAGCCTTCTTCACTGCAGGCCAGCGGCCAGCTGGCGCCCAGCGGGGTGGACCAGCACGTGCAGGCCCGGCTCGGATTTCCCGGTGGGGTGGAGGCGAGCTTCACGTGCGCCTTCGACCAGGCCTCGGACAACGCCTTGCGCATCGGTGGCACCGAGGGCGAGATCCGCGTGCCGCGCAACTTCTGGGAAGCCACCGCTGCCGAACTGCTGCAGCCCGGACGGCCGTCGCAGACGGCGCAGGCACCCTGGAGGGTCAACGGCTTCGAGTACGAGATCGAGGCGGCCATGCAGGCCATCCGCGGAGGACTCATCGAATGCCCGCGCATGCCCCACGCCGAGTCGCTGGCCTTGTCGGGCTGGCTGGACGCCTTGCGGCGGGAAGTGGGCGTGCGGTACCCGTTCGAGCGCGCCGGAGCCTAGGGCGCCGGGGCCTACTCGCGGCCCAGCTCGATCAACAGCCGCGCGCCCAGGTACAGGCGGGGCACGATGGAGTCGAGTTCGATGTACTCGTCGCGGGCGTGGTAGCCCCAACCGGCCAGGCCCAGGCTTTCCAGCACGGCGGGCTTGCCCGAGCGGCTGGCGTAGCCGGCATCGGTGCCGCCGCCGGTACCCGGCACCAGGCTCAGCGCCCGGCCGTCGAGCTCGGCATAGATGGCCTGGGCCTTGGCGGCGAGTGCCCGGGTGCGGTCGTCGCCGGCAAAGGGCGGGCGGCCGACCTGGATGCGGATCGTGGTCTCGGTATCAGGTACCTTGTGCTGCGCCACCTGGACCTTGAGCGCCGCTTCCAGCTTCTGCGCCGCATCGGCCGCCGTCAGGCGGATGTCGGCCGAGGCCTGCGCCAGGTCGGGAATCTGGTTGCGCACCTTGCCCGAGTTGGCCTCGGTCCAGTTGAGCTGCGCCCCCGGGATGCCCTTGGCGATGTCGGCCGTCTGGCCGAGCTGGTGGGCCATCTCGATCAACGCATTGCGCCCCTGTTCGGGCGCCGCACCGGCATGCGATGCGCGGCCCTTGACCGTCATCCTGGCGGTGCCCGTGCCTGCCGCGGCCAGCAGCACGCCTTCGGTCCTGGCCACGGCCTTGGCGGCGGTGGGTTCGTGCGACAGCACCACGTCGTGCTGCTCGGCCAGGGCCGCGATGGCCTCGCCCGAGCCGGCAGACTGCGATTCTTCGTCGGCGTTGAACATCACTGTGAGCTGCGCATAGTCGCGCCAGCCCCTGGCTTTCAGGATGCCCAGCGCATGCAGGATGACGGCCACCCCGCCCTTGTCGTCGGCGATGCCCGGGCCGTAGAGCTTGTTGCCGTCCTGCTTGATCGGCTGGGTGGCCAGCGTGCCCGGCGCGTAGATGGTGTCCAGGTGGGCAATGAGCATCAGCTTGCGGCGGCCGGTGCCTTGGGCCCGGCCGATCAGGATCTCGCCCCTGGCGGTGCTGGAAGCCTTGCGCTCGACCTGCAGGCCCAGGGCCTTCAGGCGCCCCTCGGCGTAGTCGGTCATGCGGGTGAGGCCGGGCAGGTCCATGGTGCCGGATTCGATGGCCACCATCTCCTTGAGCGAGGCCACCACCGCGGGTTCTTCAGCCTGGGCGGCCGCCAGCAGCGCCTCATCGCGTGCCGCATGGGCGGCGGGCAGGACCAGGAGGCCCGACAGCAAGGCGGCGACCAGGGGGCAGGCAAAAGGCTTCAGGCGCATGGTGTTGGGGGGTTCCGCAGGGGTTGGGCTGGTCAGGCCACGGCATGCCCGAGCCGGGCGGCCCGGGCGGCCCGCACTTCGCCGTACAGGGCCAGGTACTGCGCCGCAGGGCCGGCCCACGAGAGTTCGCGGCCCATCGCGGTGGCCAGCATGGCGCCCCATTGCGCCGGGCTCTTGCGGCTTTGGGCCGCGCGGCCCACGCAGCGGGCCAGGGCCGATGGCGTGGCGGCGTCGAAGGTGAAGCCGGTGGCGGTGCCCGCCGCCAGGTTCGCTTCGGAGGCATCGGTGACGGTATCGGCCAAGCCACCCACCCTCCGCACGATGGGCAGCGTGCCGTAGCGCAGGCCGTACATCTGCGTCAGCCCGCAGGGTTCGAAGCGCGAAGGCACGGCAATCGCATCGGCGCCGGCCATCAGCCGGTGGGCCCGCGCCTCGTCGTAGCCGATGAAGACCTGCACCCGCCCAGGGTGCGCCTGCTCGGCCATCCGGAAGGCGGCTTCCAGGGCCGGTTCGCCCGTGCCCTGCACCGCCAGCTGCACGCCCGCGGCCAGCATCTCCGGCAGCGCCGCCAGCACCAGGTCCAGGCCCTTCTGGCTGGTGAGCCGGCTGACCACGGTGATGAGCAACGCGTCGTCGTCGTCCTGCAGCCCGAGTTCGGCCTGCAGCGCCTTGCGGCAGGCCTGCTTGCCGGCCAGGCGCTCGGCGTCGTAGCGTTGGGCGATGGCAGGGTCGGTGGCGGGGTCCCACAGGTCGGTGTCGATGCCATTGAGGATGCCGCTGACCGAGCCGCCCCGGCCGCGCAACACGCCGTCCAGCCCGCAGCCGAATTCATGCGTGCCGATCTCGCGGGCATAGTTCGGGCTGACGGTGGTGACGTGGTCGGCAAACTGCAGCCCGGCCTTCATGAAGCTCAGCTGGCCGTGGAACTCCAGGCCGGCCGGGGACATCAGGCGCGAGGCCATGCCCAGCTGTGACCAGTCGGTCATCGGGAACAGGCCCTGGAAGGCCAGGTTGTGCACCGTGTACACCGTGGCCGCCGGCGTGGGGGCGTGTTCCGCCACGTAGGCACAGCACATCGCGGCGTGCCAGTCGTGGGCATTGACGATGTCGGGCGCCCACAGGGGGTCGGCCTCGGCGGAGGCCAGGTGCGCAGCCACCCAGCCCAGCAGGGCGAAGCGCTGCATGTTGTCGGGCCAGGGCTCGCCCTCGGCATCCTGGTAAGGTCCACCGCCACGGCGGTACAGGTACGGCGCATCGATGACATACACCGGCAACTTGGTGCCCGGCATGCGCGCCAGCAGCAGCCGCACGCGCATGGCGCCGAAGCAGCTGCCGATGTCGATGATGGTGCGCGCGCCCTGCACCCCGTCCATCACCGCGGGCAGCCCCGGCAGGAGCAGGCGGATGTCGGCGCCCTGCTCGGCCAGCGCCACGGGCAAGGCGGCCACCACGTCGGCCAGCCCGCCGGTCTTGATCAGCGGGAACACCTCCACCGCCACATGTAGCACTTTCATCGCACCCACCCCGCTCAAGCCAGGTTGCGGAGCATGTCTCGCGTGACGAGGGTGATGCCGGACTCGGTGCGGTAGAAACGCGCGGCATCCACGGCCGCGTCTTCGCCGATGACCATGTTGTCGGGAATCATGCAATCCCGGTCGACCACCACGCGGGTCAGCCGCGCGTTGCGGCCCACCTGCACGCCGGGCAGCAGCACGCTCCAGTTGACCGACGAGTACGAGTGCACCCGCACGTCCGAGAACAGCACCGAGCGGAACACCGCGCCCGAGACGATGCACCCGCCCGAGACCAGCGACTCGATGGCCATGCCGCGCCGGTCGTCCTGGTTGTGCACGAACTTGGCTGGCGGCAACTGCTGCTGGTAGGTCCAGATCGGCCAGTTGGTGTCGTACAGGTTGAGCAGCGGGTCGGTGGCCGTGAGGTCGATGTTCGCGTCCCAGTAGGCATCGATGGTGCCCACGTCGCGCCAGTACGGGCCCATGCCGGGCTTGCTGCCCACGCAGCTCATCTCGAAGGGGTGGGCCACGGCCACGCCGGCCTTGACCATCTTGGGGATGATGTCCTTGCCGAAGTCATGGCTCGAGTTGGGGTCGGCCATGTCGCGCTCGAGTTCGCGATACAGGTAGCGGGCGTTGAAGATGTAGATGCCCATGCTGGCCAGGGAGCGGTCCGGGCGGCCCGGCAGCGTGGGCGGCTCGGCCGGCTTTTCGACGAAATCGAGGATGCGGCGGTGCTCGTCGATCGCCATCACGCCGAAGGCCTTGGCCTCTTCGCGGGGCACGTCGATGCAGCCGACGGTGACCTCCCGGCCCATGGCCACGTGGTCGGCCAGCATCACGGCGTAGTTCTGCTTGTAGACATGGTCGCCGGCCAGCACCACGACGTAATCGGCGCGGTAGGCGGCCAGGATGTCCTGGTTCTGGTAGACGGCGTCGGCGGTGCCGCGATACCAGCTTTCCTCGTCCACCCGTTGCTGCGCGGGCAGCAGGTCGACGAATTCATTCATCTCGCTTTTCAGGAAAGCCCAGCCGCGTTGCAGGTGGCGCAGCAGGCTGTGGCTCTTGTATTGCGTGATGACCCCGATGCGGCGGATGCCGGAGTTCATGCAATTGGAAAGCGCGAAATCGACGATCCGGAATTTGCCGCCGAAATACACGGCGGGCTTGGCCCGGCTGTCGGTCAGGTTTCGCAGACGGCTGCCACGGCCGCCGGCCAGCACCAGGGCCACCGCGCGCCGCGGCAGATCCAGGCTCTGGGCCACATCGAAGGAACTCATGAGCTCGCCTTTGCGGTGTATGCAGCAAAACTACATGACGAGCCCGAGGCCGCAGGCTGAAGGGCACCCTGAGGGGCGGTGTCGAAAGTTAGATTTAGCTTCATATTAACTAGATAAATACATGATTTATAACACATTATCTTCAGAGTCTTCCGACCAGGCCCATGATCGATGACTGGCCTCTGTAGTCAAACTACACCGAGTGCCGTCCGGGGCGGATTGACGCTGCCCCAGGCCTTCGGTCACACTCAAACGCATAGCGATATTCAATCCAGCCCGCCGCCTGCAGCCCAGCACCGTCCATGCCACAACCCACCGCCAAGCAACCCTCACCCACGGCTGTCGACAGCCATCTGCTTTCCACGGTCGGCTCCAGTCCGGCAACGGCCACGCACACGGAGATCATGCACGCGGTGGCTCAGGTTGCGCGTGAGCAGTTATCCCAACGTTGGGTATCTGCCGATACCGCCGACCGCGGCGCCAAGGCCCGGCGCGTGTATTACCTGTCGATGGAGTTCCTGATCGGCCGGACCCTGTCCAACGCCCTGGCGGCGCTGGAATTGACGGGCGACATGGCCACGGCCGCCCAGGCCCATGCCTGCAGCCTGGAGGACGTGGAAGGCACCGAGGTCGATGCGGCGCTGGGCAACGGCGGCCTGGGGCGGCTGGCGGCCTGCTTCCTGGACTCGATGGCCACGCTGGAACTGCCCTCCTTCGGCTACGGCATCCGCTACGAGTTCGGCATGTTCAAGCAGGCCATCGCCCAGGGCCGGCAGGTCGAGTACCCCGACCCCTGGCTCGAGGACGGCACGCCGTGGGAGTTTCCGCGCTCGGGTGTGCACTACCCCGTGCGCTTCGGCGGCTGGGTCGAGCCTTCGGCCGGCAGCGGGGCCCCGCCCACCTGGCGGCATGCCGGTGAGGTCAACGCCAAGGCCTACGACATGATCATCCCCGGCCACGGCACCCCGCGGGTGAGCACCCTTCGGCTGTGGAAGGCAGTGGCCCCCTCTCTGATCGACCTGCAGGCCTTCAACACCGGCGACTACGCGCGGGCGGCCGAGTTCAAGAACCAGTACGAGAACATCTCGTGGGTGCTGTACCCCAACGACAGCACGCCTGCAGGCCGCGAGTTGCGGCTTCGGCAGGAGTACTTCTTCACCAGCGCCTCGATCCAGGACATCCTGGGCCGCCACCTGGCCGAGCACGGCCACCTTTCCAACCTCGCCGACAAGGTCGCCATCCACCTGAACGACACGCACCCGGCCATCGGCGTCGCCGAGCTGATGCGCCTGCTGACCGACGAGCACGGCTTTGCCTGGCCCACGGCGTGGTCGATGACCCAGAAGGTGTTCAGCTACACCAACCACACGCTGATGCCCGAGGCGCTGGAGACCTGGCCCGTGGGCCTGATGCAGCACGTGCTGCCGCGCCACCTGGAAATCATTTTCCGCATCAACGCCGAATTCCTGGCGGCCGCAGCGGCCGTGCGGCCGGGCGACAACGAGTTCCTGCGCCGGTTGTCGTTGATCGATGAACGCGGCGAGCGGCGCGTGCGCATGGCGCACCTGTCGGTGGTCGGAAGCCACAAGGTCAACGGCGTGTCGGCCCTGCATTCGGAGTTGCTGGTCAAGACCATCTTCGCCGACTTCGCCGCCCTGTGGCCCGATCGCTTCACCAACATGACCAACGGCGTGACCCCGCGCCGCTGGCTGGCCCAGGCCAACCCGGGGCTGTCGGCGCTGATCGACAAGACCATCGGCACCGGATGGCGGCTGCACCTGGACCAGCTCAAGCAGTTGGGCGATCACGCCGGCAGCGCCGAGTTCCGCGCGGCGTTCCTGGCCGTCAAGCACCAGAACAAGGCCAGGCTGGCAGAGCACATCCGCAAGAGCACGGGCATCGTCGTCGACCCGGGCAGCCTGTTCGACGTGCAGGTCAAGCGCATCCACGAATACAAGCGGCAGCTGCTCAATGTGCTGCAGGTGGTGGCGCGCTACCAGGCCATGCTGGCCGACCCGGAAGGCATGGCCGCAGGCCGCTGGGTGCCGCGCACGGTGATCTTCGCGGGCAAGGCGGCCTCCAGCTACGTGGCGGCCAAGGACATCATCCGCCTGGTGCACGACGTGGGCCAGCTCATCAACAACGACGGCCGCCTGGGCGGGCGGCTGAAGGTGGTGTTCGTGCCGAACTACGGCGTCTCGGTGGCCGAGGTGATCATGCCCGGCGCGGACCTGTCCGAGCAGATCTCCACCGCCGGCACCGAAGCCTCGGGCACGGGCAACATGAAGCTCGCGCTGAACGGCGCCCTGACCATCGGCACCGACGACGGCGCCAACATCGAGATCCGCCAGCAGGTGGGTGACGAGAACATCTTCATCTTCGGCCTGTCCACGGCCGAGGTGCTGGAAAGCCGGACGCACGGCTACCACCCGCTTCGCCTGTACGAAAGCCATCCGCGCCTGAAAGCCGTGCTCGACGCGGTTGCCGGCGGCCTGTTCAGCCCCGAGGAACCCGGGCGCTACCGCTCGCTGGTGGACTCGCTGCTGTGGGGCGGTGACCACTACATGCTCCTGGCCGACTTCGACAGCTACGTGGCGGCGCAAGCCCGCGTGGACGCGCTGTACGCTGACCGCGACGCCTGGGCACGCAAGGCGATCGCCAACGTGGCCGGGATGGGTTTCTTCTCGTCGGACCGCACCATCCGTGAATACGCGGACCAGGTCTGGGGCGTGCCGGCCAAGCCTTGAGCGCTGCTGCTGCCGAAGGCATGTTGACTCCGCACGAGATCGACGCGCTGCGGCGTGGTACGCACGGCGACCCCTTTGCGGTGCTCGGCCCACATGCCGGACCTGACGGCCGCACGTGGGTGCGGGCGCTGCTGCCCGGCGCGGCGTCGGTGGCTGCGGTCACCGATGGCGGCCAGGCCGAACTGCGCTGCATGCACGGCGACGGCGTGTTCGAAGGCGCCCTGCCGGCGCCCGGGCCCTACCGCCTGCAGGTGGCTTGGCACGATGGCTCGCACGCGCTGCTGGAAGACCCCTACCGCTTCGGCACGGTGCTGGGCGAGATGGACGTCTGGCTGCTGGCCGAAGGTTCGCACCTCCGGCCGCACGACATCATGGGCGCCTCACCCCGCACGATGGACGGCGTGGCCGGCACGGCCTTCAGCGTCTGGGCGCCCAACGCCTCGCGTGTGAGCGTGGTGGGCGACTTCAACCTCTGGAACGGCTGCCGGCACCCCATGCGCCTGCGCCGCGAATGCGGCGTCTGGGAGCTGTTCCTGCCCGATCTGGGCCCAGGCGCCCGCTACAAGTACGAGTTGCTCGACCGCAACGGCCAGCTTCTGCCGCAGAAGGCCGACCCCTACGCCCGGCACGCCGAGATGCGCCCCGCCACAGCCAGCATCGTGGCCCCCATGCCGGCCATGGTGCCGCCCTCGACGCAGCGCGAACGGGCCAATGCGCTGGACGCGCCCTTGAGCATCTACGAGGTGCACCTGTCCAGCTGGCGCCGCCGCGCCGCCGAGGGCAACCGCTGGTTGAACTGGGATGAGCTGGCCGACGAGCTCGTCGGCTACGCCCGCGAGATGGGCTTCACGCACCTCGAACTGCTGCCCGTCAGCGAGCACCCCTTCGACGGGTCCTGGGGCTACCAGACGCTGGGCCTGTACGCGCCGACCGCCCGCTTCGGCGACCCCGCGGGGCTGCGCCGTTTCGTCGAGAAGGCCCATGAGGCGGGCATCGGCGTGCTGCTGGATTGGGTGCCCGCGCACTTTCCGGCCGATGCCCACGGCCTGGCCCAGTTCGACGGCACGCACCTGTATGAATACGCTGACCCGCGCGAGGGATACCACAACGACTGGAACACGCTGATCTACAACTTCGGCCGGACGGAGGTGCGCAACTTCCTGGTGGGCAACGCGCTCTACTGGCTGGAGCGCTACGGCGTGGACGGCCTGCGCGTGGACGCCGTGGCCTCCATGCTGTACCGCGACTACAGCCGCAAGGCCGGCCAGTGGATCCCGAACGTGCATGGCGGGCGCGAGAACCTGGAAGCCATCGCCTTCCTCAAACGCACGAACGAGGTCGTGGGCGGCGAACGCCCGCAGGCCATCACCCTGGCCGAAGAATCCACGGCCTTCCCGGCCGTCTCGCGCCCCACCTGGGCCGGCGGGCTGGGGTTCCATTTCAAGTGGAACATGGGGTGGATGCACGACACGCTGCAGTACATCCAGCGAGACCCCATCCACCGCGCCTTCCATCACGGCGAGCTCACCTTCGGCCTGATCTACGCCTTCACCGAGAACTTCGTGCTGCCCATCTCGCACGACGAGGTCGTGCACGGCAAGGGCTCGATGCTGCAGCGCATGCCGGGCGATCGCTGGCAGAAGTTCGCCAACCTGCGCGCCTACTACGGCTTCATGTGGGGGCACCCGGGCAAGAAGCTGCTCTTCATGGGCTGCGAGTTCGGCCAGGAACGCGAATGGAACTTCGAGTCCGGCCTCGACTGGCATCTGCTGGACCAACCCGATCACCGCGGGCTGCAAAGCCTGGTGCGCGACCTCAACCACCTGCTGGCCGCCAGCCCTGCCCTGCATGACCAGGACTTCTCGGGCGAAGGCTTCGAGTGGATCGACCATCAGGACAGCCAGCGCAGCCTGCTGAGCTTCGTGCGCAAGGGACGGCAGGGCGCCATGATGCTGGTGCTCTGCAACTTCGCGCCGGTGGTGCACCACGGACTTCGGCTGGGCGTGCCCGCAGCAGGCCGCTGGACCGAGCGGCTGAACACCGACTCGTCGTTCTACGGCGGCAGCAACGTGGGCACGCCCTTGGGCACCGCCACCAGCGAAGCCGTGGCCAGCCACGGCCGCCCCCAATCGGTGGTCATCACCGTGCCGCCGCTGGCCACCGTGTTCTTCGAATGGACCGCTTGAGCCACGCCGCCGGACAGCCCGCCGACGGGCAGTGGCCTGCCGTGCTGGCAGAAGGCCGCCCTTGGCCCATGGGCGCGCATGCCGGTGAGGGCGGCGTGAACTTCGCCGTGTTCTCGGCCAACGCGACCCAGGTGGACCTGTGCGTTTACGACGCCGCTGGCGCGGTCGAACTCGCCCGCATCCCGCTGCCCGGACGCAGCGGCGACATCTGGCACGGCTGGCTGCCGGGCGCCGCGCCCGGGCTGCTGTACGGCTTTCGCGCGCAGGGGCCCTGGCGCCCCGACCGCGGCCACCGATTCAACCCGAACAAGCTGCTGCTCGACCCCTGGGCGCGCGAGATCGTCGGCCGCTTCGACTGGCGCTGCGCGCACTTCGGGGCCGACCCCGTGCACCCGCAGCACATGGACACGCGGGACAACGGCGCGGACGCGCTGAAGGCCCGCGTGGTGCAGGACCGCTTCGACTGGCAGGGCGACGTGCCGCCCGCCATTCCACTGGCCGACACCGTCATCTACGAGCTTCACGTTCGCGGCTTCACCCGCCGGATGCCTGGCGTGCCCGCCGAATTGCGCGGCACCTATGACGGCCTGGCCAGCGATGCCGCGCTGGCCCACCTGAAGCGACTGGGGGTGACCGCGGTCAGCCTGCTGCCGGTGCAGCAGATCCTCGACGAGTCGCGCCTGATCGAGATGGGCCTGACCAACTACTGGGGCTACAACACCCTGGGCTTCTTCTGCCCCGACCCCCGCTATGCGGCCACGGCGCAGCCGCGCGACGAGTTCCGCAGCATGGTGCGCAGGCTGCACCAGGCCGGCTTCGAGGTGCTGCTGGACGTGGTCTACAACCACACGCCAGAGGGCGACGAGCGCGGGCCCACGATCAGCTGGCGCGGTCTGGACAACCGCAGTTGGTACCGCCTGCCACCCGACCAGCGCGACCGCTACGAGAACTGGAGCGGCTGCGGCAATGCCCTCGACCTGAACCAGCCGCGCACGCTGCAGATGGTGCTGGACAGCCTGCGCTACTGGGTGGGCGAAATGCACGTGGACGGCTTCCGCTTCGACCTGGCCCCTGTGCTGGGCCGCGGTGCTCGCGCCTTCGACCGCCACGGGGCCTTCTTCAAGGCATTGCACCAGGATCCGTTGCTGCAGGCCGTCAAGCTCATCGCCGAACCCTGGGACCTGGGCCCCGATGGCTACCAGGTGGGGCAGTTCCCGCACGGCTGGCTCGAGTGGAACGACCACTTCCGCGACACGGCCCGCGCCTTCTGGCTGGGCGGTGACTGCACGCGCGGCGAATTCGCGCTGCGCCTGGCAGGTTCCAGCGACCTGTTCCAGCGCCGTCAGCGGCCCCCGGCGGAATCGGTGAATTACGTGGTCTCGCACGACGGCTTCACCCTGGCCGACCTGGTGAGCTACGACATGCGCCACAACGAGGCCAACCTCGAAGACAACCGCGACGGCCACGGCCACAACCTGAGCTGGAACTGCGGTTGGGAAGGCCCGACCGAAGACCCCCTGGTGCTGGAGCGGCGGCGCCGGCTGCAGCGCTGCCTGCTGGCCACGGTGGTGCTGTCCCAGGGCACGCCCATGCTGGCGGCCGGCGACGAGCTCGGGCACAGCCAGGGTGGCAACAACAACCCCTACTGTCAGGACAACGAGCTCACCTGGATCGACTGGCCCAACGCCGACCAGGCGCTGGTCGACTACACCGCCCACCTGCTGTCGCTGCGCAAGCGGCTGCTGCCCCTGGGGCTGCGCTGGTACACCGGCCTTGACAATGCGCAAGGCCTGCAAGACCTGGCCTGGCTGCGCCGCACCGGCGAGCCCATGACGCCAGAGCACTGGAACAACCGCATGTCGCGCATCCTCGGAGCCTTCATCGGCCTGCCCGGGCGCGCCGACGGGCCCTTGCTGCTGATGGTCAACGGCCGCGACATGGACGCCAGCTTCCGGCTGCCGGCCGGCCAATGGGTGGGCGAACTCGACAGCACCGCTGCCGACGGCCGAACCACCTGGCGCCGCAGCGAAGCGCCAGACCCCGATCACTACATGCTGCCTGCGCGCAGCATGGTGCTGCTGCGCGACGCCGGGCCCGCCCAGGCGGGCTGGCCGATATTCAAACCGACATCCCCCGGAAGCTCCATCCCATGAGATTTCCCCGCGCCAGCGGCGTGCTGCTGCACCCCACATCCCTGCCCGGCCCCCACGGGTCCGGTGACCTCGGCCGCGACGCCTACCACTTCGTGGACTGGCTCGTGGCCGGTGGCCAGAAGCTCTGGCAGATCCTGCCGCTGGCCGGCATCGGCCCGGGCAACTCGCCCTACATGAGCAATTCGGCCTTTGCCGGCAACCAGTTGCTGGTCGACTTGGACGAGCTGTACCGCCAGGGCTTCCTGGATGCCGAAGACCTGATCCCCACCCCGGGCATGTCTGCGGAGACGGTGGACTTCGCCTGCATGGTGCCTTTTCGCATGGACCGGCTGGCCAAGGCGGCGGCCCGTTTCGCCTCGCATGGCACCACGGCCCAGCGCGAGGCCTTCGCGCAGTTCGCGCAGGAACACAGCGCATGGCTGGGCGACTACAGCCTGTTCATGTCCCTGTGCGAAAGCCACCACTGGCGCGACTGGAGCGAGTGGGAGCCCGAGCTCGTGGCGCGCGAACCCGGGGCCCTGGCCGCGGCGAGGGCGCACCACGCCAGCCGCGTGGCCTTCTGGCAGTTCTGCCAATGGTCGTTCTATCGGCAGTGGATGGCCCTGAAGGCCTACGCCAACGGCAAGGGCGTGGAGATCATCGGCGACACGCCCATCTTCATCGCCTACCTCAGCGCCGAAGTCTGGTCGAACCAGCACCTGTTCGACCTGACCTCCGCCGGCCGGCCGCGCGTGGTGGCCGGCGTGCCGCCGGACATCTTCGCCGTCACCGGCCAGCGCTGGGGCAACCCGCTGTACCGCTGGAGCGAACACGCCAAGGACGGCTACGCCTGGTGGGTGGAGCGCATCCGGCGCACTTTCGAGCTGGTGGACATCGTGCGCATCGACCACTTCCGCGGCTTTGCGGGCTACTGGGAGATCCCGGCCGCCTATCCCACGGCCGAGCACGGCACCTGGGTGCCCGGGCCCGGCGAGGGTCTGTTCAAGGCCATCAACAAGGCCCTGGGCCCGATCCCCATCATCGCGGAAGACCTCGGCGTGATCACGCCCGACGTCGTCGCGCTGCGCAAGAAGTTCGGCCTGCCGGGCATGCGCATCCTTCAATTCGCCTTCGGCAGCGACGCATCGAACCACTTCCTCACGCACAACCACGAGCACGACACCGTGGTGTACACCGGCACGCACGACAACGACACCGTGGCCGGCTGGTGGGCCAACGCCAGCGACCGCGAACGCAACTTCGCCCGCGGCTACCTGGGCACCGATGGCCACGACATGCCCTGGACACTGATCCGCGAGGCGATGTCCAGCGTGGCCGACACCGCCGTCCACCCCATGCAGGACGTGCTGGCGCTGCCCACCGAATGCCGCATGAACTTCCCCGGCCAGGAAAGCGGCTGGTGGGGTTGGCGCTTCCAGTGGAGCCAGGTGCACTCCTGGCATGCCGGGCGGCTGGCCGAGCTGGGGCGCTTCTACGGGCGGGTGGCAGCGGCTGCTTGAGCCGTTCAGCCGGCAAGCCGGACTGTCTTGTCCAGTTCACGTCCAACCCGGTTGATATTCACCTTGCTGAGTGTCGAAGCAATTTACGCCCGCCCCCGCCCAGGTGCGGGGAATCCGAACAACTCGATGATTTTCAAAGTCTTTTTGGGATTGGCACAAATGGTGCAATTTGGTCTCCTCGGAACGTCAAGCCCAGCAACATGCTGTGGTGCGTTGCAACATCGGAGACACCATGCAGAAACATCGATCCCTGTCCGTTCGACTCGCACAGACTGCCGTGGTGGCGCTGGGCTTCATCTACGGGGCGGCCCATGCCGCTCCAGTGCTGACCAGCGCGGCCATCACCGCCGG
>CAIJPE010000124.1 GCA_903822435.1 uncultured beta proteobacterium | reverse complement strand
TCTTGGCCGGCGCCGCCTTCTTGGCCGGAGCGGCCTTCTTCGCCGGGGCCTTCTTGGCCGGAGCGGCCTTCTTCGCCGGCGCCTTCTTGGCCGGTGCTGCCTTCTTAGCGGGCGCAGCTTTCTTGGCCGGAGCGGCCTTCTTCGCAGTTGCCATAACGATCTCCTTGATCAAGTTGCAAAAAACTCCGCGCAACAGCTGGCTACGCAGAGATTCACCACCCGAAGGTCTGCTGCAAAGGCAAGCCCTTGCAACGGTCGCCCCGGTGCGGTGAACGGGGTCACGAACCGGGCTTTGGTCTGGTGCCAGCCTCGGTTCGTCATTCTTGATCTCTCAAAAACTCACCCACCCCTGCGATGCCGACCGGGCCCGCAAGGTGGGTGAGGGTGGGTGATGCGTGGCAAGCGAGGACAGGCCTCTAATCCCATGCCAGCGCACCGCCGGTTTGATAGTCGATGACGCGGGTCTCGAAGAAATTGCGTTCCTTCTTCAAGTCGATCATCTCGCTCATCCAGGGGAACGGGTTCTCTTCGTTGGGGAACAGGGTTTCCAGGCCGATCTGCGTGGCGCGCCGGTTGGCGATGTAGCGCAGGTAGCCCTTGAACATCGAGGCGTTCATGCCCAGCACACCGCGGGGCATGGTGTCTTCGGCGTAGCGGTATTCGAGCTCGACGGCCTTCTCGAACAGGGTCTTGATCTCGGCCTTGAAGGCCGGAGTCCAGAGCTGCGGGTTCTCGAGCTTGATCTGGTTGATGACGTCGATGCCGAAGTTGCAGTGCATCGACTCGTCGCGCAGGATGTACTGGTACTGCTCGGCCGCCCCGGTCATCTTGTTCTGGCGGCCCAGGGCGAGGATCTGCGTGAAGCCGACGTAGAAGAACAAGCCTTCCATGAGGCAGGCAAAGACGATCAGGCTCTTGAGCAGGGTCTGGTCGTTCTCCATCGTGCCGGTCTTGAAATGCGGGTCCATGATCGCGTCGATGAACGGGATCAGGAACTCGTCTTTCTGGCGGATCGAATCGACCTCGTGGTACGCGTTGAAGATCTCGCTCTCGTCCAGGCCGAGCGACTCCACGATGTACTGGTAGGCGTGGGTGTGGATGGCCTCTTCGAAGGCCTGGCGCAACAGGAACTGCCGGCACTCGGGTGCCGTGATGTGCCGGTAGGTACCCAGCACGATGTTGTTGGCGGCCAGGGAATCGGCCGTGACGAAGAAGCCGAGGTTGCGCTTGACGATGCGGCGCTCGTCTTCGGTCAGGCCGTTGGGATCTTTCCAGGTCGCGATGTCTCGCGACATGTTGACCTCTTGCGGCATCCAGTGGTTGGCGCAGGTGGAGAGGTACTTCTCCCACGCCCACTTGTACTTGAACGGCACGAGCTGGTTGACATCGGTCTGGCCGTTGATGATGCGCTTGTCGGCCGCGTTGACGCGGCGCGCGGACCGGGGTTCGGCGGCCACCACGGGGCCCGCTGCAAAGGGCTTCTCGGGCAGCGACACCACAGGCTTGTGCGGAGCCACTTCGAAGGGCTCCGGCGGGGTGACACGCAAAGCTTGCGGCAATGGTGTCGAAGGGGTTCTAACGTCGTCTTCCCAGACCAGCATTTGAATACGTCCTGTCAGCTTGAATTATCAGAGTGTTGTGTTCGAACACCAAGCACTGGTTGACTTGCGCGGGCTCTTGCTGTTGCACCGGTACGTCGATGCGGTGAGATTTCGCGCGTGATCAGCAAGGCCCGGGGCTGCGTTCATTGGCAGGCTTCGCAATCGGGGTTGTCGATGGCGCAGAACTTGACGTCGCTGGCGGGCTCGCTGACCGCTTGCGTGGCAGCCGCGGCAGGGCCCGACATCGACACCGCGTTCAAGGCACCCGGCGCCACCGTGGACTTCTCGGAATAGGTGGCGCTGGTGGTGCGAAGGTAGTAAGTGGTCTTAAGGCCGCGCAGCCACGCGAGCTTGTAGGTCTCATCGAGCTTGCGGCCCGAGGCACCGGCCATGTAGATGTTCAGCGACTGCGCCTGGTCGATCCACTTCTGCCGCCGCGCACCGGCCTCCACCAGCCACGAGGCATCGACCTCGAAGGCCGTGCCATACAGGCGCTTGAGCTCCTCGGGCACGCGGTCGATGGGGCGCAGCGAGCCGTCGAAGTGCTTGAGGTCCATGACCATCACGTCATCCCACAGACCGAGCTTCTTCAGGTCGCGTACGAGGTACTCGTTGACGACCGTGAACTCGCCTGAGAGGTTGCTCTTGACCGAGAGGTTGCCGAAGCTAGGCTCGATGGACGCATCCACGCCGATGATGTTGCTGATGGTGGCCGTGGGGGCGATGGCCACGCAGTTGCTGTTGCGCATGCCGTGGGTGGCGATGCGCTCGCGCAGGGCGGACCAGTCCATCGTGCTGGAGCTGTCGACCTCGAGGTAGCCGCCGCGCTGCTCGCGCAGCAGTTCCAGCGAGTCTTGCGGCAGGATGCCGCGGTCCCACAGGCTGCCGCGGTAGCTGCTGTAGCGGCCGCGTTCGGCAGCCAGCTCGGTGCTGGCCCAGTAGGCGTGGTAGCAGACCGACTCCATGCTCTGGTCGGCGAAGTCCACCGCGGCCTGGCTGGCGTAGGGCGTGCGCAGCTGGTACAGGCAATCCTGGAAGCCCATGATGCCCAGCCCCACCGGCCGGTGGCGCAAGTTGCTGTCGCGCGCCTTCTTGACCGCGTAGTAGTTGATGTCGATGACGTTGTCGAGCATGCGCATGGCCGTGCGGATCGTCTGCTTGAGCTTGGCCTGGTCGATCACCTTGCCGCCTTCAGGACTGTCCCTCAGGTGCTGGGCCAGGTTGACGCTGCCCAGGTTGCACACGGCGATCTCGGTGTCGCTGGTGTTCAGGGTGATCTCGGTGCACAGGTTGCTGGAGTGCACCACGCCCACGTGCTGCTGCGGGCTGCGCACGTTGCAGGCGTCCTTGAAGGTGATCCACGGGTGCCCGGTCTCGAAGATCATCGAGAGCATCTTGCGCCACAGGTCCTTGGCCGGCATGCGCTTGAAAAGCTTGATCTCGCCGCGGTCGACCTTGGCTTCGTAGGCCGTGTAGGCCTCTTCGAAGGCCTTGCCGAACTTGTCGTGCAGGTCGGGGCAGGTGCTGGGGCTGAACAGCGTCCAGTCGCCGCTTTCCATCACCCGGCGCATGAACAGGTCGGGGATCCAGTTGGCGGTGTTCATGTCGTGCGTGCGCCGGCGGTCGTCGCCTGTGTTCTTGCGCAGCTCGAGAAACTCTTCCAGGTCGAGGTGCCAGCTCTCCAGGTACGAGCACACCGCGCCCTTGCGCTTGCCACCCTGGTTCACGGCCACGGCCGTGTCGTTGACCACCTTGAGGAAGGGCACCACGCCCTGGCTCTTGCCGTTGGTGCCCTTGATGTAGCTGCCCAGGGCCCGCACCCGGGACCAGTCGTTGCCCAGGCCGCCAGCGAACTTGCTCAGCAGCGCGTTTTCTTTCAGGGCTTCGTAGATGCCCTCCAGGTCGTCGGACACCGTGGTGAGGTAGCAGCTGGACAGCTGCGAGCGCCGCGTGCCGCTGTTGAACAGCGTGGGCGTGCTGCTCATGAAGTCGAAGGTCGACAGCACGTTGTAGAACTCGATGGCCCGCGCCTCGCGGTCGATCTCATTCAACGACAGTCCCATGGCCACGCGCATGAAGAAGGCCTGCGGCATCTCGATGCGGGCTTCGTCGATGTGCAGGAAGTAGCGGTCGTACAGGGTCTGCAGGCCGAGGTAGTCGAACTGCAGGTCGCGGCTGGCGTCGATGGCGGCCCCCAGGCGGGCCAGGTCGAATTGCAGCAGCTTTTCGTCGAGCAGTTCGGCGTCCACGCCCTTCTTGACGAAGCGCGGGAAGTACTCGGCATAACGTTCGGCCATGCCGGCCTGCGTGACGGTCTCGCCCAGGATCTCGCGGCGGATCGTGTGCAGCAGCAGCCGTGCCGTGGCTCGCGTGTAGGCCGGCTCCTTCTCGATCATGGTGCGGGCGGCAAGGATCGCGGCCTTGAAGACCTCGTCCAGCGGCACGCCGTCGTACAGGTTGCGGCGGGTCTCGGCCATGATGGGCTCAGCCTTGACGTCGGCGCCCAGGCCGGCGCAGGCCGACTCCACCAGTTCGCGCAGTTCGGCCATGTCCAGCGGCACGCGGCGGCCGCCTTCGGTGGCATAGAGCTCAGCGGGCTTCTCGAGTGCCGGCACGCCCTGGCGCGCACGCTCCTGCGAACGCCGCTCGCGGTACAGCACATAGGCCCGCGCCACTTCATGGTGGCCGCTGCGCATCAGGGCCAGCTCGACGTGATCCTGCACGTCTTCGATGTGGAAGGTGCCGCCGCCCGGGCGCGAGCGCAGCAGCGCGCGCACCACGCCTTCAGTCAGGCGTTCGACCGTCTCGCGCACGCTGGCCGACGCCGCACCCTGCGTGCCATGCACGGCCAGGAAGGCCTTCATCAGGGCCACGGCAATCTTGTTGGGCTCGAAGGAGACCACCGCGCCATTGCGGCGGATGATCTGGTAGCCGGCGTAGGCCGCACTGCCGGCCGGCACGGTGGGGACGGCCGTGGCGGACAGCGGGCGGGTGGCGAGGGCCGGGCTTGCGGCCGGCGCTTGGGTCGAGAGACTTTGCATGCATTCCCCTTCTTGGAATCGGTACGGATGGCGCACGCTGTCTCTGTGGATAGAGATCGGTCGTGCGCGCGGTGTTCAGGTTGGCGAGGTCTTGGAGCAGGGCTTTGCGTCGGACTGCAATCGGGCCGGCCCGGAGCGGCCTGCCACCAGGGCTTCAACGGCCGAACCGCCGACCGCAAATGCCCCATTCGCCCACCCCTCTTGCGAGGGCTTGACACGCCCTGCCGGCAGAGGGAAGAAGATAGTTGAATCTGTCACGAGATTATCACCCGCAACCACTATATCTGGTGTGCCGCACCCCTACAAGCCACTACCGCTAGTGTCTGGTCAGGGAAATCCTGAATTCTTCGGGAGCCGGATTTTGCCCGTTGTCAAGGCCCTTCAAGCACCCCGAAGCGGGCCCCCAAAGGTCAGTCGCCTCGCCAAGCCGCGCACCACGCGACATCCACGCCAAGAACCCCCGGGCGGCGCGCCCAAACAGCCCGAACCCGCGCAAAACCCGCGCCAGTCGGAGCCTTTCCGCGCGGGTCTAGTCTTCCAGGCCGACACCCAGGCGCGCCATGCGGTAACGCATCTGCCGCAATGACAGGCCCAGGCTGGCGCCGGCTGCAGTGCGGTTGTAACGGTGGCGCTCCAGAGCCCGCTCGAGGATGTCGCGTTCCACCTGGTCCAGGTAGGCTGCCAGGTCATCGGGCAGCGGCGCGGCGGACGCTGCAGGCGGCGCGGCGGGTGCCGGATGTTCAGCGCGGCGATCCGGCTCCCGATCGGTTTCCGGCGCCTCGGCGAGCAGCGCATCGGGCAGGCCGAGGTCTTCGCGCCCGATCTCGGGCGTGACCGCCAGGGCCAGTGCCCGGTGCAGGAGGTTCTCGAGCTCGCGCACGTTGCCCGGGAAGCTGTAGCGCAAGAGGTGGTGCAGCGCCTCGGGCTGAAGCGTGGGGCTGGGCTGCACGCCAGCGTCCCGCGCGATGCGCTCCAGTGCGGCACTGCAGATGGCGGGCAGGTCGCCGATGCGCTCGCGCAACGGCGGCACGGCGATGCGGATCACGTTCAGTCGATAGTACAGGTCCTGCCGGAAGCGCCCGGCCTGCACCTCGGCGCCCAGGTCCTTGTGCGTGGCGCTGACGATGCGCACGTTGACCGGCGTCTCGGCCGTGGCCCCGATGGGGCGCACGGCGCGTTCCTGGATCACGCGCAGCAGCTTGCTCTGCATGGCCAGCGGCAGGTCGCCGATCTCGTCGAGAAACAGCGAGCCGCCCTGGGCGGCCTGGAAAAAGCCCTCGCGGTCCTCGCCGGCCCCCGTGAAAGCCCCTTTGCGATAACCGAAGAACTCGGCTTCCAGCAGGTTCTCGGGGATCGCACCGCAGTTGACCGCCACGAAGGCCATCGCGCCACGCGGGGACACCTCGTGGATGGCGCGGGCCACCAGTTCCTTGCCCGTGCCGGACTCGCCCTGCACCAGCACCGGGGCCATGCTGCGTGCCACGCGTTCGACCAGCGAGCGAACGTCCTGCATCGCCGCCGAAGCCCCGACGATGCGGGCCAGCGCCGGGTGCGGCGACCCGGCCGCGCGCAGCGCCGGGGCCGTGCCTGTTCCCGCCACCCCGGCCGCGGGCCGCGCCAATGCAGCGGGCACGGCACCGGAAGCCCCCGGGGCACGCCCCAGCGCCGAGGCCACCACGCCGCGGAATTGCCGCAGGTCGACCGGCTTGGTAAGGTAGTCGTAGGCACCGGCCTTCAGCGCCTCCACCGCATTGGCCGGCGAGCCGTAGGCGGTGATGACGATGGCCTTTTCGGTGCGGCCCGCCTCCTCCATGCGGCGCAGCAGATCCAGTCCCGTGCCGTCGGGCAGGCGCATGTCGGTGATGACCAGCGCGAAGGACCGCAGGCCGCCTTCCTGCAGCAGCGCCCAGCCCTCTTCCACCGAACCGGCCGACTCCACGTCGTAGCCCTCGCGCACCAGCGTCAGCTCGTACAGGGTGCGCAGATCTGGCTCGTCGTCCACCACCAGCAGGCGGGGGTTGCCGGTGCCGGCAGCAGCGCCAGTGATGGGGTGTGGTGGAAGTGGGGAAGGGGGGCTCACGGGCGGATGCCGGCTGCAGGGGATGGCAAAGGGGCTGGGACGGGCATCGCCAGCAGCGGGTCTTGCAACGAGGCCCGCCGGACGCTGACCACGAACTCGTTGCGCAGGCGCTCGGCAGCCAGGCGCGGACGGTATTCGACACTGGCACCGTAGCGCTCGCACAGCTCCCGGCAAATGTACAGGCCCAGGCCGGAGCCGCGGCTGCGCGTGCTGAAGAAGGGCTCGAAGAGATGCCGCTCGACATCCGGCGCGATGGCGGGCCCGTCCGAGAGCACCGACAGCACGGCCCAGGTCTCGTCGCGGACAGCCAGGCGCAGGAAGATCGCGCCCGGCAGCAGGCTGGCGTGGCGTTGGGCGTTGTCCAGCAGGTTCACCAGCACGCGGCGCAGGTGTTCGGGGTCGAACAGCACCCCGAGCGAGGCCGTGGGCAGTTCGGTGCGCAGGCGGCTCTCGGGGCCGATCGGGATCTGGGCGGTCAATGCCCAATCGGCCACCATCACGGCCACCGCCGGCGCGGCGTCGAAGGGCTGGATGTCGGGCGAAGTCCCGGGCGCCAGCTCCATCACGTCGTCCACCAGTCGCTTCAGGCGCTGCACGTTGTCGGCCACCATCAGGGCCAGGCGCTGCTGCGCCGGATCGAGCGTGTCTTCGAGCAGCAAGGCGTTGGCCTGGGCGATGGCGGCCAGGGGGTTGCGGATCTCGTGGGCGATGCCGGCCGATACACGGCCCATCGCGGCCAGCTTCTCCTGGCGGATCCGCGCCTGCAAGGTGCGCAGGTCTTCCAGCAGCAGCACGGCGAACGGTTCGGCCAGGCCGTCGGCCACCTCGACGCCACCGCGCTCGAGGTTGCGGGCGCGCATGAAGCGCACACGGACCCGCAGGGTGCGCGTGTGTCCGGCGCTGAAGCTGAGCATGATGTCGCGGCCGGCCTCGGGCCAGTCGCCTTCGGCCAGGGCCCGTTCCACGGCCTGCAGCAGGTCCAGCCACGAGGGGCGCTGCTGCAGGGTGAACGGCGCCTGCGGCCCCAGTCCCTGGTCCACCAGCAAGGCGCGGGCGGCCGGGTTGGCAGCCCGCACGCGCAGCCGGCGGTCGACCACCAGCACGCCATCGGCCATTTCCTCGATGACCAGACGGTTGAGTTGGGCTTGCTGGCGCGCAAGCTCCAGGCTGCCGCGCGCCGCCAGCTCTTCACGGGCCAGCCGGCTGGCCAGCTCGCCGGCCATCAGGGTGATGACGAACATGCCCAGCCCCGCCAGGCCGGACTGCAGCATCAACACCGGCACCTCGGCGCCGCCCAGGCCTGCCCGCCAGGCCGCCAACAACAAGATCAGCGACACGGCGGCTGCGGTGCCCAGCGCCATCAACCGGGTCGTCAGCACACCGGCCATCAGCACCGGCAGCACGAGCAAGGCGGCGTAGTTGAACGAAGCGCCCACCTCGAGCAGGTGCAGCAACGCGAAGGCCGCCAGGTCGATGCCGATGGTGGCCATCCATTGCTGCCGCCGCCGGCTGGGCTGCAGTTGCGGTCGCGTCATCGGTCCGAAGCGCGGCAGCAGCCACAGGGTGATGGCCTGCACCGCGTAGAGCAGGCACACCAGGACCAGCCACTCGCTGCTGCGCGTGCCCAGCAGGTTGCTCGCGCCTTGCGAAGCCACCAGGCCCACGCCGATGGCTGCGCGGGCAGCGCCATAGGTGCGGTACACGCGGCTCAGCGCGCTGTCCTGGGCCTGCGCGATGCGGCGGGCCTGGCGCAGCAGCAGTCGGCTGTCGTTGGGCACGTCGCCTGAAGCCAGCCAACCGGCGTCGAAGAGCGTGTCGAAATCGCCGCCGTCCTCTGCGCCGGTGTGGGGGCCGTAGGCTGAATCTT
>CAIJPE010000123.1 GCA_903822435.1 uncultured beta proteobacterium | reverse complement strand
GCCGCGACGCGCAGCGAGCGGGACGACTTGGACCGGCCCCGTGTCAGCTCGGACACCGCGACCCACTGGCCGGTGACCTTGCTCCACACCAGGCGGAACACCCTGTTCATGTCTCCGTGGCTCGTCATGTTCTTTTCCGTTCGCCTGAAAGTTGGGGGGTCGAATGCCCTTATCGGCATTGTGTAAATTCGACTTGAGGCCAAGCGTCGGAAAAGGCTGATGAAAGCGGATCATTCCCACGGTAGGCGGCGAAGGCCGATGTGCCTGCCGCGTGTGGCGGGCCTCAGCAGCGGCGGGGGGCCAGGCTGGGCAGGCCGCAGGCCAGGAAACGGCCACGGCCCGGGCTGCCTTGCGGTGCCAGGCCGTCCCAGACCACCTCGCCGCGCGACAGCGTCAGCGCTGGCCAGGCGCGCACGCGCTGGCCTTCGTAGGGCGTGTAGTCCACGGCGTGATGCAGGTCCTGATTGCGAATCATTCGCTCTTCACCGGGTGCGAAGCGGTCCCAGATGACCAGGTCGGCATCCGAACCGATGGCGATCGTGCCTTTGCGCGGAAACAGTCCGTAGGCGCGTGCGGGCGCCGTGGCGGTGAGCTCGACGAAGCGCTGCGACGAGATGCGGCCTTCGATCACCCCGGCCGAGAACAGCAGCGGCAGCCGCGTCTCCAGGCCCGGGATGCCGTTGGGGATGTGGGCAAAGGGCACCGGCTGTCCGCCGGGATGCTTGCCCTCGGGGGCGTCGTAGCGGAAGGGCGCATGGTCGCTGGAGAACACCGTGAACAGCCCGTCCTCCAGGCCATCCCATACCACCTGCTGGTTGGCCCTGTCGCGCGGCGGCGGGCTGCACACGCACTTGGCGCCCTGATAGCCGTCATCCAGGCCCAGGTCGTCGGCGGTCAGGAACAGGTATTGCGGACAGGTCTCGGCGTAGATCTTCAGCCCGCGGGAGCGCGACCAGCGGATCTGCTCGATGGCATCGCGGCCCGAGACGTGCACGATCAGGATGGGCACGTCGGCCAGCTCCGACAGCGAGATCGCGCGGTGCGTGGCCTCGCGCTCGACGAGCATCGGCCGCGACTGGGCGTGATAGCGCGGGGCCGTGCGCCCGCTGTCCTGCAGCCGCCGCGTCAGCCACTCGATGCACTCGCTGTTCTCCGCATGGATCATCGCCATCGCACCGTGGCGGCGCGCCACCTCCAGCACGTCCAGGATCTGGCCGTCGTCGAGCTTCAGATCGTCGTAGGTCATGTACACCTTGAACGACGTGTAGCCCTGCTGGATCAGCACCGGCAGTTCCTCGTTCAGCACGGTGGGCGTGGGGTCGCTGACGATCAGGTGGAACGCATAGTCGACCAGGGCCCGCCCATCGGCGCGGGCGTGGTAGTCGGCCACCGCGTCGTGCAGCGACTGGCCCTTGGCCTGCGCCGCGAACGGGATCACGGTGGTGGTGCCGCCGCAAGCCGCCGAGCGTGTCCCGGACTCGAAGCCGTCGGCCATGCGCGCGGGCGGTGGCAGGGGTTGGTCGAGGTGGCAGTGTGCATCCACCCCGCCGGGCAGCACCCAGCGCCCCGCGGCATCGATCTCGCGGTGGCCCGGGCCCAGCGTCTCGGCCAGCGCCACGATGCGGCCGTCGCGCACGCCGATGTCGCAGCGCATCTCTTCGCTGGCGGTGATCACCACCGCATGGCGCACCACCAGGTCGAATTCGGGGGGTTGTGTCATGGCGGACTGGGAGCGTGTCGGTGCGGCGCAAATGCGACGCGGCATTGTGCCGGCGGCGCGGTGCAGCCCGCTCGAGCGCGGCAGGCCTGCCAGGTCCCACCCTGAGGTTTCAGGCCGCGGCCGCGGATGGACGCGACAGCCTGGCGTCCGTCAGGCGCGGCGCCGCCAGGGCAGCATGGCGGCCAGCACGCCGTCCTTGATCACCAGGTGGTGGAACAGGGCCGCGGCGGCGTGCACGCCCGCCAGCCACATGATGCTGTCGCCCAGGAACTGGTGCACATCACCCCAATCGGCCAGCCCTGCCACGGAGGATTGCGCTATCAGCGGCATGTGATCGACGCGCACGCCGCCCAGCAGCGTCAGCGGGTGGTCTTCGCTGCCCAGCGCCAGCAGCGCCGTGGCGGGCAAGGCCAGCAGCAGAACCCACAGCGCTGCGTGTATGGCGCGGGCCGCCCACTGCATCCAGGGCGCCATGGCAAAGCGCGGCGCCGCAGGACGCACGGCAAGCCAGACCAGGCGGGTCAGCGTCAGCACCAGCACCAGGATGCCCAGCGTCTCGTGCCAGACGATGTCGCTGTGCGTGGCCGGATCGACACCCGACTTGATGAGCCGCCCGAAGCCCTCCGGGCCGAGGACGAAGCCGATGACCACGACCACCGCGGTGATCCAGTGGAAAACCAGGCTCGGTGTGTCGTAGCGGGAAGCAGCTGATCGTGACTGGGGCAGGTCTTGGCTCATGCGGCATTGTGGCGCGATGTGGCCGCAGCCCCTTTGCGCCCGCGCAGACGCACGGCATTGCGCCAGCGTTCCATCGGGCGGTCGATCAGCTGCACGAAGAGCAGCGATCCGCCAATGGCCAGCACGCACACCGCGGCGAAGTAGCCGCCGCCGGCGCGCAGGCCCTGCAGGTCGAAGCTGGCCCGGCCCTCGAACAGCCAGGCGCTGATCAGCACCGAGGCGGCCCAATGCAGCAGGAAGAGCGGGTAGGCGGCACGCCCCAGCGCCGATGCCAGCCGCACCCAGCCCGGCGAACGGACGGGCACCTGCACCACGAAGAGCAGGATCACCAGGAAAGGCAGGACGCTGCTGGCCAGGTTGGCGGTGTCCAGGTCGGACTGCTCGAGTGCCGGGATGCCGTAGAGCGCGATGGCCCAGGCCGCGCACGCCAGGGCGAAGAGCCGCGGCCCCACGCTGAGGCGGTCGCGGTAGAAGTAGGCGAGCGACCCCAGCGCGAAGACGAAGCCGTTGCCCACGGCGCTGCCATAGAAAGTGAACGGCAACCGGTTCAGGGCACATGCCAGGCCCACCGGCAGGCTGGCCAGCAGCAGGAGCCACGTGGCGCGGCGCGAGCGGCCCGTGCCCAGCCCGATCAGGAGGTAGTACACCAGCTCGGTGGCCAGGGTCCAGGTGGCGGGCAGCACGCGCACGCCGCTGTCGGTGAGACCGAAGATGGCGAGCTGCGGCCACCACTCGGCCGCCGTTGCAGGCCACTTGAGGTAACTGTTGACGTGGGCCGCCACCTCGGGATAAAGGCGGATGGCCAGCAGGCCGAGCGCCAGCGCCACCAGGTAGGACGGGTAGATGCGCAGCATCCGGTTGAGCAGGAAGGCGCCGGCGGCCCCGGGCATGCGGTAGACCTCCTGCACGATCTTCGTGATCAGGAAGCCGCTGACGCAGAAGAAGCCCATCACCGCCACCGGGCCGGCGCCGGGCGCGGCGGCATTCCAGAGGTGGAAGGCCACCACGTTGAGCGCCAGGAAAAAGCGCAGGAGGTTCAGGCCTGCGTTCACCGTGCGCCCGCCGCCGGTGCCGCCCGGAGCGGCATGAGCCCGGCGATGGCGTCGCCCCACACCCGGTCGCCCGAGCCGCTGCGGTGCACGCCGGCGCAGGTGCAGGCCAGGGTCAGGTCCGCAGGCCCGCAGAGTCGCGCGGCAAGGTCGACGTGGCGCAAGGACGCGGTGGCCATGGCCGCAACATGCAATCTGAGGGGCATCCAGGCATTGTTGCCAATGCCGAAATGCCCTGCCGAATCGCCCTGCCGAATCGCCCGACCGAAGGGCCTATTCAGATCCTTCGCCCACCGCCTGAAAAGCGGCGCACCCGGGCCCCGCCAGTTCGTGGCGGGACACGGGTTGAACGCTTCCCGCGTTCGCGGTCCGCGTGCTCAGTCCGCGGTGGTGGCCACGGATGCGGGCGCAGCCACGACGGGCTCGCCCGCGGCGTCCAGCTCGCAGATGTTGTGTGCCAGGTCGCCCTTGGGGCCCTGGACGAGCTCGTAACTCACCCGCGCGCCCTGCTTGAGCGTGCGGAAGCCTTCCATCTGAACTGCCGAGAAGTGGGCAAAGACGTCTGCACCCCCTCCATCGGGCTCGATGAATCCGAAACCCTTGGCATCATTGAACCACTTGACCGTACCCAGCGCCATGACGTACCTCCTGACAAGAACAACGGGTGAAATTTTGCGCCCGCGCTGATTTTCCTGTCAAGGCTTCGACACACGGTTGACCAGCAGGAAACTTGACAAGCCTTAGGCAAATGAAGGGAAAGCGGGGTTCATCTGCGCCGGAAAGCCTGAAAAGAAGGGCTCATCATCCGACTTGAACGCGGCGACTGCGGCGCAATATGCTTTTCCTGGCACCCAACATCACCACGACCGTGCGCTTGCGAATCAACTCGATAGAATGAGTCATGCCCGAGGAAACGCCGCCACCCCAACCTCCGTTGCCGCCGCAACCGCGCCGCGATGGCGGCGACGGTGCGGTCGTGGCGGAGCGCAAGGCCGCCAAGACAAAGCCACCCCAGTTGTTCCAGGTGGTGATGTTGAATGACGACTACACGCCGATGGAGTTCGTCGTGATGGTTCTCCAGCAGTATTTCCAGCGTGACACCGACACGGCCACGCTGATCATGCTGAAGATCCACCACGAAGGCCGTGGCGTGTGCGGGGTCTACACCAAGGACGTCGCCGCGACGAAGGTCGAACTGGTCCTCACCGCGGCGCGCCGCGACGGACACCCGCTGCAATGCATTATGGAGGCCGCATGATCGCCCAAGAGCTCGAAGTCAGCCTGCACATGGCCTTCGTGGAGGCACGCCAGCAGAGGCATGAATTCATCACCGTCGAGCACCTGCTGATGGCACTGCTGGACAACCCATCCGCCGCCGAGGTGTTGCGGGCCTGCGCCGCGAACATCGAAGACCTGCGCAAGAGCCTGTCGACCTTCATCAAGGAAAACACGCCCACGGTGGGCGGAACCGAAGAAGTCGACACGCAACCCACGCTGGGCTTCCAGCGCGTGATCCAGCGCGCCATCATGCACGTGCAGAGCACGGGCAGCGGCAAGAAGGAAGTCACCGGCGCCAACGTGCTCGTGGCCATCTTCGGCGAAAAGGATTCCCACGCCGTGTACTACCTGCACCAGCAAGGGGTCACGCGGCTGGACGTGGTCAACTTCATCGCCCACGGCATCAAGAAGTCCGACCCGCCCGAGCCGGCGAAGGGCAACGAAAACCCGAGCGGCGAATCCGAGAAGGAAGAAGCCACCGACGCCAAGGGCTCGCCGCTGGAACAGTTCACCCAGAACCTCAACCAGCAGGCCCGCGACGGCAAGATCGACCCGTTGATCGGTCGTGAACTCGAGGTCGAGCGCGTCATCCAGGTGCTGTGCCGCCGCCGCAAGAACAATCCGCTGCTGGTGGGCGAAGCCGGCGTGGGCAAGACGGCCATCGCCGAGGGCCTGGCCTGGCGCATCACCGAGAAGGACGTGCCCGAGGTCCTGGCTGATGCCACCGTGTATTCGCTCGACATGGGCGCGCTGCTGGCCGGCACCAAGTACCGCGGCGATTTCGAGCAGCGCCTGAAGGGCGTGCTCAAGCAGCTCAAGGACCAGCCCAACGCGATCCTCTTCATCGACGAGATCCACACCCTCATCGGTGCGGGCGCGGCCAGCGGTGGCACGCTCGACGCCAGCAACCTGCTCAAGCCGGCGCTGTCCAGCGGTGCCATGAAGTGCATCGGTGCCACCACCTTCACCGAATACCGCGGCATCTTCGAGAAGGATGCGGCGCTGTCCAGGCGCTTCCAGAAGGTGGACGTGGTCGAGCCCTCGGTCGAGCAGACCATCGAGATCCTCAAGGGCCTGAAGTCGCGCTTCGAAGAACACCACAGCGTGAAGTACGCGGTGGGCGCCCTCCAGGCGGCGGCCGAGCTGTCGGCCAAGTTCATCAACGACCGTCACCTGCCCGACAAGGCCATCGACGTCATCGACGAAGCCGGTGCCGCGCAGCGCATCCTGCCGCCCAACAAGCGCAAGAAGACCATCACCCGCGCCGAAGTCGAAGAGATCGTGGCCAAGATCGCGCGCATCCCGCCGGCCTCGGTGTCCAGCGACGACCGAAGCAAGCTCAAGACGCTCGATCGCGACCTGAAGAGCGTTGTATTCGGGCAGGACCCCGCCATCGATGCCCTGGCCGCGGCCATCAAGATGGCCCGCTCGGGCCTGGGCAAGGGCGACAAGCCGATCGGTTCGTTCCTGTTCAGCGGGCCCACGGGCGTGGGCAAGACCGAGGTGGCCAAGCAATTGGCCTACGTGCTGGGCATCGACCTCATCCGCTTCGACATGTCCGAGTACATGGAGCGCCATGCGGTCAGCCGCCTGATCGGCGCGCCCCCGGGGTACGTGGGTTTCGACCAGGGCGGCCTGCTGACCGAGGCCGTCACGAAGAAGCCGCATTCGGTGCTGCTCATGGACGAGATCGAGAAGGCGCACCCGGATGTCTTCAACGTGCTCCTGCAGGTCATGGACCACGGCACGTTGACCGACAACAATGGGCGCAAGGCCGACTTCCGCAACGTCATGATCATCATGACGACCAATGCGGGCGCCGAGACCATGAACAAGGCGACCATCGGCTTCACCAACAAGCGCGATCAGGGCGACGAGATGGGCGACATCAAGCGCCTGTTCACGCCCGAGTTCCGCAACCGCCTGGACGCCATCGTCAACTTCCGCTCGCTGGACGAAGAGATCATCCTGCGGGTGGTCGACAAGTTCCTGCTGCAACTCGAAGGCCAGCTGGCCGAGAAGAAGGTGGAGGTCACCTTCTCGGACGGGCTGCGCAAGTTCCTGGCCAAGAAGGGCTTCGATCCCTTGATGGGCGCGCGGCCGATGCAGCGGCTGATCCAGGACACCATCCGCCGTGCCCTTGCCGACGAACTGCTGTTCGGCCGCCTGGTGGACGGTGGGCGCCTGGGCGTGGACCTGGACGCCGACGACCAGGTGCTGCTGGACATCCAGCCGCCGCGCAAGAGCGACAAGCCGAAGGCGGAAACAACGGCTGCGTGAGTGAGCCTGCGGGCTCACTGCGTTCGCCACCCCCCGAGGGGGTTCTTGCAGCGGGCCGGCCGAGCCGGTTCCGCGCAAGGCCTTGACCAAGCAGGCTAGCGCCTCGGGCGGGGCGGGCACTCGACCAACGGGTCCTGGCGGTAGAAGCGCCGGAGCAATTGGTACAACGCCGGCTGCTCTTCTTTCATCGGCTGCGGGCTGACGAAGAAGGCCTCGGTGGCGACGGCGAAGAATTCTTCGGGGTTCTCGGCGCCGTAGGGGTCCATGGCTGTGTCGGCTTCTGCCTTCACGCGCTGGGTGAAACGCTCGTACTCCTGGCCCATCACGGTTTGCCATTCCTGCACGGGAATGTCCGTGGGCAGGTCGGGCCCGCCGCCGCGGCCATCCAGGACGTGGGCGAATTCGTGGATGACGACGTTGTATGCAGGGCCTGCAGCGCCGGCGCCCGAGCGCACATCGCGCCACGAAAGCGTGACGGGGCCGCCTGCCATGGCCTCGCCGGACAGCACTTCATCGTATTCGTGGACGATGCCGTCCTCGTCGGTGACTTCGCGCCGCGCCACCACCGCATCGGGATGCACGACGATGCCCACGAAGCCGTCATAGCGGTCCAGTCCCAGCCGCAGCACGGGCAGCACGGCCTGTGCGGCGATGGCCACGGCCATTGCGTCGGTCAGGCGCAGCCCGCCGGCGGTGCTGAATTCCTTGCGGTCCAGGAACAGACGGGTCAGGCGCTGGACTTCAGCCGCCGCATCCGGGTCGCGACGCTGCAGGAAAGGGTAGCGGATGAGCGTCCGCTTCCACAGGTCGACCGGGATCGGACGCCGCTTCAGCGCCGCGGCTTCGCCCCGCGCCTGCCAGTGCTGCCGCAGGGCCCGGAACACGGATTCAGACCCGTTCTGGCGACCGGCGCTCGAAGCCACCGCGGCTCAGGCGCAGGACCTCGGCACGCCGGCCCTGGTCAAGGTCCCAGTCGCTCAGCACATGGCGCTTGAAGCCCGGGGCCAAGGCATCGCTGCCCGCGCGGTGGGTGTGGCCGTGCACCATCTCGGCAGAGCCCATGGCGTGCATCCAGCGCACGGCCTGGGCCTGGTCGACGTCGGCATCGGTGTCGCCGTCGAACGCCCTGCGGCTCGCACTGGCCCGCCGGATGTCCCCGGCGATGCGCAGGCGCTCGGCCAGGGGCCGGGCCAGGAAGGCCGACTGCCAGGCCTTGGAGCGCACTTCGCGGCGAAAGGCCTGATAGGGCTGGTCGGACAGGCACAAGGCATCGCCGTGGCTGAGCAGGACGCGCTGGCCCCAGGCCACGAGCACCGTCGGGTCGGGCAGGCCGGTCAGGCCCGCTTCCCGCAGCATCGCCGTGCCCACCAGGAAATCGCGGTTGCCCACCATGAAGGCCACGTGCCGGTGGCTGGCGCATTCGGCCAGCACGTCCGTCACCTGCCGTTCGAATGGCCGGGTGCGGGCATCGTCGCCCACCCACACCTCGAAAAGGTCACCCAGGATGAAGACCGCATCGGCCGTGGTCTGGCGCATGTAGGCCGCCCAGGCCGCAAAGGTCTTGGGCAGGGCCTCGCAAAGGTGCAGATCGGAGATGAAATCGATCGACCGCCAGGCTGCCGGCGCCTCGAAATTGAAGAAGGCGGGCAACCCCGACCCCGCCGGAGGGGCGGGCGGGGGTGGCGGTGCCCCCTCGGGCATCAGCGGATTTCGATGGCGAGCTCGATGCGCACGTCATCCAGCGGCACGTCGTCGTGGAAGCCCTTGCGGCCGGTCTTCACGCCCTCGATCGCCGCTACCACGTCGGTACCCTCCACGACGCGACCGAACACCGCATAGCCCCAGCCCTGCGCGGTCTCCGACCGATGGTCCAGGAAGTCGTTGTCGACGGTGTTGATGAAGAACTGCGAGCTGGCGGAATGCGGGTCGCTGGTGCGGGCCATGGCCAGCGTGTAGCGCTTGTTCTTGAGGCCGTTGTTGGCCTCGTTGCGGATCGACGCGTCGGTGGGCTTTTGCTTCATGCCGGGCTCGAAGCCGCCGCCTTGCAGCATGAAGCCCTTGATCACACGGTGGAACACGGTGCCGTCGTAGTGGCCCTTGTTCACGTACTCGAGGAAGTTGGCCACCGACAGGGGCGCCTTCTCGTCGTCGAGCTCGATGCGCAGGCTGCCCGCGCTGGTATCCATCTGAACGGTCTTGGTCATGTCATTTCTCCACGGTGGCCTTGCGGACGGTGATCGGGGTGGCTGGAAGGTTCTGGTGCGGTCCCGTTGCCACGGTGGGTACCGCCTTGATCTTGTCCACCACATCCATGCCTTCGACCACCTTGCCGAACACGGCATAGCCCTCGCCGTCGCGGGCGTTGGCCTGGTCCAGGCCCAGGTTGTCGTTGACGTTGATGAAAAACTGCGATGTGGCGGAATTGGGGACGTTCGTGCGGGCCATGGCCACGGTGCCGCGCAGGTTGGACAGACCGTTGCGACTTTCCAACGGGATGGGCGGCCGCGTCGGCTTTTCGCTCAGGTCGGGCTTGTAGCCGCCGCCCTGGATCATGAAGGTCTCGATGACGCGGTGGAAGATCGTGCCGTTGTAGTG
>CAIJPE010000122.1 GCA_903822435.1 uncultured beta proteobacterium | reverse complement strand
GTCCTTCAGGATCTCCCGCGCCGCGTTGCGGCCGGGGATGCCGGTGACGCCACCGCCCGGGTGTGTGCCCGAGCCGCAGATGTACAGCCCGGGGACCGGCGTGCGGTAATCGGCGTACTGCGGGATCGGACGCATCGAGAAGATCTGGTCGAGATGCAGCGCGCCGTGGAAGATGTCGCCGCCGGTCAGGCCGAATTCGCGCTCGAGATCGGTCGGGGACAGCACCTGCCGCGCGATGATCGCCGAGCGGAAGTTCGGCGCGACCTTCGTCATCGCGTCAATCGCGGCGTCAGCCGCGGCTTCCTTGTGATCGGCCCAGTCGCGGCCCTCCGACAGTGTCTTGTGGAAGTGCTGGCAGAACAGGCTGGCGACGTGCTGGCCGGGGGGCGCAAGTGTCGGATCGACGGTCGATGAGATCCACATTTCGATTGCCGGTTCGCGCGCCCACGAGCCGCCCTTGGCGTCGTCATAGGCGCGGTCGAGGTAGGCGAGCGATGGCGAGATGAGCACCGAGCTGCCGTGGTGAGTGGCCTGCTGCTTGCCGGGTAGGCACGTGAAGTCGGGAAGCTCGCTCAGCGCCACGTTCATGCGCAGGGTCGCCGAATGGTTGCGGTAGCTGGCCGCCAGGCTTCGTACTTCTTCGGGCAGCAGCGCCGGATCGAGCAAGCGGTTATAGAGCACGCTCGGGTTGCAGTTCGCCACGACCCGGCGGGCCTCGATCTCGCGGCCGTCGCGCAACACCAGACCGCACGCTGCACCGCCGCGCGTCTTCACCTTGGCCACCGGCGCATCGACTTCGATCGTCGCGCCGGCCCGCTTCGCGACCTTGGCCATGGCGTCGGTGATCGCCCCCATGCCGCCGATGGCGTGGCCCCAGGTACCCTGCTCGCTGTTCGACTCGCCGAAGCTGTGGTGCAGCAGAACATAGGCTGTGCCGGGCGCGTAGACGCTCTGAAAGTTGCCGACTGCGGCCAGCCAACCGTAGCTGCCCTTGACCGCTTCTCCGTCGAGGTAGTGACCGAGAAAGTCGGCCGCCGACATCGTCATCAGCCGCGCAAGCACCGTCTTGGCGTGCGTCGACAAGTGTCGAGCCTCAAGTGCCGCGGCTGCAGCTGACATCAGGCTATGCACGCCACCGCCCAGGTTCGGCGGTGTGCGGTCCATCAGGCCACGCACCGCCCCGACCACTTCAGAGAGGTCCTTGATGAAGGCCAGCCAGCCCTTGGCATCCCCGGGGTGAAGCGCGTCAAGCTGTCGCATGTAGTGATTGGCATCACCCATGTAGGCAAGATAGCGGCCGTCGGGCAATGGCGAGAAGTCATTGCCCGGGCGCTGGACAATCTTCAGCCCCGCGGCCTCGAGACCGAGCTCAGCCATGACGAGCGGGCTGAGCAGCCCGGAAAGATACGAGCACACGGAGTTGCGATATCCAGGATGGAATTCCTCGGTGACGGCTGCCCCGCCGATCACGTGCCGCGATTCGAACACACCGACCTTGAGCCCCTGGCGGGCTAGGTAGGCGGCAGTGGTCAGGCCATTGTGGCCGGCGCCGATGATGGCGATATCGTACGTGATGGGCATGGGGGACCTTTCGGAATGAGGGTTGTTGATGGCTGAAGAGCTGCCAGGCAACGGCGCAATGCAAGCTTGGTAGCGGCGGTCGGCTAGCAGTAGACCCACAGCACGCGGGTGAACTGCCTGCTCAGGTTGGCGTAGCGCGTCGGCACCCCCGCGGCCAGCTGGCTGGCGTCGCCTGACTTCAGCGTGCACTGCTCGCCATGCACCCAGAGCGTGAGCTCGCCGTGCAGCACATAAACAGCCTGTTCGACGTGCTCGACGATACTGCGGTCGCCGGTGTCGGCGCCGGGCTCCAGCACGGACTCGAGCACGCACAGCCGTCCAGCCATCGACGGTGACACCAGATGATCGACGAAGCCGTCGGCGTAGCGCAGGGTGCGGCGCTGGTTCGGGCGGGTGATCCAGCTGCGTTCTGGCGCGTTCGGCATCGCATAGAAGTAGCTGCCCGGAACGCCGAGCCGATCGGCAATCACGTTCAGATCGCGCACCGTGGG
>CAIJPE010000121.1 GCA_903822435.1 uncultured beta proteobacterium | reverse complement strand
TGCTGATCGACGAGATCGACCGCGCCGACGAGGCCTTCGAGGCCTTCCTGCTCGAGGTGCTGGCCGACTACCAGATCACCGTGCCCGAACTGGGCACGATCACCGCGCGGCATATTCCGGCCGTGCTGCTCACCAGCAACGGCACGCGCGAGCTGAGCGACGCCTTGCGCCGGCGGTGCCTCTACCACTGGCTGGACTACCCGAGCCTGGCGCGCGAGATCGCCATCGTGCGGGCCACGCTGCCGCAGGCCGAAAGCGCCCTCGTCGAGCAGGCGGTGGCCTTTGTGCAGCGCCTGCGCAAGGAAGACCTGGGCAAGACGCCGGGCGTGGCCGAGACGCTGGACTGGGTGCGGGCGCTGCACCGGCTGCACCTGCGTGCCCTGCCGGAGGATCCGCACGGCCTGATGGCCACCTTGGGGTGCCTGATCAAGACGCGCGAAGACCGTTTCCAGACCGGTCCCGAGCGGGTGCTGCAATTGCTCGAAGGCCGCAGGCACGAGGGCGTCGCGGTGAAGTCGTCCGCGGCCTGATCGCACCCCGTGCCCATGCAAGACGCGCAGGCCCCCGCTGCCGAACCGCTCCAGGCCATCGCCGGCTTCGCCGCGCTGCTGCGCGAGCACGGCATGGCCGTGGGCATCGCCGAGCAGCAGGCCTTCGTGCAGGCCGCCCTGGCCCTGCCGCTGGCGCGTGCCGCAGCGCTGGACGGCGCCTGGCGGGCCATTGCCTGCCGCGACGCGCGCGACTGGCGGCGCTGGCCCGAACTCTTCGGCCGCTACTGGCAGCCGCAGCGCCACAGCGGCCGCGTGCGGGTGAGCGGCCAGACGCGGCCCTCGCGCGACATCCGGCAGATGGTGCAGCAACTGCAGCAATCGCTGGGCGAGGGCGCCCCGCGCAGCGAGCCGGGCAGCACGGCGCTGGATGCCGCGCTGGACAGCCGTGGCGCCGACGAGGGCCCGCCGGCCGACACCCCCCGAGCCCAGGGCGGCGCCAGCCGCACCGAGGCCCTGCACGACCGCTCCTTCAGCGAATGGCTGCCGCAGGACCTGACGCAGCTCGAACGCCTGGCCGAGCAGATCGCCCGCCGCCTGCGCGAGCGCCTGACCCGCCGCTGGCGCGACGACCCGCAAGGCCGCCGCCTGGACCTGCGCCGCACCTTGCGCGCCAGCCTGAAGACCGGCGGGGTCGCCGTGGCCCCGGCCTGGCGCCGGCCGCGGCGGGAGCAGCCGCGCGTCTTCATCCTGGTCGACGTCAGCCGCTCGATGGAGACCCACGCCCAGCTCTTCCTGCGCATCGCGCGGGCCTTCGTGGGGGCCGTGGGCGCGCGGGTGTTCGTCTTCCACACGCGGCTGGCCGAAGTTACCCCGCTGCTCCAGCGCGACTCCAAGGCCGTGCAGGAAAAGGTGAATGCCGTGACCGCCGGTTTCGGCGGCGGCACGCGCATCGCCACCAGCCTGGCCGATTTCCACCGTGTGCACGCCAAGGCGCAACTCGGCCGCCAGGCCCGCGTGTGGATCCTGTCCGATGGCTTCGACGCCGACCAACCCGAGCGGCTGGCCGAGGAGCTCGCGGCGGTCCGCGGCCGGGGCGCGCGCATCACGTGGTGGCACCCCAGCCCGCAGCGGCCGGCTTCCGCCGCCATCCAGGGGGCCTTGCCCTTGATCGATCGATTCGTCCGGCTTGCCAGCTTGCGCGATCTGGCGCAGGCTGGCGCCTGGTTGACCTGAAGTCCCCCGAACTCCCGCTTTTCCCAGAGGTGCCGCCATGAACCCTTCTTCCCACGACGTGCTGGCCGCGGTGCAGCGGCTGCAACAGCTCGACCAGCCCTGCGCCCTGGTGAGCGTCCTGCGCGTGCAGGCGCCGGCCTCGGCGCGGCCGGGTGACAAGGCCGTGGTCACGGCCGATGGCATCGTGGGCGGCTGGATCGGCGGCGGCTGCGCGCAGCCGGCCGTGATGCGCACGGTGCGCCAGGCGCTGCAGGACGGCCGCGCGCGGATGATCCGCATCGCCCCGGCCGACGACGGCAGCGTGCGTGAACTGGAAGACGTGCTGGAGTTCGGCATGGCCTGCCATTCCGGCGGCACGCTGGAGCTCTTCGTCGATCCGCTGCTGCCGCGGGCGCGGCTCACCGTGATCGGCGACTCGCCGCTGGCCGCCGCCCTGGCGATGCTGGCCCCGCGGGTGGGGCTGGCCGTCACGGTGGTGGCGCATGGCGCCGATGCCGGGCGCTTCCCCGATGCGGCCCACTTCATCGGCACCGACGGCGATGCCGCGGTGGCCGCCGAGGTAGGCCCCGGCAGCTTCGTGGTGGTGGCCACGCAGGGCCGGCGCGACGTGCAGGGCCTGCGAGCTGCGCTGGCCGTCCGGGCGCGCCGGGTCTTCTTCGTGGCCAGCGCACGCAAGGCCCAGGTGCTCAAGGCCTCGCTGATCGAAGCCGGCCAGGACCCCGCGGCCGTGGCGGCCATCGTGGCGCCGGCCGGGCAGGCCATCGGCGCGCAGACGCCCGAGGAGATCGCCCTGTCGGTGCTGGCCGCCGTGGTGGCGGCACGCCGCGGTGCGGACGGTCCGGCGCCCGGAACGGCCCCCACCGCCGACACCGCGCCGGCGCAGCCGCTGGCCGCAGCCGAGCCGGCCATTCCCCGCCCCGCCTTCCAGCCCCAGCCCCTGCCCGAGATGCCGGCCATCGTCGGCTCGTGCTGCGGCGGCCCGGGAGCCTGACCATGGGCTGCATCCTCAAGGGCGGCGGCGGCCTGCACAGCCGGGTGGTGATCGGCGCCGTGCTGCTGGCGGCAGGCAGCGGCTCGCGCATGGGCACGCGGCCCAAGAGCTTGCTGGAGCTGGGCGGCGTGCCGCTGATCCGGCGGCAGCTCATCGCGCTGTCGGGCGCGGGCGTGGACGAGGTGGTCGTGGTGCTGGGCCACCATGCCGAGTTGATCGAGCCGGCGGTGCAGGCCTTCCCGGTCACCGTCGTGCGGAACCCGCGGCCCGACGACGGGCAGGTCTCGTCGCAGCGCATCGGCCTGGCCGCCCTGGCCGGCAAGCTCGACGCCGTCATCGTCGCTCTGGCCGACCAGCCGCTGATCAATGCACAAGACCTCACGGCGCTCATCGGGGCCTGGAAGAAGCGGCCCGAAGGGGCGTCGGTGGTGTATCCCGAAGTGGCCGGTGAGCGCGGCAACCCGGTGATGTTCTCGGCCGAGGTGCGCGAGCAGATCCTGGCCGGGGGGCGCCAACGTCGGCTGCCGGCAGTGGCAGGCTGCGCACGCCGATGCGGTGGCGCCCTTCGTCACCGACAACCGCCGCTACAAGGTCGACCTGGACACGCTGGAAGACGTCGAGCGTTTCCAGCGCGAGACGGGCCACGCGCTGAAGTGGCCCGCCGCCCTCGGCGCGCCGGCCTGAATCCATGGCCAGGAAGCGCAGCCCCCTGCCCGCCGCGTCGGCGAACGTCGTCAAGAAGCTGGGCAAATCCGCCTACCTCGACCAGCTCGACCTCCTGCAGGTCGAACTCAACGACATGGCCCGCTGGCTGCAGCACACCGGGCAACGCTTGATGGTGGTGGTCGAAGGCCGTGACACCGCGGGCAAGGGCGGCGTCATCGCCGCGGCGGCCGAGACGCTGAACCCCCGCCAGTGCCGCGTCGTGGCGCTGCCCAAGCCCACCGACCGCGAAGCGACGCAGTGGTATTTCCAGCGCTACGTCGAGCACCTGCCCGCGGCCGGCGAGATCGTGTTCTTCGACCGCAGCTGGTACAACCGCGCCGGCGTCGAGCGCGTCATGGGCTTTTGCACCGAGGCCCAGTGCAAGGCCTTCCTGCGCCAGGCCCCGGTCTTCGAGCGCATGCTGGTCGACGACGGGATCCTGCTGCTGAAATACTGGCTGACGGTGGACCAGTCGCAGCAGGAAGAGCGCTTTGCCGAACGGCTGAAGGACCCGCTCAAGCGCTGGAAGCTCTCGTCCATCGACGTGCAGGCCCGCGCCAAGTACGCCGACTATGGCAAGGCCCGCGACGCCATGCTCAAGGCCACCCACAACAAGCACGCCCCTTGGACGTTGGTCGACTTCAACGACCAGCGCCACGGCCGGTTGCGCCTGATCCGTCACCTGCTGGACAGCGTGCCGCGCCAGCCGGTGCCCGATGCCACCCCCGATTTCCCGCCGCTGGGGCACCTGCCGCTGGTGGAACGCTTCAAGGGGCCGCTCGAGCCGATCTGAGGCCGTGCAGGGCAGGGCCTGCTGTGGCATGCTCCCAGCCCTTTGAAACCCCTTTGTGCAGAGGTTGCCATGAACAGCATGGACGTCGAAGTCATCCGCACCGCCATGGACTGGATGAACCGGGGCCACCGCGTGGTGCTCGGCACCGTCGTGCGCACCTGGGGCAGCAGCCCGCGGCCGCCGGGTTCGCTGATGATCATCCGCGACGACGGCCAGGTGGCCGGCTCGCTCTCGGGCGGCTGCATCGAAGACGACCTGATCGACCGCGTGAAGCGCGGCGAACTGGCCCAGCGCCTGCCGCAGAGCACCACCTACGGCATGACCGCCGAGGAAGCGCAGCGCTTCGGGCTCCCCTGCGGTGGCACGGTGCAGATCGTGCTGGAGCCGCTGTCGGCGCAATCGCTGCTGCGCGAGCTGCTCGGCTCCATCGAGCAGCACCGCGTGGTGCGCCGCCGGCTGGAGATGGCCACGGGGCTGGTGTCGATGTCGCCCTCGGAAGAGGGTGATGCCGTGCGCTTCGACGGCCAGACGCTGGAGACCGTGCACGGCCCGCGACTGCGCCTGGTGATCATCGGTGGCGGGCAGCTCAGCCGCTACCTCGCCAGCATGGCGGTGATGCTGGACTACCGGGTGACGGTGTGCGACCCGCGCGAGGAATACCACGAGGGCTGGGAAGCCATCGAAGGCGTGACCTTGTCGCGCCTGATGCCCGATGACCTCGTCATCGCCATGAATTTCGACGCCCACAGCGCCCTGGTGGCCGTGACGCACGACCCCAAGCTGGACGACCTGGCGCTGATGGAGGCGCTCAAGACGCCGGCCTTCTACGTGGGGGCGCTGGGTTCGCGCCGCAACAACGAGGCGCGCCGCAAGCGCCTGCTGGAGTTCGACGTCAGCCAGTCCGAGGTCGACAAGCTGCGCGGCCCCGTGGGCCTGAACCTGGGCGGCAAGACCCCGCCGGAGATTGCCATGGCCATCGTGGCCGAGATGACCGCCGTGCGCCGTGGCGCATCGATGGACGGCACGCTGGCCGACTGGAGCGGCTCGGAGACGGCCTGCCGCACGACGGCCTGAGCGGCCGGGTCGCGGCGCAGCGTCAGCGCGAGATCAGGTCCACCCCGTCGGGCAGCTCGTTGGGGTTGTCCTGGCCCGGGGCCAACGGGAAGTGGCGCTCGAGCAGCCCGCCCACGGCGTCGATGGCCTCGGCCAGCCCGGCCTCGAAGCGCCGCTGGCCGAACGCCTGGCGCATGCCGGCCAGCAGGGCGTCCCACTGCGCCTGGGGCACATGCCGCAACAGGCCGCGGTCGGCCACGATTTCGATGGCGCGCTCGGCCAGCAGAAGGTAGATGAGCACGCCGTTGTTGTGCTCGGTGTCCCAGACGCGCAGCTTGCCGAAGAGGGTGACCGCGCGCTGCCGCGCCGAAGCCCCGCGCCACAGGTAGGACAGCGGCAGCCCGGCTTCCACGCAGACGCGGATCTCGCCGCTGTGCTGCGTTTCGCTGGCGGCCACCCGGTGCTTCAGGCGCGTCAGGGCGTCGGGGCTCAGTGCGCGACGCGCGTCGGTCTCGTCGTGCCAGCGGTGGCGCAGGGTTCGGCTCAGTCGGTTCATCGGTGCCCCTTGCCCCTACCAGCTGCCCGAGGAGCCGCCGCCCCCGAAGTCGCCGCCGCCGCCGGAAGAAAAGCCGCCACCACCACCACCGCCGCCGCCGCGCCCGCCGAAGCCACCCCCGCCCCCCAGGCCCCCCAGGCCACCGAGGCCACCGAGGCCACTGCCGCGCAGCGCTGTGCCGACGCCGAACAGGCCCACCAGCAGCAGCGCCACCACGCCCGCGCCCGCCGCCAGCAGCAGGCTGGAAGTCAACAGCCAGCTCAAACCGCCGGCTGCACCCGCGGTGAGCACGGAGCCCGCGCGGCGGCCGAACAGCCGGCTGAGCAAGCCGCCCATCACGGGCACCCCGACGAACAGGAAGATGGCCAGCTGCTCGAAATCGAAGCCGCCGCCGCTTCTTGGCGCCGACCGTGGCGTTGGCGCCGGAAGGCCCTCGCCGCGGATGCGACCCATCAACTGATCGACCGCCTTGTTCAGGCCGCCGGCATAGTCGCCGGCCACGAAGGCGGGCTTGATGGCGGCATCGATGATCTGGCGCGCCGCCAGGTCGGGGATGGCACCTTCCAGGGCCTTGGCCACCTCGATGCGCACCTTGCGGTCGCCCTTGGCCACCACCAGCAGCACGCCATCGCCCACCGCGCGGCGGCCGATCTTCCAGGTGTCGGCCACGCGCTGGGCGTAGGCGGCGATGTCCTCGGGCGCGGTGGTCGGCACGATCAGCACGACGATCTGCGGCCCGGCCTGGGCTTCGAAGTCGGCCAGCTTGCCGTCCAGCCCGACGCGCTGCGCGTTGTCCAGCGTGCCGGTCTGGTCGACCACACGGCCGCTCAACGCCGGAACCGGCAACACATCTTGCGCCCAGGCGTGACCGGCCCCGAGCAGGGCCAGCAGCAAACCGGGCAGCGCCCAGCGGAGCGAGGCGCGCAGCGTGGTCAAGGCGACGGCGTCCTCAGCGCGAGGCCGGTGCGGCCGGCGGCGCGGGCTTGTCGAAGCTCACCGAAGGCGGGGCCGAGATGGTGGCCTCGTTCTGCACCGTGAAGCTGGGCTTGACCGGGTAGCTGAAGACCATGGCCGTCAGATTGGTCGGGAAGCTGCGGGCCAGCACGTTGTACTCCTGCACCGTCTTGATGTAGCGGTTGCGGGCCACGGTGATGCGGTTCTCCGTGCCTTCCAGCTGCACGCGCAGATCCTGGAAGGCCTGGTTGGCCTTCAGGCTGGGGTAGTTTTCGCTGACCACCATCAGGCGGCTGAGCGCGCCGGTCAGCTCACCCTGGGCGGCCTGGAACTTGGCGAAGGCCTCGGGGTTGTTGACGAGTTCGGGCGTGGCCTGGATGCCGGTGGCGCGGGCGCGGGCCTCCACCACCTTGGTCAGGGTGTCCTGCTCGAAACTGGCCTCGCCCTTGACGGTGGCCACCAGGTTGGGCACGAGGTCGGAGCGGCGCTGGTACTGGTTGAGCACCTCGCTCCAGCCGGCCTTGACCTGCTCGTCCAGGCGCTGGAAATCGTTGTAGCCGCAGCCGCCGAGGCTGAAGGCGACGACGACGGCGGCCAGCACGGCGGCGGGCCGCCAGCTGCGGCGTGGCAGGCGCTTGGCGTCGCGGAGGGCGGTGGTGCTCATCGGGGCTCCTTGCGTGGATGGCGCTGTCGCGGGCTGCGGGTGGCGGGATCCTACTGCGTTGGCAGATGGGGTTTCCCTGCACGGCCTCAATGCCGGCCGAGGTGGGCTGCGGTCGGCGGCCCCGCCATAATCACCCGCATGTGGCCTGCCCTCCAAAACGATTGCTTCCTGCGTGCCTGCCTGCGTCAGAGCACCCCCCATACCCCCATCTGGCTGATGCGCCAGGCGGGCCGTTACCTGCCGGAGTACAACGCCACGCGCACCAAGGCCGGCGGCAGCTTCATGGCGCTGGCCACCAGCCCCGAGCATGCGACCGAGGTCACGCTGCAGCCGCTGGAGCGCTACCCGCTGGACGCCGCCATCCTGTTCTCGGACATCCTCACCGTGCCCGACGCCATGGGCCTGGGCCTGAGCTTCGGCCAGGGTGAAGGCCCGCGCTTTGCCCACCCGGTGCGCGACGAGGCTGCCGTGCAGGCGCTGCAGGTGCCCGACCTGGACAAGCTGCGCTACGTCTTCGACGCCGTCACGTCCATCCGCCGTGCCCTGCAGGGCCGCGTGCCGCTCATCGGCTTTTCAGGCAGCCCATGGACGCTGGCCAGCTACATGGTCGAAGGCGCCGGCACTGACGACTACCGCCGCATCAAGACCATGCTGTATTCGCGGCCCGATCTGCTGCACCGCATCCTGGACGTCAACGCCCAGGCCGTGTCCTCCTATCTCAATGCCCAGATCGATGCCGGCGCCCAGGCGGTGATGATCTTCGACAGCTGGGGCGGCGTGCTGGCCGACGGCGCTTTCCAGCGCTTCAGCCTGGACTACACGCGCCGCGTGGTGGCCGGCCTGCAGCGTGAGAAGGACGGCCAGCGCGTGCCGGTGATCGTGTTCACCAAGGGCGGCGGCCCGTGGCTGGAAGAAATCGCGGCCTGCGGGGCCGACGTGGTGGGCGTGGACTGGACCGTCAACCTGGGTGCGGCGCGCCAGCGTGTGGGCGCCCAGGTGGCCTTGCAAGGCAATCTGGATCCGACCATCCTCTTCGCGCCGCCCGAGGCGATTGCAAGGGAAGGCGTGGCCGTGCTCGACAGCTTCGGCCGGCCCCAACGTGCCGACGGTGGCTGGGACGGCCACATCTTCAACCTGGGGCACGGCATCAGCCAGTTCACCCCGCCGGAGCACGTGTCGGTGCTGGTCGAAGCGGTCCACGCCCATTCAAGGCGCCTGCGCGCCCCGGCCTGAGGCCCGGCCCCGCGCAGCCCGCCGCGCGATCCGCAGCGGCGCTGGCTGGGCGGGTAAGTGAGCGCTCAGGGCTTGACTTATCCCCAAATTGGATGTTGCACCCCCACCGGGTGCAACACGGCCATGGGCAGCCTCGGTATTCCCCCGAATACGCGCTAAGTCGTTGATTTCAATGTATTCGCTGAAGTGCCACCAAAACGGGCAATGGCCGGCGGAGACCGCAAAATCAAGCACTTGGCGTCGCTCGTCGCAGCTTGCACACAATGTTATCCACAGAAGGAGTGGACAGCTGGAAAACTCCTTTCCAATCATGGGCTTGCCGCCGTTCGTTGATGTCGAGCCGAGATTCCGTGTGCAAATTCACGGGTTGACGGGCCAGTGCGCCGACCCCGGGAAGGCCAGCCGGTGAGCGCTGCGCCGCAGTCCCCAGCGGCCGAAGGGCCGATGCCCACCGCGGTGATGGCCGTCGCCGTGGAAACGCCGCGCCACACGGCCGTGGGCGGCCTGCTCGACTACCTGGGGCCGCCGGATTGCCCGCCCGGCACCCTCTTGCGCGTGCCGCTGGGTCGCCGCGACGTGGCCGGCATCGCGTGGGAGCGCGGCGACGCGCCCGTTGCGCCGCCGGAGGTGCTGCGCCCGATCATGGGTGTGGTCTCGGCGCTGCCCCCTCTGGGCGCCGACTGGCGTGCGCTGGTCGACTTTGCCGCCGCCTACTACCAGCGCGGGGTGGGTGAGCTGGCGCTGTCGGTGCTGCCGCCCGAGTTGCGCAAGTTGGCGCCCGAGCAGGTGGCGCGCAGAATCGCCCGCCTGCCGGGGATGGTGGCCGATGCGGTCCTGGCACCCGGGCCCCCACCCTTGAGCGACGAGCAGGCTGCGGCCGTGGCCGAACTGGCCGCTGCCGACCGGCCGGTGCTGCTGCACGGCGCCACGGGCAGCGGCAAGACCGAGGTCTACCTGCGCGCAGCGGCACTGAGCCTGGCGCAGGGCCGGCAGGTGCTGGTGCTGGTGCCCGAAATCAACCTGACGCCCCAGCTTGAAGCGCGGTTTGCGGCGCGCTTCCCGGGCCGGTTGCTGGTCAGCCTGCACAGCGGCCTCACGCCCGCCCAGCGGTTGCGCCACTGGCTGCAGGCGCACCTGGGCCAGGCCGACCTCGTGCTGGGCACGCGCATGGCCGTCTTTGCCTCGATGCCGCGGCTGGGGCTGATCGTGGTCGACGAAGAGCACGACCCCTCCTTCAAGCAGCAGGAAGGCGCGCGCTACTCGGCCCGCGACCTGGCCGTCTGGCGCGGCCACCGACAGCATCTGCAGGTGGTGCTGGGCTCGGCCACGCCGTCGCTGGAAAGCTGGCAGCGCGCGCTGGAAGGCCGCTACCGGCGCGTGGCGATGCCCAGCCGGATCGGCGGCGGCGCCATGCCGGCCGTGCGGGTGCTCGACATGGGCCTGCTGCCCCGCGAGGCCGGGGTGGAGCGCGCCCTGGCGCCGGCCCTTCTGGCGGCCATCGAGGCCCGCTGCGCCCGCGGCGAGCAGAGCCTGTTGCTGCTCAACCGGCGCGGCTATGCGCCGGTGCTGCATTGCGGCGCCTGCGGGTGGAAGAGTGCCTGCCCCCACTGCAGCGCCTGGCGCGTCTTCCACAAGGGCGACCGCACCCTGCGCTGCCACCACTGCGGGCTGAGCGAGCGCGTGCCGCGGGCCTGCCCCAATTGCGGCAACCTGGACATCGCCCCGCTGGGCCGCGGCACCGAGAAGCTGCAGGAACAGCTCGTGGCCCTGCTGCCCGGCGCCCGGGTGGGCCGCCTGGACGCCGACAGCACGCGCGGCGAAGGCCAGCTGCAGCAGCAACTGCAGGCGGTGCACGAAGGCGACGTGGACGTGCTGGTGGGCACGCAGATGCTGGCCAAGGGGCACGACTTCCGCCGCGTCACCCTGGTGGCCGCCGTCAATCCCGACACGGCGCTGTTCAGCAGCGATTTCCGCGCGCCAGAGCGGCTGTTTGCCCTGCTCATGCAGGCGGCCGGCCGCGCCGGGCGCGACGCCGCGCAGGCGGCCGCCAGCGAGATGTGGGTGCAGACCTGGCACCCACGGCACCCGGTCTATGCCGCCCTGAAGGCGCACGACTACCCGGCCTTCGCCCACGACCAGCTGGAGGAGCGCCGGGCGGCGGGCCTTCCGCCCTTCGCCAGCCTGGCCCTGCTGCGCGCCGATGCCCGCACGCCCGAGGCGGCCACTGCCTTTCTCACCGAGGCCGGCGACCTGGCGCGCGAGCACGGCGGGGTGTCGGTGTACGCCCCGGTGCCGCCGCACGTGGCGCGGGTGGCGGGCGTGGAGCGCATGCAATTGCTGCTGGAATCGCCCTCGCGCCGGGCCCTGCAGGGCCTGCTGACGGCCTGGCTGCCCGCGCTGCAAGCGCTGCGCTCACGCCACAAGGGACTGCTGCGCTGGGCGGTGGACGTCGATCCGCTGACAATCTAAGCAGCCCGACTGCCGCCCCAGCCCCGTGATCCAGCTCTACGGCATCCCCAACTGCGACACCGTCAAGCGTGCCCGCGCCTGGCTCACCAGCCGCGGCGTGGAACACCACGTCCACGACTTCAAGCGCGAAGGCGTGCCGCCGGAGCGGCTGGATGCCTGGCTGCAGGCCGTGGGCTGGGATGCGCTGCTCAACCGCAAGGGCACCACCTGGCGCCAGCTGCCCGAGGCGCAGCGCGCCGGCGTGGCCGACGCCGCTGCGGCACGGGCGCTCATCCTTCAGGCGCCCACCCTGATGAAGCGGCCGGTGGTGGAGTGGGCCGACGGCCACATCACCGTGGGCTTCGACGAGAAGGCCTGGGCGGTGCGGTAGGCCCTCAGCCATCGCCCAGTGCCCGGCCCAGCTGCAGGGCCTCGGCCAGGTGGGCCGTGGTGATCGGCGACGTCGCGGTGGCCGGCGAGGAACCGTCTCCAGCCGCCAGGTCGGCAATGGTGAGCGCCACCTTCAGGCAGCGGTGCAGCCGCCGGCCCGACCAGCCCAGGCGTTGCGCCGCGCTGCGCAGGAAGCGGCTGGCGGTGCCGTCCAGGGGGCACAGGGCGTCGAGCTGGCCGGCCTCCAGGCGGCCGTTGGGGCCGCCCTGGCGATCGATCTGACGCCGGCGCGCGCGGGCCACCCGCGCCGCCACGGCGTGGCTGGGCTCGCCGGCGGGCAGCGAGAGCAGCTCGTCGGCGCTGGCTGCCAGCACCTCCACCTGCAGGTCGATGCGGTCCAGCAGCGGGCCTGAGAGCTTGCCGCGGTAGCGCGCCGCCGCTTCGGGCGTGCAGCGGCAGGCGCGGCCCAGGGCAGCGGGCGCGCCCAGCCAGCCGCAAGGGCAGGGGTTCATCGTCGCCACCAGCTGGAAGCGCGCCGGAAACGAGGCCTGGCGCGCGGCGCGGCTGATGGTGACCTGGCCGGTTTCCAGCGGCTCGCGCAGGGCCTCGAGGGCCGCGCGCGGGAATTCGGGCAGTTCATCCAGGAAGAGCACCCCGCCGTGGGCGAGCGAGATCTCGCCCGGCCGTGGGGGTGAGCCGCCACCCACCAGCGCCACCGCACTGGCAGTGTGGTGGGGTGAGCGCATCGGCCGCAGGCCGGGCACCAGGGCCTCTTCGGCCGACGAGCGCAGGCCCTGCAGCGCCGCGCTGGCCAGCGCATCGGCTTCGGGCAGGGGCGGCAACAGGCCGCACAGGCGCTGCGCGAGCATCGACTTGCCCGTGCCCGGCGGCCCGACCAGCAAGAGACTGTGCTCGCCCGCGGCGGCGATCTCCAGGGCCCGCTTGGCCCCGGCCTGGCCCTTGACCTCGGACAGGTCGGCGCCCGCCGCCGGCGTCGCCCAGGGCAGGGGCACCGCCGCCGGCAGGGGCACTGCGGCATCGCCCGGCACCAGCGCGGCCACCACTTCGGCCAGCGTCTGCGCCGCGCGCACCTGCAGGGCGCTGACTTGCGCCGCGGCGCGCGCACTGGCGGCCGGCAGCACCAGCGTGCGTGGCCGGCCCTCGCGCTGCGCGGCCAAGGCCAGGGCCAAGGCGCCCCGCACCGGCCGCAGCGCGCCGGCCAGGCTGAGCTCGCCGGCGAACTCGCAGGCATCCACCCGGGCGGCGTCCAGGTGGCCGGCAGCCGTCAGGATGCCCAGGGCGATGGCCAGGTCGAAGCGCCCGGATTCCTTGGGCAGGTCCGCCGGCGCGAGGTTCACCGTGATGCGCTTGTTGTGCGGAAAGGCAAAGCCGCTTTGCTGCAGTGCGGCGCGCACCCGTTCGCGAGACTC
>CAIJPE010000120.1 GCA_903822435.1 uncultured beta proteobacterium | reverse complement strand
TCAGCCGCGAAGTCGTAGTACTGCTCCACCAGCACCACGGCCACGGGCTGGCCGTCCATGCCGGTGTTGGCCAGCATGCGCAGCACGCGGCCGATGTCCTTGATGATGCTGGGCTGGATGCCCTCCGTGGGCTCGTCCAGCATGATCAGGCGGGGCCCGGGCGCCATGGCTCGGGCGATGGCCAGTTGCTGCTGCTGGCCGCCCGAAAGGTCGCCGCCGCGGCGGTTGATCATCTGCTTGAGCACCGGGAAGAGCTCGAAGATCTGCGGCGGGATGGGCGTGCTGCCGGGCTTGGTGGCCAGGCCCATGCGGATGTTCTCTTCCACCGTGAGGCGGCCGAAGATCTCGCGGCCTTGGGGCACGTAGCCGATGCCCTGGCGCACGCGGTCGTAAGGCGTGGCCTTGGTGATGTCGGCACCCGCCAGCGTCACCGTGCCACCCTTCACGGGCAACACACCCATCAGGCTCTTGAGCAGCGTGGTCTTGCCCACGCCGTTGCGCCCGAGGATGACCGTGATCTCGCCCAGTCGGGCCTCGAAGGACAGGTTGCGCAGGATGTGGCTGCCGCCGTAATACTGGTTCAGGCTGGAGACCTTGAGCAGGGGTTCAGCGGCCAAGATAGACCTCGACGACCTTTTCGTTGGCCTGGACGTCCTTCAGGAGGCCTTCGGCCAGCACGCTGCCTTCGTGCAGGACCGTCACCTTCTTGCGCCCCTGCGTGAGTTCGTCGACGAACTTCATGTCGTGTTCCACCACCACCAGCGAATGCTTGCCTTCCAGCGACAGGAACAGCTCGGCCGTGCGCTCGGTCTCTTCGTCGGTCATGCCGGCCACCGGTTCGTCCAGCAGCAGCAGCTTGGGGTCCTGCATCAGGAGCATGCCGATCTCCAGCCACTGCTTCTGGCCGTGGCTGAGCAGGCCGGCCGTGCGCAGGGCCTCGTCCTTCAAATGGATCAAGGCCAGCACCTCTGCGATGCGGTCGAGCTGCTCGCCACCCAGGCGGCTGAAGAGCGCGGCCCGCACGCTGCGGTCCGCCTTCAGGGCGAGCTCGAGGTTCTCGAACACGCTCAGCTGCTCGTAGACCGTGGGCTTCTGGAACTTGCGGCCCACGCCGGCCTGGGCAATTTCGGGCTCGGTCAGGCTCAGCAGGTTGATGTTGGAGCCGAAGAACACCTTTCCGGAGTCGGGCCGGGTCTTGCCGGTGATGCAATCCATCATCGTCGTCTTGCCCGCGCCGTTGGGGCCGATGATGCAGCGCAGTTCGCCCACGTCGATGGTCAACGACAGGTTGTTGAGCGCCTTGAAACCGTCGAAGCTGACGGTGATGTCCTCGACGTACAGGGCGACGCCCTGGCCGAAGTACACCGACTCGCCGGCGATGACCGAGCCCTCGCGGCGCCGGTGCTCGGCCATGGCGCGAAAGCCGGACTCCATCAGGTCGGGCGTCATGTGCGCGTCTCCTTCTTGCGCCGGACCAGCCCCACCAGTCCATCGGGCAGGAACAGCGTCACGGCGATGAACAGCGCGCCCAGGAAGAACAGCCAGAACTCCGGAAATGCCACCGTGAACCAACTCTTGGCCCCGTTGACGAAGAAGGCGCCGACGATCGGGCCGATGAGCGTGGCACGGCCGCCCACGGCCGCCCAGATCGCGATCTCGATGCTGGCCGCCGGGCTCATCTCGCCAGGATTGATGATGCCCACCTGCGGCACGTAGAGCGCGCCGGCCACGCCGCACATGACGGCGCTCAAAGTCCAGATGCTGAGCTTGTAGGCGATGGGGTTGTAGCCCGTGAACATGACCCGGGTCTCGGCGTCGCGGATGGCCTGCAGCACGCGGCCGTACTTGCTCTGCACGATGGCACGCGCCATGACGAAGAACGCGATCAGCACCAGCCCCGTGACCACGCACAGGACCACCCGCATGCTGGGCGTGGTGATGGGAATGCCCAGAATCCGCTTGAAGTCGGTGAAGCCGTTGTTGCCGCCGAAGCCGGTCTCGTTGCGGAAGAACAGCAGCATGGCCGCGAAGGTCAGGGCCTGCGTGATGATGCTGAAGTACACACCCTTGATGCGCGAACGGAAGGCGAAGAACCCGAAAACGAAGGCCAGCAGCCCGGGCACCAGCAGCACGAACAGCATCTGCGCCAGGAAGCTGTCCGACAGCGCCCAATGCCAGGGGGTATTCCTTCCAGTTCAGGAAGACCATGAAGTCCGGCATGTCCGACTTGTACTGCCCGTCGCGGCCGATCTGCCGCATGAGGTACATGCCCATGGCGTAGCCGCCCAGCGCGAAGAACAGGCCATGGCCCAGGCTGAGGATGCCGGTGTAGCCCCAGATCAGGTCCATCGCCAGCGCGCAGATGGCGTAGCACAGGATCTTGCCGAGCAGGCTGACGTAGAAGTCGCTCAGGTGCCCGAAGCTGCCGTCGGGCACGACGAGGTTGAGCACCGGCACAAGCACGCCGATGATCAGGATGGCCACCAGCACGCCGGTCCAGGCGGCGGCACCGAATAACCGCCTCGGAGCCGGCCGTGCCGGGTCGTCCAACGTCAACGTGTTCATTCGGCCGACCTGCCTTTCAAGGCGAAGATGCCCTGCGGCCGCTTCTGGATGAAGACCACGATGAACACCAGCACCATGATCTTGGCCAGCACCGCTCCCGACCAGCCTTCCAGCAGCTTGTTCAGCACGCCCAGCCCCAGTCCGGCGTAGACCGTGCCGGCGATCTGCCCCACGCCGCCGAGCACCACCACCATGAAGGAGTCGACGATGTAGCCCTGGCCCAGGTCAGGCCCGACGTTGCCCACCTGGCTCAAGGCACAGCCCGCCAGGCCCGCAATGCCCGCGCCCAGCGCAAACGCATAGGTGTCCACCCGTGCCGTGTTCACGCCCACGCACGAGGCCATGCGCCGGTTCTGCGTGACCCCGCGCACGAAAAGCCCCAGCCGCGTCCGCGAGATCAGCAACGCCATGCCCAGCAGCACCAGCGCGGCAAATGCCAGGATGGCCAGCCGGTTGAACGGGAGGGTGAGGTTGGGCAGCACCTGCACGCCGCCCGAGAGCCAGCTGGGGTTCTCGACGCCGACGTTCTGCGCGCCGAAGATCGTCCGCACGAGCTGCATCAAGATCAGGCTGATGCCCCAGGTGGCCAGCAGCGTTTCCAGCGGCCGGCCGTAGAGCCAGCGGATGACGCTGCGTTCCATGGCCGCGCCCACCAGTGCGCTGACCAGGAAACTGACCGGCACGGCCGCGAGGATGTAGGCATCAAAGGCCCCCGGCGCGTACTGGCGGAACAGGTTCTGCACGAAGTAGGTGGCGTAGGCGCCGATCATGATCAGCTCGCCGTGCGCCATGTTGATCACGCCCATCAGCCCATAGGTGATGGCCAGGCCGAGCGCGGCCAGCAGCAGGATCGAGCCCAGGCTGATGCCCGTGAACAGCACGCCCAGCCGCTCGCCCCAGACCAGCCGCGACGACACCGCCGACAGCGTGGCATTCAGTGCGGCCTTGACTTCGGGGTCGGTCTCCTGGGTCAGCCGCTCGATCAGGAGCGATTTGGTCGCTGGCTGGTCGCTGCCCGCCAGCAGCGTGGCTGCGGCCAGGCGTTTGGCCTTGTCGGCCGATGAAATGAGCACGGCGGCCTTCAGCAGCTCCAGCTGCGCCTTGATCGAAGCATCGGTCTCGGTCTTTTCGGCCTTCTCGATGAGCACCAGCTTGCCTTCGTCGGCCTGGTCCTTCAATTCGGTGACCGCCTTGGCCCGCTCGGCCCGGTCTGGCGAGAACAACTTGAGCGCCGCCAGCGCCGACTCCAGCTCGCGCCGCACACGGTTGGGGTTGACGACGTCTTCGGCGCCATCCGGCAGCGTGGCGGCAGCCCCCGTGGCCGCATCGGTCGACTTGCCGTCGTGCACCACGAACACCTTGCCACCCGCCACCTTCACCTCATCGGCCAGCAGCGACTGAACGTACCCCGCCAAAGCCGGATCCGCCGCGACGACGACTTCATTCAACGCCGCGATCCGCGCGTCGCTCTCGCCCTGCGCGATGCGCAAAGCCTGGTCGGGCGTGAGCGCAAGCCCCACACCGTGCAGCGCCAGCAGACAAACAACAAGCAGCAGTCGAAGCACAGGAAGGGCCCGAGCAAGGCAATCAAAGGTAGGCGGGCAACGCCCGCCACCCCTCAAGCGGACGCCGTGGATCCGGCTCCGCCGGTCCCCTGGCGTCGCCCCCCTGGGGGGGGGGAGCGGCGTCAGCCGCTTCGGGGGGTCACTTCTTCACGGGTTCGTCAGGCTTGCCCTTGTTCTCGGGGATGTACGGGCTCCAAGGCTGGGCCTTGACGGGGCCCGGGGTCTTCCACACCACGTTGAACTGGCCATCGGCCTTGACTTCGCCGATGAACACGCTCTTGTGCAGGTGGTGGTTCTTCGGGTCCATCATCGACATGATGCCGCTCGGCGCCTTGAAGGTCTGGCCGGCCATGGCGGCAATGACCTTGTCGGTGTCGGTGCTCTTGGCCTTCGTCACGGCCTGGGCCCACATGTTGAAGCCGATGACGCTGGCTTCCATCGGGTCATTGGTCAGCGGCTTGTCCTTGTGGCCGGCGATGCCCTTGGCCTTGGCGTAGGCGCTCCACTGCTTGATGAACTCGTCGTTCGTCGGGTTCTTGATGGACATGAAGTAGTTCCAGGCGGCCAGGTGGCCCACCAGCGGCTTGGCATCCACGCCGCGCAGTTCTTCTTCACCCACGCTGAACGCCACCACGGGCACGTCGGTGGCCTTCAGGCCCTGGTTGCCCAGTTCCTTGTAGAAGGGCACGTTCGAGTCGCCGTTGATGGTGGACACCACCGCGGTCTTCTTGCCTTCGGCCGCGAACTTCTTGATGTTGGCGATGATGCTCTGGTAGTCAGAGTGGCCGAAGGGGGTGTACTCCTCCATGATGTCGGCATCGGCCACGCCCTTGCTCTTGAGGAAGGCGCGCAGGATCTTGTTCGTGGTGCGGGGGTACACATAGTCGGTGCCCAGCAGCACGAAGCGCTTGGCGCTGCCGCCGTCCTTGCTCATCAGGTATTCCACGGCGGGAATGGCCTGCTGGTTGGGGGCTGCGCCCGTGTAGAACACGTTCTTGCTGAGCTCTTCGCCTTCGTACTGCACGGGGTAGAAAAGCAGGCCGTTGAGCTCTTCGACCACCGGCAGCACGCTCTTGCGCGACACGCTGGTCCAGCAGCCGAAGATCACGGCGACCTTGTCCTTGCTGATCAGCTGCCGGGTCTTCTCGGCGAACAGCGGCCAGTTGGAAGCCGGATCCACCACCACGGCTTCGAGCTTCTTGCCGAGCAGGCCGCCCTTGGCGTTGATGGCTTCGATCTCCATCAGGATGGTGTCCTTGAGCACCGTCTCGGAGATGGCCATGGTGCCGCTGAGGGAGTGCAGCACGCCGACCTTGATGGTTTCCTGGGCGAAGGCCGGCGTGATGCCGATGCCGGCCATGGCCAGCGCCATGGCGCTGAGGGTCTTGCCGACGTGGCGGCGGGTGGTTTTCATGTCTCGTGTGCTCCTGAAGGGGTTGGCTGGACTTGCAGCAGGGTTGAAGACTAGGGACGTCGGCCTGCCCCGGCCATACGCCGGACGGCGTACAGGGTCGTGCCCCGGAACGCCTCCACCCGCATCCGGGCGGTTGCGCGGCGCAGGGGTGCCGATAGACTCCACGGCCCACGACGACACATCCGAGCCCTCGCCGAGCCCTTCGGGTGGCACGCCCGCATCCATGCCTTCGCCCCGCCTGCCGACGCCTGCCGCCCCACGGTGGTGGGCCGTGGCCGTGTTGCTGCCGGTGTGGGTGTCTGCGCATGCGCAGACGCTGCCTTCGCTGGAGAACCTGCCCCGCCCTGCCCCGCCGCCCCTGGAGCTGGCGCCGGTGGTGCCTTCGCAGGTGCTGCGCTGGCGCCAGGAGGCCAAGGCCTTCGAATACGGCGAGGGGATGCCGCGCGACCCGGTGCGCGCCGCCGAGCTCTACTGCCGCGCATCGCGCTACGGCGACGCCGAGTCGCAGTACAGCCTGGCCTGGATGCTGACCAATTCGCGCGGCATCGAGCGCGATGAGGCCCAGGCCGCGCACCTTTTCGCTGCCGCCGCCGAGCAGGGGGTGGAACAGGCGCAGAACATCGTCTCCCGCATGGGCCCGCCGCGCGGGCCGCCTCCGGCCTGCCTGCGGCCACCCGACGAAGACCGCGCCCTGGCCCCGCCGGCCGTGGTGGCCAAGGCCGGGCCCAAGGCCAATCCGCAGGACACGCTGCCGCCACCCAAGCCGCCGGCCAACGCGCCGGAGGCCATCGTGCGCTTCGTGAACCTGGTGGCCCCCGAGTACAAGCTGCCGCCGCACGTCGTGCTGGCCTTCATGGCCACGGAATCCAACTTCGATCCCGGTGCGGTTTCGCCCAGGAATGCCCAGGGCCTGATGCAGCTCATGCCCGACACGGGTGCCCGCTTCGGGGTGCGCAACCTGAAAGACCCGGTGCAGAACATCCGCGGCGGCATGGCCTACCTGCGCTGGCTGATGGCCTACTTCGAAGGCGACCTGAACCTGGTGGCCGCCGCCTACAACGCGGGCGAACGCGCCGTGGAGCGCTACCTCGGCGTGCCACCCTACGCCGAGACGCGGCTGTACGTGTTGAAGATCCGCGCCGGCGTGGGTGGGCAGACCCGGTATCCCTTCGATCCGACGGTGACCAGGCCGTCAGACGTGCTGCCCATCATCCGGCCGGTCTGGCGGCACTGAATCAGGCCGGATTGAGCTCCCGCACCCGCTGCATCGCCATGGCCGCGGCAGCCGTGCGCGTCTCGACGCCCAGCTTTTCGTACACCCGCTCGAGGTGCTTCTTGACCGTTGCCGGGCTGGCACCCAGGATGTCGCTGATATCGCGGTTGGTCTTGCCCTTGACCACCCAGTAAAGCACCTCGCTTTCGCGCAGGGTCAGCCGGAAGGCCAGCATGGTGGCCTCCACCGTGGCGGCGTCGCTGACCTCGCGCAGCACCACCAGCCAGTCGTCGTCGACTGTGCGGCCCTGCAGCGTGCACACCAGCTGGCGCGCACCGCTGGGCACGGCCAGCGGCCGCACCTCGCGTCCGCTGGCAGCCGACTGCAGCCAGGCCAGCAGGAGGCCGGGCACCTCGCCGGGCGGGGCGTCGAAATAGGTGGGCAACCAGCGGCGGGCCAGCGGCGTCTGCCACACCAGCCGGGCTGTTCCCGCGTCGATTCGCACGGCAATCGTGGCGTGGCCGTATGCGTCCAGCGCATTGCGCGCTTGCCGGGCCTGGCGGGCGGCCTGCATGTGGGCGGCCATGCGCGCCAGCACCTCGGGCGGTCGGATGGGCTTGGTCACGTAATCCACCCCGCCTGCATCGAAAGCGGCCAGAACGTGCTCGGTGTCGGTCAGGCCGGTCATGAAGACGATGGGAATGTGGGCGGTCTCGGGCCCGGCCTTCAGGCGGCGCGCGACCTCGAATCCGTCCATCCCCGGCATCACCGCGTCCAGCAGCACGATATCGGGCTCGGCCTGGGCGGCACGCTGCAGTGCAGTGGCGCCGTCGGTGGCCACCAGCACGGTGTAGCCGGCCGCATCCAGGGCGTCGTGCAGCACCGCCAGGTTGTCGGGTACATCGTCCACGATCAGCACCAGGCCGGGGCCGGCGCTGCCCGGACGGTCGGGGCCCAGGCCGGCGCGAAGCAGGGCGTCAGAGGGCTTGGGAGCGGTCACGTGCAAGGGCATCTTGGATCACCGGAGTCATGCGGTCGAACTGGAAGGCCTGTGCGAGCGCCTGCAAGGGGGCCAGCCAGGCCGAGCAATCGGGCTGCTCGGCCTGGATGCGCTCGAGCTGTCGCTGCACGCCACGGGGGTAGCCGAGGTCGACCACCTCGCGCAGCGCCAGCAGATGCGCCCGGGAGGGTGCCACGGCCGGCGGGCCGGTGGGTGGCGGGGGCGGAGGCGGCGCCGTGGCCAGCCACTGCAACGACAGGCGGTGGCCCAGCCAGTCCAGCAACTCTTCCAGGCGCACGGGCTTGGTGATGAAGTCGGCCGGGGTGATGCCCACGTCGTTCTCCAGGCCCTTGTCGAAGGCATTGGCCGACACGATCGCCGCCGGCGCGGTGCTCAAGGCCAGGCGCCGGATGCTGCGCAGGGTCTCCCAGCCGTCGATGCCGGGCATGGCCAGGTCCATGAGGATGGCGTCGGCCGGCATTTCGCCCAGCAGCGCCAGGGCCGCTTCGCCCGAACCGGCCTGCAGCACCTCGAAGCCCACCGCCTCCAGCCGACGCGCCAGCAGCGTCCGGTCGACCTCTTCGTTGTCCACCACCAGCACGCGCCGCTTCGACCCGGCATAGCCCAAGCGCGGCGGTGGCGGCAGGGGCACCCGGCCGGCCTGCAATTCGGGCAGGAACAACCGGACGCGGAACAGCGTGCCGCTGCCCCCACCTTCGGCCGTGGCCTGCCGGGACGAGACCGTCATCTCGCCACCCATCAAATCGGTGAGCATCTTGGCGATGGTCAGGCCCAGGCCCGTGCCGCCGGCGCCCGGGCCCACTGCGGCGCCCACGGCGTGGCCGCCGCGCGAGAAGGGCTCGAAGATGCGCTCGATGTCCTGCGGGGCGATGCCCGGGCCCGTGTCCTCGACCTCGAAGATCGCCATTTCGCGCAGGTGCAGGGCCCGGAAGCTCACCCGCCCGGACTGGGTGAACTTGACGGCGTTGCCCAGCACGTTGATCAGGATCTGGGTCAGCCGGCGCTCGTCGGCGCGCACCAGATCCGGGGCCCCTTCGATGTCGTGCTCGAAGCGCAGGCCCTTGCTCATGGCCTGCAGCTCGAACATCTGCACGATCTGCAGAAGCGTCTGGCGCAGGCGCAGCGGGCGTGGCTCCAGCGCCAGCTTGCCGCCCTCGATGCGGGCGATGTCCAGGGTGCCCTCGAGCAGGCTGAGCAGGTGCTCGCCGCCGCGGCGGATCACTCCCACGGCCTGCTTGCGGTGCGTGGGCAACGTGGGGTCTTCGTCCAGCAGTTGTGCATAGCCCAGGATGCTGTTCAGCGGCGTGCGCAGCTCGTGGCTGATGGCCGAGATGTAGCGCGTCTTGGCCTGATTGGCGGCATCGGCGGCCTGCTTGGCGCGCTGCAGCTGCTCGTCGGTGCGGCGGTGAGAATCGATCTCGCGCACCAGGGCCTCGGTCTGGCGGTTGGACTCCTCCTGGGCCACGCGGCGGCTGATCTGCGTGAGCACCAGCCACCAGCCGATGATGCCGGCGGCCAGCAACAGCGTGCAGTAGGTCTTGAGCAGCGCGCTGCCCAGGGCGGGCGCGAGGTCGGCGGCATCGTCGCCCAGCTCGCGCAGGCCGGCCTGGTACAGCCCGAACATCAGCCCGCCCAGCAGCGGCGCCAGCACGGCCATCAGCAAGAGATAGCGCGCCAGCCCGGTGTCCAGCTGCGGCCACCAGGCGCGCGGCGTCAGGCGGCGCAGCAGCGCCGCGAACTGCACCGGGGCGCGCGCCGGCTCGGGCTTGCACAGGTCGTGGCAGCGCGCATCCAACGAGCAGCACAGCGAGCAGATGGGGCCGCCGTAGGCCGGGCAGCCGGCCATGTCCTCGGCCTCATAGGGGCGCTCGCAGATCACGCAACGGCTCTGGCCCGCGGCGGGCCCATCGGCGCCGGCCAGCGCACGCCCGGCCGGGCCGCCCAGCCGGGCGCCCAGGTAGGCGCCGTCGGCCGACGACTGACGGGCGATGTAGTACCGCCCCTTGGTACCCCAGGCGATCAGCGGGGCGGCGATGAAGGCCACGGACATGGCGATCACCGCTGAGAAGGCCTGGGCCGCCGCGCCGAAAACGCCCAGGTAGGCCAGCACCGACAGGACGGAGGCGGCACCCATCGCGCCGACGCCGACAGGGTTGATGTCGTAGAGGTGCGCGCGCTTGAACTCGATGCCCCTGGGGCTCAGGCCCAGTGGCTTGTTGACCACGAGGTCGGCCACCACCGCCATGATCCAGCTGATGGCGATGTTGCTGTACAGGCCCAGCACGCCGCCGATGGCGCGGAAGACCTCCATCTCCATCAGCATGAGGGCGATCAGCGTGTTGAAGACCACCCACACCACGCGGCCCGGGTGGCTGTGGGTGACGCGGGCGAAGAAATTGCTCCAGGCCAGCGAGCCCGCGTAGGCGTTGGTGACGTTGATCTTCAGCTGCGAGACGATCACCAGCACGGCCGTGGCCGCCACGGCCCAGCCGTAGTGCGAGAACACGGTCTCGTAGGCGGCCAGGTACATCTGGTTGGGGTCCACCGCTCGGTCGGCCGGCACGGCCAGCGTCAGCGCCAGGTAGGCCAGCAGTGCGCCGCCCAGCATCTTGATCACGCCCGGCACCACCCAGCCCGGCCCGCCCACCAGCACCCCGAACCACCAGCGTCCGCGGTTGGCCGCCGTCTTCTCGGGCATGAAGCGCAGGTAGTCGGCCTGTTCGCCCATCTGCGTGATGAGCGCGATGCCCACCGTCAGCGCGCTGCCGAACAGCAAGGGGTCGAAGTGGCCGCCATTGCCGTTGATCCCGGCGTAGCCCTGCAGGTCGTGCAGCAGCGTGGGCTGCGACCGGAAGACGTAAACGTAAGGCCACACCAGCAGCAACAGCCACAGCGGTTGGGTCCACACCTGAAGCTGGCTGATGGCCGTCACGCCATGGGTGACCAGCGGCACCACCACCAGCGCGCACAACAGGTAGCCCCAGGCCGGCGGAATGTCGAAGGCCAGCTCCAGCGCGTAGGCCATGATGGCGGCCTCCAGCGCGAAGAAGATGAAGGTGAAGCTGGCGTAGATCAGGCTGGTGATCGTGCTGCCGATGTAGCCGAAGCCGGCCCCGCGGGTGAGCAGGTCCATGTCCAGGCCGTGGCGCGCGGCGTAGATGCTGATGGGCACGCCAGCGGCGAAGATGATCAACCCGGTGGCCAGGATGGCCAGCGCCGCGTTGATGAAGCCGACCTGCAGCAACAAGGTGCCACCCACGGCCTCCAGCACCAGGAACGACGCTGCGCCACCGATGGCCGTGTTGGCCACGCGCCAGGTGCTCCACTTGCGGAACGAACGCGGCGTGAAACGCAGCGCGTAGTCTTCCAGCGTCTCGCTGGCGACCCAGGCGTTGTAATCGCGCCGCACCTTGATCACGCGCTGCTGCGGCGCAGGCGGGATCGGGCCCGGCGGCAGGCTGGCGGGTGGGGCGGCGGCGTCCATGGCTGGGGACGAATCATGCACGGAGTGCGCCATCACCCTGCCGGGCGGGCCGGCGTGCCCGTCCTTCGCGTTAGCATCGTGGCACCCATCGTGCTCTGAGCCTCCCCATGGACCTGACCCCGCGCGAGAAGGACAAGCTCCTCATCTTCACCGCCGCCCTGCTGGCCGAACGGCGCAAGGCCCGCGGCCTCAAGCTGAACGTGCCCGAGGCGATCGCCCTCATCAGCGCGGCCATCATGGAGGGCGCACGCGACGGCAAGACCGTGGCGCAGTTGATGGGCGAGGGCAAGGCGGTCCTGGGCCGGGAGGACGTCATGGAAGGCGTGCCCGAGATCGTGAGTGAGATCCAGGTGGAAGCCACGTTCCCCGACGGCACCAAACTAGTGACCGTGCACCAACCGATTGCATGAAGGCGCCCCAATGATCCCTGGCGAACTCCTCATCGACGACGGCGAGCATGTGCTCAATCCGGACCGGCCCACGCTGACGGTCGTGGTGGCCAACACCGGAGATCGGCCGATCCAGGTCGGGTCGCACTATCACTTCGCGGAGACCAACGCGGCCTTGCACTTCGACCGCCAGGCCGCGCGCGGCATGCGGTTGAACATTGCCAGCGGCACGGCCGTGCGCTTCGAGCCGGGGCAGGAACGCACCGTGCAGTTGGTGGCCTATGCCGGGCTGCGCCAGGTCTGGGGTTTCCGCGGTCTCGTCAACGGCGCGGTCTGAGGTCCCACCCATGAGAACCATCGGAAAACGCGCCTACGCCGAGATGTTCGGCCCCACCGCAGGCGACCGCCTGCGCCTGGCAGACACCGGCCTGATCGTCGAAGTCGAGCAGGACTACACCCTGCGCGCCGGCGGCTATGGCGAAGAGGTGAAGTTCGGCGGCGGCAAGACCATCCGCGACGGCATGGGCCAGAGCCAGGTGGTCAACGGCCCGGGCGCCCATGAGGCGGCCGACTGCGTCATCACCAACGCGCTCATCATCGACCACTGGGGCATCGTCAAGGCCGACATCGCCATCAAGGGCTGCCGCATCGCCGCCCTGGGCAAGGCCGGCAACCCCGACGTGCAACCCGGCGTGGACATCGTCATCGGCCCGGGCACCGAGATCATCGCCGGCGAAGGCATGATCGTCACGGCCGGCGGCATCGACAGCCACATCCACTTCATCTGCCCGCAGCAGATCGAAGAGGCCCTGTCCAGCGGCGTGACCACCATGCTCGGCGGCGGCACGGGCCCGGCCACCGGCACTTTTGCCACCACCTGCACGCCCGGCCCCGAGAACCTGCACCGCATGCTGCAGGCTGCCGAGGACTTCCCGATGAACCTCGGGTTCCTGGGCAAGGGCAACGCCAGCAAGCCCGAGGCACTGAGCCAGCAGATCGCCGCCGGCGCCATCGGCCTGAAGCTGCACGAAGACTGGGGCACCACGCCCGCGGCCATCGACAACTGCCTGACCATGGCCGAGGTGACCGACACGCAGGTCTCCATCCACAGCGACACCCTCAACGAGAGCGGCTTCGTCGAAGACACCATCGCCGCCACGCGGGGCCGCACGCTGTGCGCCTTCCACACCGAAGGCGCCGGCGGCGGGCACGCGCCCGACATCCTGCGCGTGGTGGGCGAGCCCAACTTCCTGCCCAGCAGCACCAACCCCACCATGCCCTACACCGCCAACACGGTGGACGAGCACCTGGACATGCTGATGGTGTGCCACCACCTCGACCCGTCCATCGCCGAAGACCTGGCCTTCGCCGAAAGCCGCATCCGCCGCGAGACCATCGCGGCCGAAGACGTGCTGCACGACCTGGGCGCCATCAGCATGATGAGCAGCGACAGCCAGGCCATGGGCCGGGTGGGCGAAGTCATCATCCGCACCTGGCAGACGGCGCACAAGATGAAGGGCCAGCGTGGGGCGCTCCCGGGCGACACGGACCGCAACGACAACACCCGCATCAAGCGCTACATCGCCAAGTACACCATCAACCCGGCCATCGCCAACGGCATCAGCCACGAGGTGGGCAGCATCGCGGTGGGCAAGTGGGCCGACCTGGTGATCTGGCGGCCGGCGTTCTTCGGCGTCAAGCCCAGCCTGATCCTGAAGGGCGGATTCATCGCCGCGGCGCTGATGGGCGACGCGAATGCCAGCATCCCCACGCCGCAGCCGGTGCACTTCCGGCCGATGTTCGGCAGCTACGGGCGGGTGAAGCAGTCCACCTCGCTCACCTTCGTCAGCCACACGGCCTTGCGCAACCAGATCGGCGAGCAGCTCGGCCTGAAGAAGCACCTTTCGGCCGTGCACGGCTGCCGCAGCGTGAAGAAGGCCGACATGGTGCACAACGGGGCCACGCCGGTGATGGAGATCGACCCGCAAACCTACCGCGTCCGGGCCGACGGGCAATTGCTGACCTGCGATCCGGCCACGGTGCTGCCGCTGGCGCAGAAGTACTTCCTGTTCTGACGGGGCCACGGGCCGGGCCCGGGCATGTCACTGCATTCGCCCTCCCCGGCCCTGCGCGTCCACCCCGGAGCCTCCACCCATGCTCACCGCCAACAAGATCATCCCCGGCAGCCGCGGCCTGGCGCCGGCCCTGCTCAAGCGAGCCGCGCATGTCCAGCTGGGCTGGGACCTGCGGCAGAAGAGCCGCTTCGACACCGTGGATTCCTTGGGCCGGCAGATCGGCTTCTTCCTGCCCCGCGGCGCCGTGCTGCGCGGCGGCGATGCGGTGGTGGCCGAAGACGGGTCCCTGGTGCTGGTGGATG